>CAZZMI010000017.1:0-30378 GCA_964655275.1 uncultured Anaerolineae bacterium | reverse complement strand
CAAATTTTTCTGTCGATCCCCGATCGCCGGATTTTCCCTGGAGATCGACAGAAAATGGATTGCCTTGAAGTTATGATGGAAGGACCCGGGCCCAGAAAGGGCTTGCGACTCAAATAGGGCCAGAAACTTTGGCAAACTATACCCTTTTTGCTAAAATCTTCTTGATTAAAAAACCTGGCCTGGAGGCAGAAATGGACAGAGAATGGTCATACAGGGCCCATGAAATAGAGCCCGGCATTTTCGTGGAAATCGGGGAACTGGTGGAGAAATTCAAGCCCCTGGATCTCTCCACCGGCTTCCCTGACCTGCCAGGGCCAGAAGAGGTTAAGTTTGCAGCTATAGAGGCTATATGCCGGGGAGCAAATCAATACACTTCAAGTTTCGGAGCCTTTAAGCTCCGCCAGGCTATTGCTAACCATTACTACCGCTTCTACGGCTGGAGCATAGACCCCTATCAAGAGGTGACTGTAACTCACGGAGCTACTGAAGGCATCATCGCTTCAATCCTGGCCCTCATTGATCCAGGAGATGAAGTGATTATATTTGAGCCTTTTTACGATAGTTTTGCTCCCGATGTAATAATGGCCGGAGGAAAACCTGTTTTCGTTTCCCTTAATCCACCCTGCTGGGAATTTGACCCCAATGAGCTGGAGAAAGCCATCTCTGCCCGCACTCGCCTTATCATGCTTAACAGCCCCCATAACCCCACGGGCAAAGTTTTCTCCAGGGAAGAACTGGAAATCATCGCTTCCCTGGCCGTAAGGCATGATCTCCTGGTCCTCTACGATGCAGTTTACGAGCACCTGGTTTTTGAAGGAAAGCATTACCACATAGCAACTTTCCCTGAAATGGCTTCGCGTACAATAACGGCCGGAAGCTTTGGGAAAACCTTTGGGCTTACGGGATGGATGATAGGCTGGGTTATAGCCCCTCCCAACATTACCGAGGCAATCCGGAGGATCCATCAGTTCACATCCTATTGTGCGGCGGCCCCTTTGCAGGAAGCTGCTGCTTTTGCCCTGGAGATGGAAGAAGAGTTCTTCCGCAAAACGGTGGAGATGTATCGCCAGCGCAGGGATTTCCTGGCTTCAGCCCTGGAAGAAATAGGGTTTAAAATCCTGAAACCCGGGGGCACATATTACCTCCTGGCCGATTTTTCCCCATTAAGTGACGAAGATGATAGGACCTTTTGCCACCGCCTGATCCGGGAAGCCGGAGTAGCAACTATACCCATAAGCGGCTTTTACCGGAAGGAGGCCAAAAAACCTCCTATGCTCCGCTTCTGCTTCGCTAAGCGTATGGAAACTCTGGAAGAGGCAATGGTAAGGCTCAAAAAGTGGGCGGAGAGAGGGGCAAAAGTCCTTTGATAGCTTCCACCACTTCTCCGACTGTAAAAGGGCGCACAAGGATTCGGGCCGGGTTGAGGACTTCTTCAGCTACCTGATCACGGCTATAGGGAGCTGTGCATAAAACCAGGGGAACATCCCCCAAGAGAAGGCGGAAGGCCTTCAATTTTTCCACGGAAATCTTTAAGCCTCTGTAATCCAGAACTACTGCATCAGGGAGAACAGGGGCATGGCACAGGTAAGCGGCCGCAACTTCAATATCGGGAAAGGATTTAATCCTATAGCCTTCTTCCTGGAGCTGAGCTGAGACCAGGGCCCTTTCCTGCCATTTGCTCATCACCACCATCACCACTCGTTCCACGCTTCCCCCCAAATAGGTCTGAAAACCCTGGAAGGCGGAATTTCAAATTTTCCCCCGGGCTCTTTCCAGTAGAGGTAAATCGCTGAATACCCACCAGGTTCCTGATATCTCACCCTTATTTTATGCTCACCCGTGCTCAAGTAAATCCTGCCTTCCTGACGCATGTCCCCGGAGGTTTTCACTACCGGTTGACCATCTATCTCCAGAGAGGAAGGGGAATTGGAAATAAGGGCAAAGCTGTAATAGCCAGGCTTTTCAACCTTAAGAAAACCTCTCCACTCCACAGAAAAGGGGGCATGAAGAGGCTGAATGTGCCAGCGGAAAGCAATGAAAGGGTCAATCCGGGCGAAAACTGGTTCCCCACTCCAATCGGTTCCACGGTAATAGTAACCCGTAAGGCCTTCCACAAATGGTGGGCGGGTGTTGAAAAGCTCCTCCGGCACCTCACCATTTAAGCCCCCGCCATAGATCTTAATTTGCCCCGGCCCCTTTAACTTCAAACCGTGCCATCCCCTGACTAAATGAACGCTGGCTTCTTCCCCACCTTTCAGGACCAGAAAGCCTTCAACCCCTGTCAAGTTAAGCTCAGCAGAAGATGACCCCTCCAGTTTCAAACGGTAAGGGCCCGTCTCCGGGATGAAAAGGCTTCCTTCGGATAAAGATCGCCATCCTATTGAGTTGTTAACTTCTTCCTTGCTCACCAATACAAGCCTTAACATCGTTTTACCCGATGGATCGGGAATTTCTGTCACCCTTGCACCGGGATACCAGTGGAGGAAAACTTCAAGGGGCAGGTCATAGCGGGGGTCCGTAAGATAGATGACATCACGGTCACTTTTTTCCCGGAGGGGGATGTGTTCCATGGCATCTAAAAACCTGAGGTCTACGTCCTCGGATGTAAGGAAATGAACGGTTGGATCGGTGGCATAAATGGAGTAGTAACGGTAATTGGGGCCTAAGGAGGAAATGATCCGGCCAGCGGTGGTTTCAAGGCCATAGAAAGCATAAAAGGTCCTCAAATCCTTCGCGTGGCGGAAAAAGTAAAGGTGGAAGTTAAAAGCTAAAGATGCCATCAGGAGGAGCCCGATTAACCCCCAGGTTAAGGTCGGGGATACAGTAAAAGCCACCTCCCTCAGGGCCAGGGCCCCCAGAAAGGCCACCGGGATCACCACTCCTATGTTGCGGAGAGCCTGAGGCGCTTCAATGGACCATATCCCGGGTTGAAGGAAGAGGATAAACCATAGAAGCATGGTGGAATAGCGCCAGTCAAGAGCTCTGCGGAGGCAAATTCCCAGCCCCACCATTGTGAGGGCACCCATTACAGGGTCAAGCACAGGGGCATCGGGGAAATTGTGGCGAGGATTGAAATCACCCCGCTGGTGAAACATGAGGAGTGTTGTCTGGAGGTTGCGCTTAATAGCTTCCAGCCCAGCAGGAAGGGGATGGAAACGCAGGAGGTAAACCTGGCGGGAACGAAGCAGGAAAATATCCGGGTGATGGACTGCGTAAGATATAATGGGAGCTGAGGAGAGGAGAAAGGCGGTTACGAAGATCAGGAAAGCCGTTGCAACTGCCTTAAAGCGGATTCTGGCGATGTAAGGAAGGAAAGAAAAGAGGGCCAGGAGGGGAAAAACCCGGAAAGCGGCATAGCCCATAAGTCCCCATCCTGTGAGAAGCCCGGCCGTGAAAAAATCAGTGCGAGCCCCCCACCTGAAGCCTCGCCACAGGAAATAGAGGGCTAAAGTTGCAAAAAAGGGCGTAGTTATGGCATCAAAGACCACCCGACTGAAGTGAAAGTGCCAGCGCATTATGCTAAGAAGCAATGCTCCTAACAAGGCCACCTTTTCATCCACCAACTTCACCAGGAGGTAAAAGGTGAGGACAGTGGCTGTCCCGTAGAAAATGGGCACGAGCCTCAAAGCCAGAGGTTCATTCCCAACAGATTTAAGGGCCAGGGAAAGGGAATAAATGAGAAGAGGGCCACGCCCATTACACGCCTCAAAATAAACCGGATAAATACCCGAATCCACGGCCCAGAGAGCATCAAGGGCATTACAGGCCTCATCATAGTAAATGCCCGGAGGCATTTCGCTTATCCGGTATAAGCGCAGGAAAAAGGCCAGGATAAGGATTAGGACTATGGGGAGGCCACTGACTTTCATTTTGCGAGGCGGAGCCGGGAAGCGTTCTTCCAGAACATAAAAGGCAATCCCGGAATAAAGCAGTGAAAGCGCATAAAGCACCCATGGGGTAAATCCCTGAATCCTCTCAAAAAGCTTTACCGCTACCAAACTGGCAAAAGCCGAAAGGAAGAGCAGAGCAAATCCAAAGGCCCTCTTCCATGCAGATGCGGTCAACGGGGGGTTGCCAGCGAAGGCCGGGGGTTTTCCAGATGCGGAGGCTAAAAAGCCCACACAAGCACTCAGGATCAGGAGGCCGACCCCAGGGCCTGTCTTGGCAGGATTTTTCACTACCTGGGCTCCCGCTAACCCCAGGCTTAAAGCAAAGAAGAGCAGGAAAAACTTCCGCTTTTTCATCCTGAAAGCAGAGATTTCACCTGAAAAAGCGAAGGAAATTGACTATGTGTTCAGGTAAGCGGCGCCAGGTGTCCTTTTTCCAGAGCCTTTTCCATATTCGGCCTGGTCTCAGGTAGAAGCGGCGGTAAGCCTCATGCCACTTCTTTTCCACAAGGGAAGCCGGAAGTCCCGGAAGCTCGTAGTGGGCTTTATCATCGTGGATTCCGAATTCTCTCCAGCTTTTAGCAAAAAGTTTGCCTTCTTCCATAACAATGCGGTAAAGTTCCGTCCCCGGGAATGGAACTGCCATCATGAAATTAGCCAGCTCGGGGTCAAGCTCCAGGGCAAAACGGATGGTATCCTCCATCGTTTGCTCGTTTTCCCCCGGCAGGCCGAAGATGAAGAAGCCCATGGTTTCAAGACCTGCCTTCCGGGCATTGCGGAAAGCTTCCCGGACCTGGTCTAAAGTCTGGGCCTTTTTTATGCGCCTCAGGATTTCCTCATTACCGCTTTCCACGCCAAAGCCCACCCTCTTGCACCCAGCCTTTTTCATCAGCTGGAAAAGCTCCTCATCAGTGCTGGTAACTCTCATCCCGTGAATGGTTATCCATGGGACCTTGTTTAGTCCTTCTTTTATGAGTAACCTGCAGATTTCTTTGGCCCTTTCCAGGTCCAGGTTCCATACATCATCGGTAACACCGATTTCGGTAGCGCCAAGTTCTTCCACCAGATAGCGCCATTCTTTTATAACCTCAGCTGGAGAACGTGGCCGCCAGGTGTTCCCGGTTATGGGCTTTGAGCAATATATGCATTGATAGGGGCAACCTCTGGAGGTCAGAATGGTGTAGGCCCTGGCTTTGGGATCAAGTCCATCGGTCAGGGGCTGGAGGTTGGTGTATCGCTCTATTTTGAAAAGGTGATAGGCGGGCCAGGGGATACTATCTATATCCTTGCGGAGCGGGCGCGGCGGGTTATGGATGATCTGGCCTTCTTCGTTCCGGAAAGAAAGGCCCAGGATTTTGTTGTAGACAGATTCGGGGAAAAGGCGGGGTTTTTCCGGATCATGGCCGTCGTGGGGCGGTGCCTCCTCCAGGGCCTGCATCAGCTCTACGATAGTATCTTCAGCCTCCCCCCGGACTACAAGATCTACCTCCGGTCTTTCCATGGATTCATGGGGCATAATGGTAAGGTGAGGCCCTCCGAGGATGGTTATGGCTCCGTGGGCTTTGGCAACCCGCGCCGCTTCCCATGCCTCATAGATAAGGGGCGTGGGGCTGGAAATCCCCACTACATCAAAGGGGTTGCGCTTGAGGAAAGAATCCAGAGGCTCATCTTCCACCACGGCATCAAAAATTTCTACCTCGTAGCCTGCTTTGAGGAGCGATCCGGCCAGGTAGCCAAGCCCCATGTGGATGTGCTTGCGGGAATTCCATACCTTTGAAATCGGACTCACCAGCAAAATCCTCATGAGAACCACCCCATCTATTATTTTTCGGAACCATTATACCACCGCAGAATCCTTAGGCCAAATAAACAGAGCAGGGCGAAGAAAAAAGTTTGCACCCCTAACCAAAAGCCTTTATAATGCAATCAAAACCATCCCGGAGGTGGACGATGACCACAGGCACTTTATGTTTTGGCCTTTTGATCCTCCTCATCCTCATAATTGCCCCCATGGCCATTAAAATCGTGAGGGAGTATGAAAGGCTGGTGATCTTCCGATTCGGAAGGTGCGTGGGGGAAAGAGGGCCGGGTCTGGTGTTTCTCATCCCCTTTGTTGAGGTCCCGGTAAAGGTAGACTTAAGGGAACAATATCTGGAAATACCCCGTCAGACCTGCATCACCAAGGATAACGCCCCGATAGATGTTGACTTCCTGGTCTACTGGCGAGTGGTAAACGCCGTGGACAGCGTTATTCAGGTCAGGAACTTTGCCGGAGCTTCCCAGGGAATTGCCACCACTACCTTAAGGGCTGTGATCGGCGATATCCAGCTGGACGACGTCCTGGCCAGGCGAGAAGAGATAAACCGCATCCTCCGCACAAAGCTGGACGAAGTCACCGAAAGATGGGGTGTAAAGGTAACGAGCGTGGAGATAAGGGAAATCCTTCCGCCCAGGGAAGTCCAGGAAGCCATGATACGCCAGCTCAGCGCCGAAAGGACTCGCCGCGCCATGGTCACCGAGGCCGACGGTAAGAGAGAATCAGCCATAAAGGTGGCTGAAGGCGAGAAGCAGGCAGCTATCCTTAAGGCCGAAGGCCAGCGCCAGGCTCTTATCCTGACAGCAGAAGGAGAGCGCCAGGCCGCTATTCTTAAGGCCGAAGGTTTTGCCCTCGCCCTTCAGAAAATCTTTGATGTGGCTAAAACCGTGGACGCCAAGACCATGAGCCTGCAATACCTTGAAGCCCTCAAAGCCCTTGGTCAGAGCCCTGCCACCAAGTTCATATTCCCCATGGAGTTCTCCTCCCTCCTCCGCCCCTTCGTCCAGTTTGCTGGGGAATCCATGAGCGGTGGGGAAAAATCCGGAAGTGAAGAGGCTTAAGAGCCTTGCCATTCTCCTCCTTTTAACAGGATGCACCCTCCCGGGAAGCGTTCCTCCTTCTGTCAAGATAGGACTTATAGCTCCCTTTGAAGGACTATACCGGGCTGAGGGTTATGATGCTCTGTACGCGGTGAAGATGGCCGTTCTGGAGGTAAACGCTTCCCGGGAGCTGGGGGAATACCGCTTAGAACTTGTAGCACTGGACGATAGAAATTCACCCGCCGAAGCTGTTGTGGCTGCAGGTAAAGTTTCCCTTGATCCGGATGTAGTAGGAGCAATCGGCCATCTTTCGGAGGAAACTACCCTGGCGGCATTGCCCATCTATGCCCGTCATCATTTGCCCCTTATAATACCAATCCCTCTCCTGGAAAGCGAACTGGGGAAGGGGGCTTTTGAACCCCACTGGCCTGAAATCCTCTGTTCTGAAGGCAAGGTGCTGGTCTTCTCCTGCCCCGGCTCAGCAGTTTACAAAGAAATCCTCTCTTCTTGCCCGACAAAGGATGTGGATTTCTACTGCTACCCTGAATTTCCCCCTAACCCGCAAAATTACCGAATCGTTTTCTGGCCCGGGGATAGCCTTACCGGAGCCGAGGTTTTGCTGAGGCTGAGAAGCAATGGTTTTAAAGGGGAATTTTGGGGCAGGCCTGACCTTTGCTCTCTGCCGTTCAAAGCTCTTGCGGGAGAAAAAGGAAGCTGGTGTTTTGGTGGTGAAAGAGAGCCTGACCCTAATTTCGCTCAAGAGTACCGGAAGATTTCGGGGACAGAGCCAGGACCTTTTGCCTGGCCTGCTTACTTGGCTGCAAAAAGTTTGATAATGGCCATGAAAGAGGCCTCGGCCGGGGGAAAGATAACGAGGGAAAAGGTCTGGCGGAAATTTGCCTCCCCTTAGGCTAAATATTCCCCCCGGGACTTGGCAAAAAGCTCTTTCTGTGCTATATTGAAATTGCCCTTGGAGGGGGCAAACCCTTTGAGGAGGAGAGGGTATGTACCGCAAAAAGCTTCTTTTGATCATAGTGGTTTTCACTGTGCTCACCCTGCTGGCGGCCTGCGCAACCCCTACCCCCGTAGTGGTTGAAAAGCCCATCATCAAGAAGATTAAGGCCGCTTTTATCTACGTAGGCCCCATCGGAGACTACGGGTGGACCCACGCCCACGATGCTGGCCGTAAGTATGTCCAGGAGAAGTTCAAGGACTGGCTTGAGACCGTTTACGCTGAATCCGTCCCCGAAGCTGATGTCGCCCGCTACCTGGACCGCTTTGTGGTGGAAGAGAAAGCGGATGTTGTCTTCACCACTTCTTTCGGCTTTATGGATGCTACTATAGAGGCAGGCAAGAAGTATCCGGACAAGATTTTCTTCCACTGTTCCGGTTACAAGCGAGCTAAGAACGTGGGCACCTATTTTGCCGAATTCTACCAGGTTTACTACCTCAACGGCCTGATGGCCGGAGCATTAACCAAGAGCGGGAAGGTTGGCTACGTTGCTGCGCACCCCATTCCTGAAGTAGTCCGCCATATCAACGCTTTCGCTCTGGGTGTGAAAGAAGTTAACCCCGATGCCAAGGTGGATGTCCGCTGGCTTTTCTCCTGGTATGACCCGGCCAAAGCCCGCGAGGCCGCTGAGGCCATGATCGCCGATGGGGTTGATGTCCTGGCTTTCACCGAAGACTCCCCAGCCGTGATCCAGGTTGGTGAGGAATATACCACCCAGAAAGGCAAGCCTGTATACACCTTCTCCCACTACAGCCCAATGCTCCAGTATGGTCCTAACTCCGCCGTCAGTGGCCAGCTTGTTCATTGGGAAAAGCTTTACGAGGACATCCTGATGAAGGTCTACCTTGGCGTTTACAACAACCAGAACCTGGAAAACGTGGACTACTGGTGGCTCCTGAAGGAAGGAGGGGCGGAGCTTGGCGCCGATTTCGGTGTTCCTATCAACCCCAAGTTTGAAGAAGCCCTCAAAGCCAAGAAGGTTAAGGACCCGATCTTCGGCGAGATCAGCGTGTATGACCTGGTCTTCAAGCGCCTGGCCCAGATGAAGGAGCCCACCGTCCTCTTTGATCCCTTCACTGGTCCTATCTACGATCAGGATGGCAAGCTCCGCATAGAGCCCGGGCGCCGCGCTACCCACGACGAGCTCTGGACCATTGACTGGTTCGTGGACAACATTGTGGCTAAGATACCGAAGTAAAAACTGATGAGAAAGGGGGGTGCCTTCGGGTGCCCCCCTTTAATTTCTTTTGGGAGGGGATATGGAAGAGCAGGCGTTTGACCTGGCAATAATAGGAGCAGGGCCGGCAGGATACGTGGGAGCTATAAGGGCTGCACAGCTTGGGGCTAAAGTAGCCCTCGTGGAAAAGGACCGCATAGGAGGAACATGCCTGAACCGTGGATGTATCCCTTCCAAAGCCCTCCTTTATGTGGCAGAAACCGCTGAGCTGACCCGAAAAGCTCCGGGTTGGGGGGTTAAAGTCAATTTTGAACGATTTGACCTTGAAGGGATCAGAAGTTTCAGGGATAGAACTGTTGAGAGGATGGTGAAGGGGGTTGAAACCCTCCTCAAGAGTTACGGGGTGGCTATTATTAAAGGAGAAGCCTCTTTCCTGGACCCTGCAACCGTGAAGATTGCCACTAAAGAAGGGGAAAAGCGCATCAAGGCTCGCCATTTCCTTGTGGCTACAGGCTCGGAGCCGGTAATCCCCCCTATTTCCGGAGCAAACCTGCCCGGAGTCGTGGATTCCGACGAGATAACGCGGCTGGAAAGCATACCCTCATCCCTCGTAATTGTAGGAGCTGGGGTTATAGGCATGGAGCTTGCCAACCTCTACAACAGTCTCGGAAGCAAGGTTACGGTCCTGGAACTGCTCCCCCGCATCCTTCCACCCGCTGATGGAGATATAGCTTCAAGATTCCTGGCTCTAATCAGGAAACGAGGGGTTGAGGTCTTAACTTCAGTTAGGGTGGAAGCTATAGAACCGGAAGGGGAAAAGTTGAAGGTAATGTGCCATGGCGAGAAGCCCCTTGAGTTCCTGGCCGATAAAGTCATTTTGGCTGTCGGTAGACGCCCCTATATCCGTGGCCTTAACCTTGAAGGAATCGGGATAAAGACGGAGAAAGGATTTGTAAAGGTTGACAGCCATCTCCGGACTTCCATTGCCCACATTTATGCTGCAGGAGATTGCGTGGGTGGGGCATTGATGGCTCACAAAGCATCTTACGAAGGAGAGATAGCCGTTGAAAATGCCCTTGGTCACAGCCGAACCCCTGATTATCGTGCAATCCCCTACTGCATTTACACTTTCCCGGAAATTGCCGGAGTTGGCTTTACGGAAGAGGCCGCTAAGGAGGAAGGTCTGGATTACGGGGTGGCCAGTTTCCCCTTTACGGCTAATGCCAGGGCCTGGGCTATGGATTCGGCAGAGGGTATTGTAAAGCTTGTTTACGAGAAAGGCTCTGGCAAGCTTCTCGGTGCCCATATAATGGGGCCATGGGCTGGGGAGCTGATAGGTGAACTGGCCCTGGCAGTGCGCTTGCAATTGAAGGCTCAGGAAGTAGCTTTAACGGTTCACCCTCACCCTTCCCTTTCCGAAGCGGTGATGGAGGCAGCGAAAGCTGCGTTTTACGGCGAAGCCATACATTATAGGGCCATACGGCGGAAGGTTTAAACCCGGGGGCAAAAAGTGGCTGAGAGGGATAACCCTATCGGAATTTTCGATTCAGGGGTTGGAGGACTTTCGGTCTGGCGGGAAGTAATCCGCCTTATGCCATCTGAAGACATCCTTTACTTTGCCGATTCTGCCCACCTTCCCTACGGTGAACGCTCCCTGGAAGAGGTAAGGGCTTTTTCGGAGGCCATAACCGATTTCCTGGTGGAAAAGGGAGCTAAGGTGGTGGTTGTAGCCTGCAATACAGCTTCCGCCGCTGCCCTCTACCACCTGCGGGCGCGCTTTACCATCCCCATAGTGGGGATGGAGCCAGCCGTTAAGCCGGCGGTAAGTCTGACGAGAACGGGGAAAATAGGAGTTATTGCCACAAAGGTTACCTTTCAAGGGCTCCTCTTCCAGCGGCTCGTAGAAAAGTTTGGGCAGGGGGTAGAAATTTACACCAGAGCCTGTCCAGGTTTGGTAGAAATGGTGGAAGAAGGCCTCTTGAATGGCAGGGAGGCCGAAGATAGAGTAAAGGAGCATCTGGAGCCATTGCTTGAAAAAGGTATAGATGTGCTGGTTCTGGGGTGCACTCATTACCCATTTTTGAAGGAAACAATAGAGAAAGTTGCTGGCCCTAAAATAACAATAGTGGACCCTTCAGAGGCAGTGGCTCGTCAGGTGAAGAGGGTTCTGGAAAGCCACGGGCTTCTGAAAGGGGAAGGGAAAGGCCACTATGCTTTCTTCACTTCCGGTGACCCCGAAAAGTTCAAGAAAATACTGCTCAGGCTTACAGGGTTCGAAGGGCCGGTCCTGAAAGTCACGTGGATGGAAGGTAAGGTCAAGGTTTAATTTAAATGCATTTGACGAAAAAGGATTATGTGGGTAAAATTATCTTACCCCTTATGTTCCCAAACCCGGGTTCAGGAGGTGGAAATTGCTGGAAGGAGCGAGTGCTTTTGAAACCTTTGGTGTCTGGAGCATCCTTTTGGTAGCCATAGGTGGACTCCTTTACGCCTTCTTTCTGGGCCGTCAGATCCTCAGGGAGCCAACCGGGACAAAAGAAATGGAAGACGTGGCTGACGCCATCCGCAGTGGAGCCAGAGCTTATTTGAACACTCAGTTCCGCACTATCCTCTGGCTTATCGTGCTATTGGCCGTAGCCCTGTT
Source organism: uncultured Anaerolineae bacterium (assembly GCA_964655275.1). Taxonomy (GTDB): domain Bacteria; phylum Chloroflexota; class Anaerolineae; order SpSt-600; family SpSt-600; genus SpSt-600. Next base: position 18,802 of record CAZZMI010000017.1, on the reverse strand, counting down.
CTTCTCGGCTCACCTGGCTGGAGAACCCCTGAAAATATCCGTTGGACGAGCCCTGGCCTTCGTTATGGGGGCGACCTTCTCCGGAACAGTGGGCTATGTGGGAATGAGCATGGCTGTCCAGGGAAACGTTAGGGTTGCAGCCGCTGCCCGCAAGTCCTTTGCTGAGGCCCTGCGAATAGCTTACCGCACGGGGACCATAACCGGAATGCTTACCGATGGCCTTGGCCTTCTGGGAGGCACTATCATCTTCCTTATCTACGGAATCCATGCTAAGGATGTGCTCCTGGGATTCGGCTTTGGCGGTACTTTGCTGGCCCTCTTCATGCGAGTGGGTGGCGGAATTTATACCAAAGCCGCCGATGTGGGTGCGGACCTGGTAGGCAAAGTAGAACAGGGTGTCCCGGAAGATGATCCCCGCAATGCCGCCGTGGTGGCGGACCTGGTGGGAGATAACGTGGGGGACTGCGCCGGCATGGCGGCTGATATCTTTGAGTCCTATGAGGTTACCATCGTCTCGGCCATGATCCTGGGCATAGGAGTTATGCATTACCTCGGCAACCTGCACGATTACCGCTGGATCGTTTTCCCCTTAATGGTCCGGGCTATAGGGGTTCTGTCCTCCATAATCGGAACTTACGCCGTCAGTGCCCGCAGCGAACAGGAAAATGCCATGGATGCCATAAAACGAGGGTACAATATCTCCGCCATTACCTCTATCATAGGCTTCTTCCTCCTGGCCAAATTCTATGCCCATGACCTCAGGCTCTTCTGGGCAACTCTGGCCGGTATAATCCTGGCGGTGATCATAAACTACCTTACGGATTACTTCACTGGCACTAGGTTCGCTCCTGTTCAAGAGATAGCTCGCTCCACCCGAACTGGTTCTGCCACCACAATTCTAACCGGTCTGGCTACTGGTTATGAAAGCACTGTTTGGGCCATAATAGTAATTGCTTTTGCCATAGCAGCTTCTATCATAATTTTTGCTGGCGAGCCTGCTTTGATTTTCTACGGAGTAGCCCTCACCGGGATAGGAATGCTGACCCTTACTGGCAACAATGTTTCCATGGATGCTTTTGGCCCCATAGCTGATAACGCCAACGGCATTGGTGAAATGGTGGGCCTTGAACCATCAGCCCGCAAGATCCTGGCCGACCTGGATGCTGTGGGCAATACCACCAAGGCTATAACCAAGGGGATTGCTATAGGCTCAGCAGTGATTGCAGCTGTATGCCTTTTTGGCTCCTTCACCGAGGAAACCGGGATTCAAGCCTTTGCCATAAACGTGGTTAAGCCCCAGGTCTTCATTGGCCTGCTCATAGGTGGAGCTATCCCCTTCTTGTTCAGCTCTCTCACCATAAGGGCTGTAGCCAGGGCTGCTTCCCTCATAATTGTTGAAGTGCGCCGGCAATTCCGCATCCCGGGCCTGATGGAAGGCCTTGTCAAGCCCGATTATGCCAAAGCTGTCACTATATGCACCAGAGCTGCGCAGCGTGAACTTATAGGCCTTGGGCTTCTGGCCGTCCTTTCGCCTATCATTGTGGGATTTGCTCTCCGGGAAGAGGCCCTTGGAGCTTTCCTGGGTGGAATAATTCTCACGGGGCAGCTCCTGGCAGTTTTCATGGCCAACGCCGGAGGCGCCTGGGATAATGCCAAGAAAACCATTGAAGATGGTCTCTATGGCGGGAAAGGCTCTGAGGCCCACAAAGCAAGCGTCGTGGGCGATACAGTAGGTGATCCCCTTAAGGATACTTCAGGTCCGGCCCTTAACCCTATGATAAAGGTGGTGAACCTGGTCTCGGTTATAATCGCCCCTATAATTGTGAGGTTTTACTCATCTCATTCCTCACCTAAGTGGCCCATTTACATCTTTGTAGCCCTGTGCGTGCTGATCGTGGGGATATCCATATGGTACAGTAAGAAAGAGGCACAATTCCTGCCCGAAGAGGAAGAATGAAGGGATGGCCTAAGGGGGTCCGTGGGTTACCGGGCCCCCTTCTAATTTTAATTTTCCCGGTCCTTTTGCCCCTTTTTAAACCAGGACTGTGGGCTTCTCACGACCCTTTTCATCATCTTTTCCGGTCCTTTGACCTGGATTATGCCCTCCGGGGTGGAGAACTTTACCCTCGCTGGCTTCCGAACCTTGGATTTTTCTACGGTTATCCGGTCACCAATTTTTATGCTCCCTTGAGCTATTACCTTGTAGTTTTCCTCCACTGGCTTGGGCTTGGCTTTATAAATTCCCTCAAGGCAACTTTTGGCATTTCTTTCTTGCTGGCAGCCTTTACCTCCTACTTATGGGCCAAGGACCTCTTCGGCAAGGAGGCCGGGCTATGGGTTGCGGTCACTTATACTTATTTCACTTACCACATAGCTAACGCTTACATAAGAGCTGCTCTGGCAGAACATCTGGCTTTCGTCTTCTTTCCTCTCATCCTCTGGCTTATCCAGAAGGTGGCGGAAGAACAAACAGCAAGGCTTATGCCCTTCCTCGCCCTCGGATTAGCAGGCCTGATCCTTACCCATAATCTCTCGGCTTTCATCTTTGCCCCTTTTGCCCTGATTTATGCCCTGTCATTGGTGCTGGTAAACCCTTCTGGGAGGGGTAAAACCCTGTTTTTATTAGCTTCAGGAGCGGGCCTTGGCCTTACCCTCAGCGCTTTTTATTGGCTTCCCGCTTTAGCTGAAAACCGCTGGATTCGAGCTGGCCAGGTTGCTCCATCGGTTACCGAGCCATTAAATTTCCTCCTACCCGTTGTTGAGCTAATATCAAAATCTCTGGTCCACAAATATCCAGTTTCCCATCACCTTTTCAGCCCGTGGCAAGTTCTTCTTGCAATGTGTGGCTTGGTTTCAGTTTTGCTAAACTTTTACACTTTTGACAGAAGGAAAAAGGCTCTAACATTAGTGACCATCTTCTCAGTAACTCTCGCTGTTTTCATGAACACAACCCTTTCCACGGCTCTCTGGCTCCGCCTCAAGCCCCTTGTTTTCCTTCAATTTCCATGGAGATTTCAGGCGATGGCAGGAATTTTCGGCTCTTTCCTGACAGCTTCCTTAGCTAACCTCCTTAGCCACAAGTTTCCCAGAGGCGTCAACCTGTTGATCCTTTGCTTTGTAACAGCTATATTAGCCTTTACAGCTCTCGCTGGAATAAAATGGGAACCTTTAACCTGGCCTGAGACAGGCAAACCGGTGCTTAAGGAAGAGGATGTAAACTTCCATTCCATGGCTCAATACGATTACCAGACGGCTCTCTGGGCCAGGCTGTGGGGAGGACCATGGCTCTTGGAGTATTTACCGGTCACAGTGAAAGTTCCAAGGGAAGAATTCTGGTTGCCAAGAGAAAAACCATTTCAATGGCCTGGAACATACCATTGGCCTGAAGAGGTAAAATTAGAGCGAATTTGCCCCCTGAGGTTCACTTTGACCGCTAAATCATCCCAAGACACTCTCATTCGCTGGCATCAGTTCTGGTTCCTGGGTTGGAAGGCGACTTCTGATAAATACCCCCTTCCGGTTACCCCTTCTCCACAGCTGGGCTTGATTACGGTAGCAATCCCTGCAGGAGAGCACAGGGTTAAAATATGGTTCGGCGATACCTTGCCCAGGGCCTTAGGGAAGGCGATTTCTTCGTTGGGGTTGTTGTTTCTTTTATACCTTTTGTGGCAAAAAAACTCGTGGTGGGGACTTTTAAAGGTTGCTTTACCTGTTATTATTTGGCTTGCTTTATGGGGGTGGCAAAACATCCACAATACCACGTGTGTTCGGCCGGAAGCAACGAAAGCGGTATTTGAAGAAAAAATAGCGCTTCTGGGGGTTGATTTTAAACAAAAGGGAGGGAAAGCAGAGGTCACCCTTTACTGGATGGCCCTGGAGCCTTTGGAAGAGAATTTAACGGCTTTCGTCCACCTCATTGGCCCTGGTGGGGAGAAAATCTCCCAGCACGATGGCCCTCCTGGGGAAAGCTTCTCCCCCACCACCCGCTGGGAACCGGGGGAAATAATACCTGACCGGCACATTATCTATCTCCCACCCCGGTCAACTCCTGCGAGCATGCGGATAGGTTTATACAGGTTTAAACCTGAACTCGAAAACCTCACAGTTTACAACCTTGAGACAGCCGAAACAAAGGATGCCTTTGAATTTCCCCTAAAAAAAGCGACTAATCCTGCACGTTGATAATAGCGAGAGGGATGGCATCGTTTGGATAACGGTTCCCTTGCGGGTCATATGCAGGTAGTCTATGCCCGTTAAAGGGTTCATACATGCCCACGTAAAGGACATAACTTCCTGGAGAAGCCTGAGGAGACAAGGGTATAAAATACTCATCAATCACGTATTCGCCCTTTAGCCAGGTGGTCGTAGGGCGTGTGCTGTTCACGGGCTGGTTATCCTTCTGCCCCCATATTTTGCCATCCGGCCCTACAATATGGGTGAACACATTATATGAAACATCAGGTTCTCCAAGCGAATACCAGTAAAGGGTGAGCTTAATGGTCTGACCTGGACGGTAAGGCCCTTCAGGGGAGAGAGCGTAACCAATAAGCCTGGCCGTGTCTTCAATAGTGGCTTCAAGGTTTTTGGCAGGGGTTGGTTTGCGGAAAGACCGGGGTATGGGCAGGACCTCTATTTTACCAAGGGGGTACACGTAGCCGGATGAATGCGCACTACCTATAGATATTCCCAGGAGACGCTTCTCGCTTTTCCCTTCCCACTTAACAACCTCTCCCTCCTCATCAAGCAACCTGAGGGACAATTGATAAATTCCACGGGGCAACCTCCCTGCTATTTCAAGGGAAAGAGACGTTCTAATACCTGTGAAAGGCTCGGGCAAATAAAGCTTGCTTTCAGCTTGACTTCTAACCTTTCCTGAGTTATCCCTTAGCTCAATGATTACAGTCAATTTATCGGAACATGGCTCTTTAATGTACCATAAAAGGTTAATCGGTAAGGTTTGCCCCTGGTTTACCTGGGCTGGCCATTTCTCTGCTCCCAGCAATTGTAACCCGCATTCAAACGTTATATCAGCTTGCACTGGGGGGGAAATTTCCACTTTCGTAGTCTTTTTCACTTTAACGGTTTCCAGTGCCTCTGGAATATTAAAGCTTAAAAGTTCTCCCTTTGAAGAGTTGTAAAGGTTAGGCACAACTTTATATGTTCCCGGAGGGAGTCCCCAAGGGATGATAAAAGCCACTCGCGTGCAAGGGTTATTGAGGACATAATCGGCGGATTTCCACAAAGAACCCTGTTCATCATAAAGGCGAACGTTAAAGAAAAGGGGACCATCGGACGCCAAATTTTCGCTGCAAAGCGTGTAATAAATAGCCTGGTCGGGCTCAAGCTCATCAGCCTTTGCTACATTTAAGGTAAGCCTAATTTCGCCCCGCGAGAGTTCAATAGTGCTAAGCGCGTTGGGGGTTTCGCCTTGCTCTTTCACAATCAGGGGCAAGTATATCTTGTGTTTCTGGCCTGACAAAGAGGCTTGAGATTCCGGTAAAACCAGCTCTTCCCGAATAAGGGGAGGAGGGTAGTAAAGGCCAAGGTAAATCCAGTCAGAGTACCATTTTTCCAATCCAAGATAATTGTTATCCCTAAGGGCTCTAAGTATTTTGCCTTCGGGATCCACTCCCCACATTGCCATGCCGAGGACAAAGCTCCTCCGTTGCAATTTCTCCGCTTTTTCAACCGAGATAGGCTCAGGGGTCAATTTGCCCTTGTAATAGAAGTTAAAAAGAAAGCTCTGTTGAGCGGGACCGTAGAGTAAAAGAGCATCGCCGGGGTTTTCCATGAATTCTATCTGCTTGAGAGCTTCCCTGTAAAGGTTTTCCGGGGAGTTCAGGCGAAGGTGCAACTTCCAGCCGTAAGCCCACACAACTCCCAATATCAAAGCTGGAAAAAGGCGGCGCAGAGGAAAGGGCCAGGTTAAGGAAGCCCATAGGATGCTCAGGGGTAACAGAATATAGATAAAATAACGGGAGTTTATGCTATGCCAGGGCAGAGCCCATGTAAAGAAGAAAGCCCATACAATCAAGCTCAACAGCAACCATCCACGTTTCGTCCTGAAACTTCCAGCAATTCCTAACAGCCATGCAAGACCTACGATGATCCTGATATGAAGAGGGATGGATTCAATTAGAGGACCACCAAGCAAAACTTCAAGGAAAACCCTTTCTAAATCCACAGGGATTTTGGCTCTTGGTTTTTCCACAATGGTGCTTATAGATTGACGCGGCCCTTCTGATACCAAAAGCCACCCTATAGCAACGAAAAGCACAGTAAAAAATGCAAAAAGTATTACAACGCGCACTTTCCAGGCATTCTCTGCCTTAAAAGATAAGACAAGGAACTCCCATACAATCAGGATTATAGCGTAATAATGCACAAAAAAAGCCGCAATGTTAACGAAAACTAAGGCTGAGAGCCTTGTAAGGGAATGTCCCCGGGTTAGCAGTTTTGAAAATAAAAATAGAGAAATCGTGTATAAAACCAAGGCGAGCGGATAAGCCCTGGCTTCCCGGAAACAAGCTGCAAGGGGGGCGAAAGCGAAGAACGAGCTTACAATGATAGCTTGACTTTTTTTTAACCAGAGTTTGGCCGTTTGATAGGCTAAGGGGATTGCCAACATTGTGAAGGACATGCCTATGAAGCGGAGGGAGAACTCGCTGGGCGGCACAAACTTTATCCAGAAATGATATGGGATGAAAGCCAGCAAAGGGTGTTCAAAAGGGGCATGGGAAGTATAAAGATACAAATCCTTAAGGGACTTTGCGGCGATCCAGAAGAATGAAGCTTCATCTCCCCAAAGGGCAAGAGCTCCCAGGCGCCAAAGCCTCAGAATCCAGGCTGCTAATAGAACCGGCAATATTAACCACGCATCAAGTTCCGAAAGTTTAGTTCTTTTCATCGCCAAGTTAATCTTTGCCTTGCCCGTTATTTTAACCTTTGCCCTTTTCTTGTCAAACTCTACTTGCTCTCTTGGACGGCGTTTGCGTTATATTTGAAATTAAGCCATAATAAATTTCAAAAATCAGGGGGTGAGAGCTATGGAAAAGCTTGGGCCAGAAAAGCTGCGAAAAGTTTGTCCGATTGAAGTTATCCCATGCGCTTCCTCAATGGAGCTGGAACCGCCGGCGGAGATAATCGGGCAGGAAAGGGCGGTGAGAGCTTTAAACTTTGGCCTGGGGATAGATAAAAAGGGGTTTAACATCTTTGTGGCGGGGTTGCCGGGGACAGGACGTACCACTGCTGTTTTGAGTTTCTTAGAGAAACTGGCTGCTCAGAAGCCGGTTCCCCCTGATTGGTGCTATGTTTACAATTTTAAAGACCCATATCGTCCAAAAGCCCTCCGGCTTCCGCCAGGTAAAGGGCAACTTTTCAGAAAACAGGTGCAGGAATTTATAGAAGCCGCCCGGCGTGAAATACCTACAGCCTTTGAAAGTGAGGATTATTCAACCCGCCGCGAGGCTTTGGAAGTTGAGTTCAACAACCGCCGGCAAGAGCTTTTCAACCTCCTGAGCCGTAAAGCAAGGGAACAGGGCTTTATCCTTCAGTCTTCCCCTGCCGGTATTTTTATAATCCCCACCAAGGATGGGCAACCTCTAAGTCAAGAGGCTTTTGAAAGCTTGCCCGAAGAAGAAAAATCTCAAATTCTCCAGAGGAGAAGCGCCATAGAAGCTGAGCTCAGAGAGGTTTTCCGGGAAGTGCGGCGCATGGAGAGGGAGTTTCAAAATCGCCTCAGGGAGCTGGACAAATTTGTAGTGGATAATGTCATTAATCGCCATTTGGAAGAGCTGATGGAAGCTTACCAGGAATATCCAGGGGTGAAGGAATACCTGGAAGAAGTACGGAACGACATACATGAAAACCTTGAGCTGTTTCGTCAGCCCCAGGAGAGGGTCCCACCTGAAGTCAGGGAAAGGATGTGGCGCCGATATGAGGTCAATGTGTTGGTAGACAACGGTGAGCTTAAGGGGGCTCCGGTAGTTACCGAACTTAATCCCACCTATGCAAATCTCATAGGGCGGATTGAGAAAGAAGCCGTTTTCGGTGCTCTCATAACAGATTTCACCCTCATAAAGGCAGGCGCCCTGCATAAAGCTAACGGAGGCTACCTCGTAATCCAAGCGGAGGACCTCCTCCGCAATCCCTTCGCCTGGGAGGGCCTCAAGCTTGCCCTGGCTAATGGTAAGATAATTGTGGAAGAGGTTGGAGAAAAGTTTGGGTTCATAACCACCAGAGGCCTTCAGCCTGAGCCCATCCCTTTAGATGTAAAAGTTATCATCATCGGCACGCCCTTCATCTACTATCTGCTATACAATCTGGATGAGCAATTCAAGGAGCTTTTCAAGGTTAAAGCAGACTTTGACACCCAGATGGACCGCACTGATGAAAACATCAGGGCCTATTGTTCCTTCATATGTGGGGTGGTTAAAAGGGAAAACCTTCTCCCCTTTGATGCCTCAGGAATGGCCAAAATAGTGGAATTTGGTTCAAGGTTGGCTGGGGATCAGGAGAAACTTTCAACACGCTTTGCTGAAATTGCCGACATAATCCGGGAGGCCAATTTCTGGGCCGAAAAAGAGGGCGCTTCCTTTGTCAGGGCTGAGCACGTTCAGAAAGCTCTGGATGAAAGGATATATCGCTCTAACCTTATCCAGAAGCGGGTGCAGGAAATGATAGAAAAAGGCATTATTTTAATTGATACTGAAGGGGAAAAGGTCGGCCAGGTGAATGGCCTTTCAGTAGTGAGCTTCGGAGATTTTTCCTTCGGAAGGCCTACCCGGATAACGGCCTCCATCGGGGTAGGGAAAGAGGGGATTGTGGACATTGAGAGGGAAACGAAATTAGGGGGTCCAATCCACACTAAGGGTGTTCTAATCCTTACAGGCTATCTCCTGAACAAATACGCTCAAGATAAACCCCTGACTCTGGCCGCCAGGCTGGTTTTTGAGCAGAGTTACGAAGGGGTTGAAGGAGATAGCGCTTCCGCAGCCGAGGCTTTTGCCCTCCTCTCAGCTTTATCGGGTCTGCCCATAAAGCAGGGGATAGCTGTCACAGGCTCCCTAAACCAGAAGGGTCAGATCCAGGCTATAGGCGGGGTCAATGAGAAGATAGAAGGTTTCTTTGAAGTATGCAAAGCCAAAGGCTTAAATGGCCAGCAAGGGGTTATAATTCCCAAAGCAAACATCCGCAATCTGATGCTTAAAGAGGAGTTAGTGGAAGCTGTTAGAGAGGGTAAATTCCACATCTGGGCTATTGAGACAGTGGACGAAGGGATTGAACTTCTTACAGGGGTAAAAGCTGGGGAAAGGCGAGAAGACGGGACCTTTGAAGAGAACACTGTGAATTACCTGGTGGACAAGAAGCTCAGGGAGCTTTCCAAAACCTTTGAAGGCAAGGAGGAAAGGGAGGAAGGAAAATGAAAAGGGCTCTGACGATAGCTGGTTCCGATTCAGGGGGAGGGGCTGGAATCCAGGCCGATCTCAAAACTTTCTCCGCTCTCGGAGTTTACGGAATGAGTGTCCTCACAGCACTCACCGCTCAGAACACCCTGGGAGTCCAGGCCGTTTTTGAACTTCCCCCGTCTTTTGTGGCGCAGCAGATAGATTCGGTGGTGACAGACATAGGGGTTGATGCAGTTAAAACGGGTATGCTGGCTAATTCCGAGATAATCCGTGTAGTGGCCGATAAGGTTAAAGAATATCGCCTGCCAAACCTTGTGGTGGATCCAGTGATGAGGGCCAAGAGCGGCGATCCCCTCCTAAGGCCTGAGGCGCAGGAAGCTCTTATCAAAGAACTTTTGCCACTGGCTCTTGTGGTTACCCCTAACCTTCCGGAAGCCGAGGCCCTGGTAGGGTTCCCGGTTAGAACCATTGAGGATATGCGTCGGGCTGCAGTGGCCATCCATGCGATGGGACCTGCCTGGGTAGTGGTGAAAGGCGGACATCTGGAGGGAGATTTAAGCATTGACATCCTTTACAATGGCAAAGATTGGTGGGAGTTTACCGCACCTCACATTGATACTCGCAATACCCATGGCACGGGGTGCACTTTCGCTTCGGCGATTGCGGCCTGGCTTGCCCGCGGAGCTGATGTTCCGGAGGCAGTCCGCCTGGCAAAGGAATACCTGACGGAGGCCCTGAAGGCCGGGGCAAAATTGAACCTGGGCAAAGGTCACGGCCCTGTCCATCACTTTGCAATTCTTTATCGTAAGATGGGTTGGGAGGAGTAGAATTTATCTTGCCCAGCGGGGGTTGAAACTGTTTCCGTCACCGGTAAGCTGGAAATACTGCTTCTTTTCTACATCCACCAGGTAGAGGTTTCCCTGGTAACTTACTACAAACTGCAAACCGTAGGGAGACCAGGATACCTGGGAAGGGTCCTGCAGGCCAGGCTCCAGAGGTGGAGGGAAAATAATCCGGCGGTTTGAGCCATCGCGGTCGGCCAGGTAGAGTTTGTAAAGGGAGGTTCTGGAGTAAAAGGGTTCACTTGCCTGGCCGTAAAGGATGAAATCACCCTTCGGATACATTGGTGACCAATGGGGGTGGGACCACATTCCGGTATTCTCGGCCCAGCGTAATTTAATCCGGCCATCAAGGCTTAAAATCCATATTTCAAATAATGGACTATCCTGAGGTAATTCTCCGCTCACGGGTGGGCCGTGTATTACCGTAGCAATAAAATTCCCTTCAGGGGATGGGGATAAGGGTGGGACCCATACCCACTCTCCGTAGGTGTAGTAGGGGGCAAAGGAAAGGAGCTGGGTTATAACGCCAGTTTCGCCATCCACAAAGCCGATGCTTTCCGCCGTAGCCCAGGCAAACATTTTCTTTCCCGGAATCCACCGGAAGTTTACCCCCCACCATCCATAGGGGACATTTTCCCAGGCAGTGATGATCGGAGTAGTCTGTAAAGATTCAAAAGGATGCCAGGTTGCAATCCAGAGGTCATTGTGAGCTTTCCAGCCCGGTGAGCCAGTGGTTCTTTCCCCTGTGGAATAAGCGAAGCGATAAACCCCTTCCTCACCGGTTCCTGGTTCCCACTCGGCGTAAAGGATCCCTTCCAGGCCAAGGGGCTTTGGTTCATCTCCGGCAATGGTAGCGGTTACAACCCAGAGGGAGTTCAACTTGTTTCCGTCCTCGCGCCTGGTGAAAAGCAGATATTTGCCATCAGGTGAAAGCTCAAAAACTCTGCCGTCCAGATCTCCCCATGTGGTAATGGGGCGGCGTGTGCTGCTGGAAAGCTTCATAAGCCAGGCGTTGCCCCCGGATAGGTAAGCTATGGTACCGCTTATTGGCACCGAAGAGAGGAATTTTTCCACTCCCACGACGATTATCTCATCTTGAGCTGGAGTTATAACCCTGGTGGAAGCTATTTCTCTTGCTTTTTCTACCCCATTTTCAAGGGTTATCCGGTAGATTATCTCCTCCTCACCGTTGAGCCCTGGTTGCACCAATTTCCTTTCGCCCGGTGGTAAGGCCTCACTCCGGATAATGCGAGATTCAAAGGGTATTGGGCGCCGGATGCTTTCCAGCTTGTATTCAATTCTGATTACGCGGATGTAGGTCCCGGGAATAATTTCAGCCCAAAGGTCTGGCTCAACCTTATCATAGGGGCCAAGCTTCACCCCAGCCTCAGCCAGGACTTCCCTGACTGTGGAACTGCGCGTGGAGAAGGAATAAACCTTACCGTCCACTTCCAGGGTTACCTGGGTCTGGGCTGGTGAGGAACAACCCCATATTAGAGCTAAAAGCCCCAAAAGCAGTAAAATCCTTTTCCTGACCATTGTCTTAGCTCGTCTTCCCACTTATATCACAGCATGGCGGTATTTTCAAGATGACGCGATCCTCGGGAGATTTTGGTATCAAGAGCTCGCTGTGGTATAATGCCGGCGCGCATAATCAAAGCTCTGAAGGAGGCTACCATGGCTAAGGAAGTAGTCATTGTAAGCGGTTGCAGGACCCCTATTGGCCGTTTCATGGGTTCCCTTTCAGCAATTCCCGCCCCAAGGCTTGGGGCTGTGGTGATAAGAGAAGCTGTGAAGCGGGCCGGTATAGACCCGGCCACGATTGATGAGGTTATAATGGGCAATGTGGTCTCAGCCGGGATTGGGCAAGCTCCTGCACGTCAGGCAGCCATATTTGCTGGTTTACCCCCCAGTGTGGGAGCCGTTACGGTGAACAAAGTATGTGGCTCAGGCCTCAAAGCCGTTATGATGGCGGCTTCTATGATCAAAGCAGGGGAAGGGGAAATCTATGTAGCAGGCGGAATGGAGAACATGAGCATGGGCCCCTACTTGCTTATGAAAGCTCGCCAGGGTTACCGCCTGGGTCATGACCGAATTTTAGATGCCACAGTCCACGATGGGCTATGGTGTGCTTTTGAGGACCAGCATATGGGTAATGCTGCCGAATTCATTGCCGAACAGTTCGGGATAACGCGGGAGGAACTGGACCGTTACGCTTACGAAAGTCACATGAAAGCGATTGCAGCTATAGATGCGGGGAAATTCCGTGAGGAGATTGTGCCTGTAGAAGTCCCCCAACCGAAAGGACCTCCCTTGCTCTTTGATACCGATGAAAACCCGCGAAGGGATACTTCTCTGGAAAAGTTGGCCCAGCTCAAGCCAGCTTTTAAGCCTGATGGCATAGTTACCGCTGGAAATTCACCAGGTATAACCGATGGGGCGGCCGCTGTGGTGGTCATGAGCCGTGAGAAGGCCGATGAGTTGGGGATAAAGCCCTTGGCCAGGATACTGGATTACACCTATGCGGCCGTGGAGCCTAAGTGGCTATTTATAGCCCCCGTACATGCCATCCGGAGGCTTCTGAAGAAAACAGGCACAACTCTGGCCGATTATGATCTTATTGAACTCAACGAAGCTTTCGCTGCCCAGGTCCTGGCCGATGGCAAAGCCTTAGCTGAGGATGGGTGGGACTGGTCAAAGGTTAACGTTAACGGAGGGGCGATAGCCCTTGGCCACCCCATAGGGGCGAGCGGAGCTCGTTGTCTCGTTACCCTCCTCTATGCCCTTAAGGATCGGGGCTTAAAGAGGGGCATCGTTTCCCTTTGCCTTGGTGGAGGGGAGGCGGTGGCTATGGCCGTAGAATTGATTTAACCTTTTCACCCCCAGAACCTTCAGGGAGGAACTTTTGCCCCCTCTTAAACCCCGGGAAGGGTTTTGCTTCTCCCGGACTGTGCTGGGATTTTTGTATTGGGATCGGGAAAGGGGTAGAATTCTACAGGGGATGCTATGGAGATAAGGAATGTGAGCCGAGAAGAGTTCAAGAAATTGCGAGATGAGCTGGTCAACATTTATCTGGAAGGATATCAGGGCCTGGAAAAATATGCCTACAGGGCTCCGTGGATGGTCAGGCGCTATTTGAACTGGCTTTACAAAGGGGATCCATCCGGTTTTTTCGTGATAGAAGAGGAGGGGAAAATCGTTGGTTTTGTTTCTGCCCACAGCCGATGGTTCTGGGGGAGGGAAATTGTGGGCGAAATCCATGAGCTGGTCATCGCCCCAGCTTACCGGAGAAAGGGATTGGGATCAGCTCTCCTCCGCCACACCATTGAATTCCTGCGCTCTAAGAAGAGGAAGCGCATAGGTTTGTGGGTGGGGAAGGAGAATGAAGGGGCTAAAAGGCTTTACCGAAAATTCGGCTTCCGACCCACGGATGTTTACGATGTGTGGGAGAGGTGGGTGCTTGACGAACTTAAGCCCGAGAAGCCAGTTGAATAAGCTGATCCAGAACCGCTGCTAACTTTTTCAGTTCCTCTATGCTTACCCGCTCTTCCTCGGTATGAGCGTTTGCCAATTCTCCTGCCCCGAAAATTACCACTTCAAGCCCTTTGTGATACAGAGGCTCCGCATCAGTCCAGCTGAGCATGCCTGTAAAAAGGGGTTGAGGGATATTTACATCTGCCATGCGGATGGCTTCTTCCATCAATTTAACCACTTGAGCTTGGGGCGAAATCTCAAAAGGAGGGTCAAGGTCCAGAACTTTGAGGTAACCGTAGTCAACCGTTGCTTTCTCTATCTCTGTCAGGACCTTTTCTGGCAAAAGGGGGGGCACCAGTTTCACATCAAAGCGGATTACAGCTTCATCAGGCACGAGGTAGAGTTCGGGGTCACCGCCCTTTATCCAGTAAGGCATTATGTGTGGCTTGCCCAGAAATGGGTGCTCCAGATGCATGAAGTCCAGGGCCTGGATCCTGGCCATGGCTTCAAAGGCCTTGATAATGGCATTTTCCCCCGCTTCCGGACAAGCACCGTGCGCTTTTCTCCCCCTGATTACCAGCTCCAGGTCCAGGGAACCCGATTGAGCTAACGCTACCTTCAGCCCTGTAGGTTCCAGTACAATCGCCATTTTAACCCAGGGAGGAAGGCGAAGTTTTCTGCTGCCTTCTCCTTTAGCTTCTTCATCCACGGTAAAGGCAAGAGTTATCGGATGGGAGTTTGTTTCCAGTATGCTGAGAAGGGCAGCGATTTGCCCTTTGGCATCGGCCACGCCAGGGCCGTAGAAGAAGCGTCCCCTTTCTATCAGGGTGTATTCTGGAGCTGGCAACGTATCCGAGTGAGTGGCGATAAGGAGGGGGCTCTGACCGCGCCATGCAATAAGGTTAGGCCTGGATGGCGCCACCTCCTGGAGCTCGCTTTCAAAGCCGAGCCAGTGGAGGGCTTCTTTCAGGTAAAGTTGGAGGGCTTCCTCCTGGCCCGTAGGGCTTGGAATTTCTATCAAGGCCTTAAGCCACCTCTTTATCCTCCTCTCCATGGCGAACCCAGGCCAAAGTTAGCATAAAAACTGGGGCCAGATCCGGCAGGAAAAAGGAATGGTCCACAAGACCGTGAGCCAGAGTTTCCACCATTGCCCCCATAAATCCCAATAACAGGGCTTTCTCCTCCCCTTCTGGCATGCGCCTGTATCGCTTCAATCCTGCCCTGAAAAATTCCCAGAGCATCCATCCCAGGATGATAACCCCTCCCACTCCCAGCCTTGTCCACCAATCCAGGAGAAAGTTGTGAGGGTGAGAAAGGTTAAGTTCCTGCCATGCTTCGGGCAAAACGTAGCGGGTCCGATACTGGTAGAGAAAGTTGTCAAGGCCTACTCCAAGGATGGGGTTATCTTTGAGCATGTTCAAGGTAGCTTCCCAAAGCTTTACACGGAAGAAGCCAGTCCCCTTTTCCAGATCCAGAAGGGAGGAGAAGCGAGCGGTCCAGAACCATGGGATCAGCGCCAGAACCAGGAGAATCAGGGCTACAGCAGCAGGAACAAGGGCTTTCTTCCCTTTGAGAAAGAAGGTGAAAAGCACTGCAGCTGGAATCCCAAGGAATATGGCCCCACGGGAGAAAGTAAGGTAAAGGGCCACAAGGATAATAGCGCCTGCTAAAGCATAAAGCCATTTTCTTAAGCTTCTTCCTGAAAGAACTATAGCCAGGGCAATGGGTACAGCTCTCCCCAGAAAGAGGGCAAGGTTATTGGGGGAGCCGTAAAAAGCTTTAATCCTCCTCACTCCTTCCACCGCGATGACCTGGCCCTGGAAAAACTGAGAAATTCCCACCAGGGAGACCAGCATAGCTCCGGCCATGAATGCGTCGGTCAGGAGGTATAAGGTGTAAGGTTTTTCCCTGCGGACCAGGATTATAAGGCCATATAAAAGGGCTGCTTCAGCCACAACCCTGCGGAATTCGTAGGCAGCAACTCCAAAATTTTCAGCCCACAGGAGGGATAGGGCTCCCATGGCCACAAGGGCCACCACTGCCAGGTCCAGCCTCGTTAGCCTCAGCTTGAGGATATTCCCTCTGTATCGGAGCAAAACAGCTAAAGTGGTTAGGGCCAGGGCAAGTTCCTGAGGTGAAAAGTTTTTTATCAAGAGGTTTTTGTGTAGAAGGAAGAAGGGGGCAGAGAAAATGGTTATGGCAAGGCCTGCTTCCGGCCGGAGGTAAAAGGCCAGAAACCATAGAGGGAGGGAAAGGAGTGAAGCTATAGGGGGCAAAAGGTGCCAGAGGATAGCCAGGACCAGAAAAACCGAAAGCGGAATAAATCGCAAGCTGGAAGCGGCAAAGCGGTCAAGGGCCTTTAAGGTCAAGGGGGTGGAAAGGGCAAGGAAATACAGGCCTGTCAGCAAAGCGATGGGCAGGCGAGGGCTTTTTTCTTCACCCTTCACCCTGAAGCCCACGATAGCCCATTGGCTCCAGCCACCATCAGGCACGATCTCAACGTGATGTTTACCAAATGGAAGATTCCGGGCCAAGGTGATAGCAGACGCGCGGCATAACGGATCGTAAAGGACAGCATAGCTTCTTCCGGCTGAGTCTTGAGGCAAAGAGTTAGAGGGTTTACCGTCCACTATCACGAATAGGAAGGCCTTATAATTGCCCCTTCGCACCAGGATATCAAGGCCTGTTCCGGTAAAAGAAAACTTAATGGAAGCATTGCCCTGTGCTCCGTGGGGTATATCCGCCCCATAGGGAGAAATACGCCAGTCTCCCTGGTAATGTATGGCAGGGTGATCGGGCCGGTGAGCACCTGGGGGCAGGACGGAAGGAGGTTTAAAGCCAGCCACTGCGCGATAGACGGGGCGAGGGGTCCAGTCTTGCCAGATGAGAGCGAAGCCCCAATAAGGGTCATCAGAAGTTGCCTGCGGTTTGAAATGGGTTAAGAACACGGGCCATCCCCAATTTTCGCCAGCCCACTGGAGGGCTTCTTTTGTCCATTGGGCTTGCTTTTCCTCGGTAACAGAGCCCCAGATGGATTTACCCCCTTGCCAGCCGGCGGGCAAAGCATTCCATCCCGCCTCTACAATCCACACAGGCTTGTTTTTGACCAGCGGGGCTATTAGCTCAGGCCGGCGAAAATTGAGCCTTTCCGGGGAAGGGCGGTCGTAAGGGGGATAATCAAAGCCAAAAGCCTTAAGAGATAACGCATCAAAGAATTCCTTAGCCCCGCAGCTCAGCATTTTGCGGAGAAATTCCACCTCATTAAGGTTTATGGGGCCTTTTTCAGTAGTGGGAGCGAGTCCCGCCATCAGGATGAAAGCCTGGGGATCAACGCTTTTTATCCGGATATACCCTTCTTTAAGCAGGGCAGTATAGCCTTCAGGATCAACCCACCTTTCCCCCCAATGGGGGTAAATGTTGGGTTCATCCCAGATCTGGTAAGCATCTATTAAAGAGCCATAGCGGCGAGCGAAAGCTTCGGCAAAATCGCCGAAGAAGTGGATTTCGGCTGGGGGTGCCGTTGAGAGAGAAAGGTCTTCTGGGCGGCGAGCCCATTTTGGGGAAGTATCAAGGACGGCCAGGATTTTGAAACCGCGCTCGTTGAGGGCCTTTACAATCTTATCCCACTTTTCCCAGGCAAATCTTCCCCTTTCCGGCTCTATTTCTTCCCACGCGAAACGCTGCCGGACCCACTGGAAGCCCCCCTGGCTGAGGAGATCCAGTGTCTTCTGGAGCTCTTCATCGCCCAAACCCGCCAGTTCTACGTTTATACCCGGGGAGAGGATGTAAGGAGAAAGCGGCAAAGTAAAGGGCTCGGACACAGGCTGAGGCCTGAGGACAAAGGCCAAGGCCAGGACGAAGGAGAAAGTTAAGAATAAGGTGTACAGGGTAAAAGCTCTTTTCCCCAACTTAGCTCCTAAGGGGCATATTCAGAGCCGGTTACCCGTTTCCTGAAGCGCTCAAGGGATTTCTCCAGCTCCTCTTTAGGCAGGGGGATATAGCCCACTTCCCGCACCAGTTTCTCAGCATTCTGAGGGCTGAGGTAGAATTCCACAAAGGCCTGGACTTCGGGCCTTTCCGCTGCGGATTTATTCACGTAGATAAATAGGGGGCGAGAAAGGGGTTTGTAAATCCCTTTAACAATAGATTCGTGTGAGGGCAGGACAGGCCCCTCCCCTGCGTCGATGGGGACGAGCTTGAGCCTATCAGCGTTTTCTTCGTAATAAGCGAGGCCGAAATAGCCCAGGGCCAGCGGGTCCGAGGCCACACCTTGGACCAGGACGTTGTCATCCTCGCTGGCCAGGAAATCACCTCTGCTTTTCCCGCTTTCCCCGACTATAACTTCGGTAAAGTAATCGTATGTTCCGGAGTCAACTCCCGGGCCATAGAGGTGCAGTTCTTTATCGGGCCAATTGGGGCGAACCTGGCTCCAGCGGGTTATCCTCTCCTGAGCTTCGGGCTCCCATATCTTTTTCAGTTCCTCCACTGTCATGTAGTCCACCCAGTCATTTTGGGGGTTAACCACCACTGCCAGGCCATCAAAGGCCACTTTAAGTTCTATGAACTCAACCCCATTTTTGCGGCAATTTTCCAGTTCTGAGGGCTTTATAGCTCTTGAAGCATCCACGATGTCTATTTCTCCCGCGCAGAACTTCCTGAACCCGCCTCCTGTTCCCGATATGCCTACCATTATGCGGACGTTTGGGTTTGATTTCTGGAACTCTTCGGCCATAGCTTCGGTTATAAGGTAAACAGTGCTGGAGCCATCTATTATTATTGTGCCGGCTTTACCCGATGGGGTCGCAGTTCCTTTACAGGAGGCTAAAACAAAAACCAGGGTGAGGAGATAGAAAAGCCATTTTCTCATCTCACACCCCCACGTGTATTTTCAGGAAGATGTTAATTTATGCTCCCCATTTTGTCAAGGGATAGGGGGTAATAGCTTTTGCACCAGGAGAGATTTGTGGGGTTCTTTCCCCACCCTCGTGGGCCCAGGGTTTGCTGTGGTTTTTGGTCCCACTCGGTGGGGGGGTGCCGATGCTGGCGGTTTGCCCCCTTTTGAAAAGGCCTTGGGGGGAC
>CAZZMI010000016.1:3428-30640 GCA_964655275.1 uncultured Anaerolineae bacterium | reverse complement strand
AGCCGCAGTACTCAAGACCACTGCCATCGGCCTTCACCCGGGCCACAAAGGCATCCCAGGTGCCGTTATAGGTCAGGTCCGGCCCAACAGTGACGGGAAAGCCCATGCTTTCGGAAGAGTTGGTCTTGCCCACGACGTAGGCGCGGCCAGCCCAATCCACGGCAATGCCCCAGCCATAGTCATCGCGCGAGCCGCCGATGTAGCCGCAATACTCAAGACTACTGCCATCGGCCTTCACCCGAGCCACAAAGGCATCCCAGTAGCCGTTATGGGTCAGGTCTGGCCCAACGGTGACGGGAAAGGTGCTTTCGGAAGACCTGGTCGTGCCCACGACGTAGGCGCGCCCCTCCCCATCCACAGCAATACCAAAGCCCCAGTCATTGTCCGAGCCGCCGATGTAGCCGCAATACTCAAGACCACTGCCATCGGCCTTCACCCGGGCCACAAAGGCATCCCAGGTGCCGTTATAGGTCAGGTCCGGCCCAACAGTGACGGGAAAGCCCATGCTTTCGGAAGACTCAGTAGTGCCTACGACGTAGGCGCGGCCAGCCCAATCCACGGCAATGCCATTGCCCCAGTCATTGCCCGAGCCACCGATGTAGCCGCAGTAAATCAGGACGGCAGGGTCAATCACCAGGGGACGGGTGGGGTCATAGGATTGCCCAATCTGAAATCCAAAATCAGAAATCCCCCACCGGTAGGCTACCGCCACCTCTACCCGCCGCCCCTCAATCTCCTGGTAGGCGATGGGGGCCTCGTCTATGAAGCTACCCAGGGGGGTGGTCACCTCCAGCTGCCCGGCGGCATTGAGTTTCACCTCCGCACCCCGGTAGGCCAGGCGAATCCGGCCAGGGTCGGCGCCAGGGTGGACGATGAACTCAAACTTGAGGTGCTGAGCCGTGCCGTAGAAGGCCAGGTCAATCCCCGGCCACAAGTCCCGGTAGAGGATGCGGTGGTAGGTGGGGATGCCGGTGAGCCATTGGTCAGGCCTGCCCTTGAAGTAGGAGATGATGGCCTCGGCCTTCTCCTGGCCAATGGGCCGGACATGGTTGGCACCAACAAAGTCCAGTTTGACTACCCAGCGGGTGGCCCTTACCCCTCTCCCCTCCTCTGCCAGGCGAAGAGGGTCGTTCAACTTCCCCTTCCTGTGCAGGGAAAGCGGTCGGGAGGATGGGTCACTGAGCACAAACGTCACGCCTTCGGGCGTGAAATACAGGGTCTTATCGTGGCCCTGGACATAGTAGGCCACCTGTGGGTCCAGTTGGCCCCGGTTCTCTATAAAGTAGAGGGGGAGCCGGTCAAAGGTCGCTTTCACCCAGGCGCGGGTGGCAGCATCGGTGGAAGATGCATTCACACCACCCCCGTTCACGTCCGGTGCGGCAAGGGATGGGGCAGGCCAGGCGGGTCTTCCCGGGCCTGCTCCGCCGACCAGCAGGAGAACCAGGGCCAGGGTAATCGGGATACGAATGCGGATGAAAAGGGTAGGAATCATCGTAAACCTCCCCTCCGATTCCCGCCTGCCTGTTGTCTGCAAAGGCGTAGCGATTATATATCATGACCGGTCAATCCTGACAAGCGGCCTTGCCGCTACGGAAGGAGTGGGAAACGGATGTCCCAACTTATGCCTGAACCTCTGCAAAGCCTTTCAAATGGCCGAGCTTTTTGGGTTCCTCTACAGCTTCCAGCTCGCTCCGAAACTGGGCCGAGAGGATATTCCAGTCAGAAGGCAGACAGATCCAATGGCTTATGTCATCAGCCATAGCCTTTTTGCCCTAACGCCATTATCTAATAAGGGAGTTGATAGAGAAAGACCTCAACTGTTTGCAACCCTGCACGATGGGCCTGCAAGCGGGCCCGCTATTTACCCGATATTTGGGGCCACCCGGTTTCATTGTTGATAAGGTAGGAGTGTATGTCAGCGGCAGCCCTCTTGCCAGCACCCATCGCGCTTATCACCGTAGCTGCTCCTGTGACTATGTCCCCTCCCGCCCACACCCTGGGCATGGTGGTTTTACCAGTTACAGGGTCGGCCACAACTGTGCCGTGCTTGGTCCTCTGGAGCTTATCCGCATCAGTAAAAACGATGGGATTGGGCCTTGTGCCTAAAGCCATTATGACCATGTCAACTTCTATTTCAAACTCAGAGCCCGGGATAGGGATTGGACGACGCCGTCCAGATTCATCGGGTTCCCCAAGTTCCATACGGATGCATCGCATGCCCTTGACCCACCCATTGCTATCGGCCAAGATTTCCACCGGATTGGTCAGGAGCATGAATTTAATTCCTTCAGCCTCAGCGTTTTCTATTTCCTCAGCCCTGGCAGGCATTTCCTCCCGAGATCGCCTGTAGACAATAATGACCTCTTCGGCCCCTAAGCGGAGGGCCGAACGGGAGGCATCCATAGCCACGTTCCCCGCCCCCACTACGGCCACCCTCTTCCCAACCATAACAGGGGTATCGTATTCGGGGAAGCGGTAAGCTCTCATCAGGTTAACTCGGGTCAGGAACTCGTTGGCGGAGAAGACACCATTGTAATTTTCCCCGGGAATCCCCATGAAGAGGGGAAGACCAGCTCCGGTGCCCAGGAATATGGCATCATATCCTTCCTTGAAAATTTCTTCCAGGGTTATGGTTTTGCCCACCACGCAGTTAAGTTCAATCTCTACGCCCAAAGCTTTGACGTATTCAACCTCAACGTTGACTATTTCTTTAGGCAAACGGAACTGGGGTATCCCATACATGAGGACACCCCCAGGGGCATGGAGGGACTCAAAAATGGTGACTTTATGCCCAAGCCTGGCCAGGTCTGCAGCGCAGGTAAGGCCCGCCGGCCCTGAACCCACCACTGCGATGCGCTTCCCGGTAGGTTTTGGGATCTCAGGGATGCGGAATCCTCGCTTAATATCCCAATCGGCCACGAAACGCTCCAGCCGCCCTATGGCCACAGGTTCATATTTCTTGCCCAGGACACAGGCTTCCTCACACTGGGTTTCCTGAGGGCAAACCCTTCCACAGATGGCCGGGAGGTTGTTTTTGTCCTTGAGAACACGGATGGATTCTTCCAGATTGCCTTCTCGTAAATGATAGATGAAGCCAGGTATGTTGATATTGACAGGACATCCTTCCACGCATTTAGGCTTCTTGCACTGGAGGCAACGGGAAGCCTCCCTGAGAGCCATCTCGTAATCGTAGCCCAATGCTACCTCATCAAAGTTTCGCCTGCGGACTTTGGGGTCCTGCCGTGGCATTTCAACCCTTGGGATTACCTCTCTCTCCGGCATTTTACCCTCCTATTTGAGTTCTTCTAACATTTTCCTGGCTTCCTCTACGGCCCTGGGGTCCTGTGGTGGACCAGCTTTCAGGAAATTTTCAAAGGCTTCCTTGGCTTTTTCTTTCTCCCCCCGGAGTTTATAAATTACACCAAGGCCAAAGAGGGGTTCAGGGAATGATGGCTTAAGCTTAAGGGCTTCCTCCATCTCCTTAAGCGCTTTATCCAGCTGGCCCATCTGAATGTAAGCTGCGCCCAGAAGATAGTGGAGCTCGGCGTCATCAGGCTTAACCTCAAGCCCTTTAAGGTAGTACTGGATGGCCTTTTCCAGTTCGCCTTTTGAATAATATGCGGTTCCGATGTTGCTCAAAGCCCCAACGTGATGGGGGTCAATGGAAATGGTTTTACTGTAGGCTTCAATGGCTGCATCAATCTCCCCAAGCTGAAAACGGGCATTTCCCAGGAGGAAGTAAGCCTGAGGGTCAGAAACCCCGGCTTTAATAGCTCTCTCAAAAGCCTCAGCGGCCCCCTGGAAATCTCCCGCCTCTAATTTGGCTTTCCCTTCTTCCATCAGTTTTGCAGGGTCAGCCGGAGACTGCACGCACCCTGCTAAGGCTGTCAAAATCAGTGATAAAAGGATTAGCCTCCGCATAACTTATTCCTTCCTCTCCAGAAGGTAAAACTGGGTTTCCGAGGGCAAATTTTGACCCGTAACCTTAAGGGCTTCAATAGGTTTAGGAACGGATAGCCCCAGTTCTTTGAAGAACTTATCCACCGAATTGAGCCGGTAAGTCAGCTCCTTCAACCGGTAGTGCATCGGTATAACTATGGATGGCTCCAGGAGCCGGACAATCTCCACGGCCTGGGCCGGCCCTATAGTGGATACCCCTCCCACAGGGACAAGCAAAATGTCCACATGGTTAAGGGCTTCAAGCTGCTCTTTATCGGGGATGTGGCCTATGTCTCCGAGGTGGCAAACGCTTATGTTTTCAAACTCAAAGAGGAAAGCAACATTCTTTCCCCTCTCTTTCCCCTGGCGGGAATCATGGTAAGTTCGGATGCCTGTTATGAAGACCCCCTTTATCTCATACTCTCCGGGGCTGTCCAGGAGTTTGGGCTCCCCTTTGACCTTCTTCCAGTTCCCGTGGCCAGGATGGTAATGGCTGACGGTAACGATATCGGCCTTAAGGGGAGGCAAGGTTAAACCAATGGACTCCTCGTAGGGGTCGGTAATTATTACCACACCCTTTTCCTTTATCCTGAAGCACGAATGGCCAAGCCACGTTATCTCCATCAGATTTTCTCCCTAACCCCTCTTACAAGCTGGCGGAGGAACCGCTTAACCCCGGTTTGAGCCATGTCTAAAGCGAAGTGGATGGTATCAGCCAGGGCTAACCCTAAAAAGCCGTACCAGAAGTAATGGTTGCGCAGGATCTTAACAACAGGGTTTCCCGATGAGAAAGAGAAACCAACGATGAAAAGTGGCAGCATTATGTATAACAAACGGCCAATGGTCCCCACCACCGGCAGGTGTGATATCCAGTGGCGGTGAGGGACTAACAGGCCGTAAGGCTTGATCAGGTACTTTAATGGGCCCAGCTCCGCCACTACACCCCTCGCTTCAGCATAATCCCAATCCGGGTGGATGAGGGTTCCCATTGCTGTGCCGGCTGAAACGGCGAAAAGAGGCATTTTCCACAAAACCAACCCAACTGAAGCGATTATTCCCGCCGCAGCCAAGCAACTGGCGTCATGAACCTTTTGGGAAGGCATCTTAAACTTGCCTGTAAGCCTTTCTTCCCTCCTCGTAAGCATCCCCACCGTAGATGTCATTTACAACGATAACGGGAAAATCCTCCACATACAGCTGGAGGACGGCTTCAGCTCCCAAATCTTCGTAAGCTATGACCTTAGCCTCTTTTATTCTATCGGCGATGAGGGCCGCAGCCCCACCTATGGCGGCGAAGTATACAGCTTTATACTTTTTCAAAGCCTCCTTGATCTGAGGCGAGCGTTCCCCCTTCCCGATCATGCCCTTTATTCCAGCCTCCAGGAGCGGGATGGTGTATGGGTCCATCCGGCCGGAGGTGGTGGGGCCTGCAGAGCCTATGGGTCTTCCCGGAGGAGCTGGCGATGGCCCCATGTAGTAAATAACCTGACCTTTAGGGTCAAAGGGCAGGGGTTCACCTCTGGAAAGGGCTTCCACAAAGCGCTTGTGGGCACTATCCCTTGCTACATAGATAATGCCAGTGATTTCCACTTTATCTCCTGCCCTGAGTTTCTCAATCACTTCATCGGTAAGAGGGGTTTGAATTTTCATGGCTCCTCCTCAAATTACGGCCTCTTTGTGGCGTGCACTGTGGCACTGAACGTTAACAGCCACTGGCAAACTGGCAATGTGGCAAGGAGCTACCTCGGCGTGGACAGCCAGGGCCGTCACCCTCCCTCCGAAACCTTGGGGGCCAATTCCCAGTTTGTTGACCCTTTCCAGGATTTCCTTTTCCAGTTCAGCCACCTCCGGGTCCGGGTGATGCTGGCCCAGGGGACGAAGGAGGGCTTTTTTGGCTAAATAGGGGGCATATTCAAAGTTCCCCCCTATCCCTACCCCGATAATGATAGGAGGGCATGGATTAGCTCCAGCTTTCTCCACCGTATTCACCACGAAGTTTATAACCCCTTCCCGTCCCGCCGCGGGGGTGAGCATAGCCAAGGCGCTCATGTTTTCGCTTCCACCACCTTTGGGGCAAACTGTTATCTTGATTTTATCGCCGGGGACAATTTCCGTATGTATTATAGCCGGAGTGTTATCACCGGTGTTTTTGCGAGCGGAGAAGGGCTTATCCACAACGCCCTTACGGAGATATCCCTCACGATAGCCTTTCCTGACCCCTTCGTTTATGGCCTCGTAAAGGTTACCCCCTACTACATGAACATCCTGGCCCAATTCCAGGAAGATCACGGCCAAACCTGTATCCTGGCACAGGGGAAGCTTTTCCTGTGCAGCCACCTTGGAATTTTCAAGGATCTGGAATAGGATTTCCTTACCCAGGGGTGATTCTTCCCGGTTAAGGGCGTCCTCCAGGGCCTTAACCACATCTTCCCCTAAGAAAAAGTTTGCTTCTTGGCAGAGGCGTGCTACCGTTTCGGTAATGACATTGCAGTGGATTTCACGCATGCTTTCCCTCCAGTTCCCGGATTTCCGAGCTATTATACTTCACCCACTGTATTTTGTCCAGACCCTATTCAGGCTTGAGATGGTTAAGCCTTTTCCGGCAAGGGAGGATTTTTGACAAAAAGGGCTTTTTGTGGTATAAAATTTTAAACAAACAAAAGCCCTTCGTCCGAGTCTTGCCAGGGATGAGGACGAGAGGGCTTTACTTTTGGAAAAAACTGGAAAGGAGGTGAGAAATGAAAGCGCTGGGCCGTCAGCTTGTGGTGGAATTCTGGGACTGCCAGGGGGACCTGAATTCTCCCGAGCTAATTGAGAAAACTTTGAAGGAGGCGGTCCAGAAAGCCAGGGCCTTCTTGCTGGATACCAAGGTTCATCAGTTCCAGCCCCATGGAATATCGGGGGTAGCGGTGATAGCGGAATCTCACATCTCCATCCATACCTGGCCCGAATACAAATACGCCGCCGTTGATGCTTTTACTTGTGGCAATACTGACCCCGAGGCAGCGGTGGAACATATACGCCAGGTGCTTAAGCCCAGAAGGGTAAAATCCCTGAAGATTGAAAGGGGCATCCTTCAGGACCAGAACCTGCGCCTGGAGTATAAGGATTATGACACCTGACTCAAAGCAATCGCTGCTCATCGGGCAGCCACAGCTCCCTGGCAATTGGGCCTTCTTCTGGAGGTCCGATTGCCAGGGAAATTTTTATGTTGGGGGAGAGGGCTATGCTGGACCCTGATAAATGGATGTGGGAGATGCAAACGCCAGGGACTATATTTGGCTTAAAAGTGAAAGATTGGCTCGTGCGGAAAAAGACCCCTTACCAGTATCTGGAAATTGCCCTCACCGAGGACCATGGATTGGCCATGAGCCTTGACGGGTGCTTCATGCTCACCGAAAGGGATGAGTTTTTCTACCATGAAATGCTGGTTCACCCGGCCCTCTTATCTTTGCCGAGGCCTTATTCAGTGCTTATCATAGGCGGAGGAGACGGTGGAGCCTTGAGAGAGGTTCTGCGCCACCCGGTTAAAGAGGCTTATTTGGTAGAAATTGACCAGGATGTTCTGGATGCCGCTGCTCAGCACCTTGAGCCCATCCACAAGGGCTCATTTTATGACCCCAGGGTTAAAATAATAACCACGCCTGGGGAAGAATTTGTGCTCAAGACGGAAAAGAGATTTGATGTTATCATCGTAGATTCTACTGATCCGATTGGGCCGGCAAGAAGGCTTTTTGAGGAGGAATTCTTTGTTTCATGCCGAAAAGCCTTAAAGGAGAAAGGGCTAATGGCCCTTCAGGCAGGCACCCCCCACCTTCACCCCGAAGAGCTTGTATCCACGGTCCAGGCTTTGCGCAAGCTTTTCCCCTATGTAGAAGTTTACCTCGGCTTTATGCCTTCTTATCCCTCAGGAATGTGGTCATACGTCGTAGCCGGAGGAAGGTCAGCAAAAGTAAAGTTAAGCGTGCTGGAAAAAAGGTGCAAAGAAAGGGGGCTTACAACCAAATACTACACGCCAGAACTTCACCTGGCAGCCTTTAACCTGCCCCGCTTCGTCCAAAAGCTTCTCGCCAGAGCCTCCACCTGAGCAGAAATAGCTCCTTAAAGGCCCTCGTAATAACGTTAAGGCGAGCTCCGGTCTGTTGGCCAGCAAGCCTCGGAAGATGAGTAACCGGAACTTCCCGGAATTTAAAGCCGGCCCTCTTTGCCCTTACCAAAAATTCTGCACTGAAGGTGGCCCCAAAAGATTGAATTTGTGGGCCCACCTTTTCTATGACCTCTCGCCTGAAAAGCTTAAAAGCACAATCTATATCCCTCACAGTGTAACCGAAGAGGATCGTCACCAGGAAACTCCAGCCCCACCCAAAAAGCACCCTGTACCATGGGTCCATCCGCTTTGGACGGTAACCAGCCACTAAGTCTGCCTCCCCTATCAGGGGAAGCAAATTTTTGAGCTCATCCAGTTTGAATTGCCGATCTGAATCGGTAAAGAATATGAGTTCTTTGGTAGCAGCTGTTATCCCGGAATAAACGGCTGCCCCATAGCCTTTGTTTTTCTCATGGCGGATTAGGCGGACTTTTGGGTGGAGGGAGGCTTTCTCCAGAACCCTTTGAGCAGTGCCGTCCTTGCTTCCGTCATCCACCACAATAATTTCGTAATCGTCGGTAATGGAAGAAAGGACTCTGTCCATTTCCTCAATCATGAAGCCAATGTTGGCTTCTTCATTATATGCGGGCATTACCCCGGATATGGATGGCATATTCCCTCCCGAAGTCGCTTTCAGGAAATCGGGTAACGACCCCATTTCAGGGCGGCATCATACATAGCTACAATGTTTTCAGGGGGAACATCGGGCTGGATGTTGTGGATGGGAGCAAATACGTAGCCCCCACCGGGAGCAAAAATGCGCAGCCTCTGCCGGACATCCTCCTCCACCTCTTCAGGGGTGGCCCATGGGAGGATTGTCTGGGGGCATGACCCTCCACCCCAAAAGCTTAGCCTATCACCAAACTCCCTTTTGAGCCTTTCCGGGTCCATCTTGGCGGCGGCCGTCTGAACCGGATTCAGTATATCAACACCTGCCTCAATAAGGTCAGGAATAAGGTCATAAACGGAGCCGCAGGAGTGAAGGAACACGTAGGCCTTTGTATTGGCATGGACCATGCTGTAAAGTTTGCGGTGGTGTTCAAAGAAGAACTTCCTGTAAAATTCAGGGCTGAACTGAAGGCACGTCTGAGTCCCCAGATCATCACCAAAACCAATCACATCCACATATTCCCCCACCGCTTCTATGTATCGCTTCAGGTCCGATAGGGCAGCATCGGCCAATTTGGCTATCAATTTTGAAGCAAAATCTGGGTTAAGCTTCAGGTCCATCAGAAACTCAGCCCATCCCCTGGCGAACTGTCCTCCCTCAATCAGGCTTCCGCCAAACCACCCGAAGATAGCGTAATCGGTCTCATGGTAAAGGCGGCGAGCAGTATGATGAAGGAATTCCAGTTCTTCATCTGATAAGCGAGCGGGCTCAAAGCGTTCCAGTTCCTCAAGGGTGGCACTTTTTATGGGAGGTTCTTTGGGGAGAAAATGATATGTCCCTGCCGGCATCCAGTGGGCAATGCGTCCATCAGAAGTCCTTATGAGTAAGTCACCTCTGGGGGTACGCTCCGGCTCAAAGTCTGCTGAAATGAGAGCCGGGGATCCATCGGGTAAGGTCCAGGCTTTCCAGCGAGTGTTTTTAACCCCGGGGATTGGCTCAAGAGGGGGGAGTTCTACCACATCAACCCCAAATCTTTTCCTTATGGGTTCTTCTACCTCGGCCAGCTGGAGGATTATGTTGGCAACCTTTACCGGCTGACCATCAATCCCCAGGAATTTCTTGAGGCGGTGGTAAGCTACGGCATTTATTCCTGTGACTAAGGACCCTCCCAGGTCTATAGGGACCCGGTCAGGCTCTTTATGAGCTAAAGCTGTGCGAACCCTTTCCCGTGAATTCATGGCCTAAAAATTATAGATGAAGAAGCTGCTCTGGTCAAACCGATACCCGGAATATGTTTCGCCTTTCAGCCCCAGTTTCCCACCCAGGAGTACCGCCTGCACCAGACGCCGAATGGCCCCAAACCCTCTATCCGCCACTGCCGGCGGTATCCTGCCAAATCTCACGCGCCAGCTCCGGACCAATAGGGCTGTCCGTGACCTGGCAAGAGCCCCGGTCGCAGATGAAGCGCAATCGGCGCCCCGATAGGATGAGCCCGGAAGGCTGAGCGAGGCCGGTGCGCATCCCGGAGGCTTGTCAAAGAGGAGACCATCCAGGAGATGATAGCGAAAAAGGCGCCGGTCGGGGAAGATGTTAGCGAAGGGCTGGAGATATTCGCCCAGTCGGGCCAGGAAAGGGGGGACAGAAGGCGCTGTCCAGCCTCTTCCATTGCTCCGGAGATGTGGGTAAAGTTAAGGCCAATCCCGCTTGCTCTTTGGTGGGGGATGGGATATAATCATCACAAAGATTGTAGTGCTCTTCCCCGAGAGGTTGCTAATGCAGCGAGGACGATACCGTGACTTGCCAGAAGCCATGACCGAAGCCACCACACTGGTGCAGCGGGAAAAAGTCCTGGTTATTTGTCACAAGCTGGCTGGCAGTCCGATGTCTCTCAAGCTGTCGCAGCCTCTTATGATTTATTCCTCGGCAAAGGTCAAGTGGTTCAGGCCTCAGGTTTAAAGCTACTGCCAGCCCGGAAGGGTCCGTAGTTTAAAGGGCACATAGGAGGTGTGCGATGAAAAGCTTCAAAGTATTTGTCTTGCTTCTGGTTCTATTTCTCCTGGTGTGCACCCTTCCCGGTGTGTCCGTCATCGCCGCGCCCCGCAGTGCGCCAGGCATCACCGTAGGGGAGCAAAGGGGCAAGGGGATATCTTACCTTAGCACCCTTGCCAATGCCCTGAACGTGGAACTGGTGGGCCAGATCGGGGGCGTAACTTACGCTGTGGCAGTGGAGGGCAACTATGCCTACATTGGCGTGGGGCCGCGGCTGGTTATCCTGGACGTTTCTAACCCGGCCAACCCTGCCATGGTTGGGCAAACGAACGTCCTGCCCGGCGTCGTATATGGCATGGCGGTAGCGGGGAACTATGTTTACGTTGCTGCTTGGGATAAAGGCCTGCGCATCATTGACGTTTCCGACCCGGTGCATCCGGCTGAAGTTGGCTCCTACGATACGCCGGGGTTTGCCTATGGCGTGGCGGTTTCCGAAAGCCACGCTTACGTAGCCGATACGTGGGCCGGTCTGCGCATCATCAACATCTCCGACCCGGCATCTCCCACTGAAGTTGGCTACTACGATACGCCGGGGCTTGCCTATGGCGTGGCGGTTTCCGAAAGCTACGCCTACATCGCCGATTACGATAAGGGCCTGTGCATCATCGACATCTCCAACCCGTCCAATCCCAAAGAGGTTGGCTCCTACGATACGCCGGGATATGCCCTTGGCGTGGCAGTTTCCGGGAGCTACGCCTACGTCGCCGATGGGTGGGAAGGCCTGCGCATCATCAACGTGGCCAACCCGGAGCATCCAGCTGAAGTTGGCTTTTACGATACGCCGGGGTATGCCGTGGGCGTGACAGCTTCCGGCAACTACGCCTACGTCGCCGATCGGTGGGATGGCCTGCGCATCATCAACGTGGCCGACCCGGAGCATCCCAGCGAGGTTGGCTTCTATGATACGCCGGGGTTTGCCGAGGATGTGGCGATTTCCGGTAACTACGCCTACGTCGCCGATTGGGATAAAGGCCTGCGCATCATCAATGTGGCCGACCCGGAGCATCCGGCTGAAGTTGGCTCCTACGATACACTGGGGCGGGCCCTCGGCGTGGCGGTTTCCGGCAATTACGTCTACCTCGCTGCTGGGGGTAATGGCCTTCGCATCATCAACGTGGCCGACCCGGAGCATCCGGCTGAAGTTGGCTCCTACGATACGCCGGGGAATGCCGAGGATGTGGCGATTTCCGGTAACTACGCCTACGTCGCCGATGGGTGGGAAGGCCTGCGCATCATCAACGTGGCCAACCCGGAGCATCCGGCTGAAGTTGGCTCCTACGATACGCCGGGGTACGCTGGGGGCGTGGCAGTTTCCGGCAATTACGCCTACGTCGCTGATTATGATAATGGCCTGCGCATCATTGAGGTCTCCGACCCGGCATCCCCCACTGAAACCGGCTCCTGCGATACGCCGGGGCGAGCCTATGACGTGGCGGTTTCCGGCAACTACGCCTACGTCGCTGATTATGATAATGGCCTGCGCATCATTGACGCCTCCGACCCGAAGCATCCGGTTGAAGCTGGCTACTACGATACGCCGGGATATGCCCTTGGTGTGGCAGTTTCTGGAAGCTACGCCTACGTCGCCGATACGTGGACCGGTTTGCGCATCATCAACGTCTCCAATTCGGCATCCCCCACTGAAGTCGGCTACTACGATACGCCAGGGGGGGCTCTTGGCGTGGCGGTTCCCGGTAGCTACGCCTACATCGCCGATTGGTGGGGCGGCCTGCGCATCATCGACGTCTCTGACCCGGCGCATCCAACTGAAGTTGGCTTCTACGATACGCCGGAGTCTGCCTGGGACGTGGCGGTTTCCGAGAGCTACGCTTACGTCGCCGATAGGGATGGAGGATTGGTGATCTTGCGGTTCACAGGGGTAGAACCAACCTACTCCATCTCCGGCCACGTGCGTGATGAGAGCGGCAACCCTATCCCCGACGTCACCATCTCTGACAGTGCCGGGCATACCACCACAACAGACAACAACGGCAACTACACGCTCACCGGATTGACTGCAGGCACATACACCATCACTCCTTCCAAAAGCGGCTACACCTTCTCACCACCATCTCGCCAGGTCACCGTGCCACCGGATGCAACAGGAGTAGATTTCACAGGTACGCCTCTCAAGAAGATATATCTGCCTTTAGTCCTGCGCAACCGCTAACCCACTTGCACCCAGGCCGCCGGGGCCATCCCCCCGGCGGCCCGCATGGTGGCAGGGCCAGCAAAATTGCAGGTTCCGGGAGTGGAGCCGGAGAACTTAACTCAGGGATTGCATATTGGAGAAGCGCGAGGGTTAATAGCAGAGCCTGGCCGTGCTGACTCTGGTGCGCAAAAAGAAGGCTTTGGCAGTCCGATGTCTCTCAAGCTGTCGTGGCCTCTTATATTCCAGCATAGAAAGTATCCGTGGTTTAAAGTGGGCCTGGGGACGCAGAGGAGGGTTCTGGTGGGAGGCCACAAAGTATTTGCTTTTTCTCCTCATCGCCACACTCCACAGTGCTCCGGGCATCTCCGTAGGGGAGCAAAGGGGCAAGGGGATATCTTACCTTAGCACCCTTGCCAATGCCCTGAACGTGGAACTGGTGGGCCAGATCGGGGGCGTAACTTACGCTGTGGCAGTGGAGGGCAACTATGCCTACATTGGCGTGGGGCCGCGGCTGGTTATCCTGAACATCTCCAACTCGGCCAAACCCACCGTGGTTGGGCAATCGGAGGTCCTGCCAGATATTGTGCGGGGCATGGTTGTCTCCGGAAACTACGCCTATATCGCCGATGGGAAATATGGTCTGCGCATCACCAATATCTCCGACCTTGCCAACCCTGCTGAGGTTGGTTACTACGACACGCCGGGGTATGCCTATGGCTTAGCCGTCTGTGGAAACTATGCCTACGTCGCCGATGATGGGTATGGCCTGCGCATCATTAACATCTCCGACCCTGCCAACCCCGTTGAGGTTGGTTACTACGACACGCCGGGGCATGCCTATGGCATAGCTGTCTCCGGAAACTATGCTTACGTCGCCGATGGGTCGACTGGCCTGCGCATTGTCAACATCTCCGACCCTGCCAACCCCGTTGAGGTTGGCTACTACAACGCAGGATATGCCTTGAGCGTAGCCGTTTCCGGAAATTATGCCTACGTTGCCGCTTGGTTTGGCCTGTGGATCATCGACGTTTCTGACCCTGCCAATCCCAGCGAGGTTAGCTACTACGACACCCCGGGGGGTGCCGTGGGCGTAGCTGTCTCCGGAAATTACGCTTACGTCGCCGACTTTAATAGTGGCCTACGCATCATCAGCGTCTCTGACCCCGCCCATCCGGCCGAGGTTGGCTATTATGACACGCCCGGGCTTGCCAGGGGCGTAGCTGTCTCCGGAAATTACGCCTACGTCGCCGACGATTGGGCTGGCCTGCGCATTATCAATATCTTCGACCCTGCCAATCCTGCTGAAGTTGGCTACTACAACACGGGATATGTCATGAGCGTAGCTGTCTCCGGAAATTACGCCTACATCGCCAATAAGTGGTATGGCTTGCGCATTATCAACATCTCCAACCCTGCCCATCCGGCCCAGGTTGGTTACTACGACACGCCAGGGGAGGCCAGGGGCATAGCTGTCTCAGGAAACTACGCTTATGTCGCCAATGGGGGATTGCGCATCATTAACATCTCTGACCCTGCCAACCCCGCTGAGGTTGGCTACTGCGACACACCGGGATATGCCGAGGACGTAGCCGTATCAGGAAACTATGCCTACGTCGCCGCTGGGCCTGCTGGTTTGCACATCATCAACATATCCGATCCTGCTAACCCCACTGAGGTTGGCTCCTGTGACACGCCGGGGTATGCCTACGGCGTAGCCGTCTCCGGAAACTACGCTTACATCGCCGATTGGGATAAGGGCCTGCGCATTATCAACATCTCCGACCCTGCCAACCCCGCTGAGGTTGGCTACTGCGACACACCGGGATATGCCGAGGACGTAGCCGTATCAGGAAACTATGCCTACGTCGCCGCTGGGCCTGCTGGTTTGCACATCATCAACATATCCGATCCTGCTAACCCCACTGAGGTTGGCTCCTGTGACACGCCGGGGTATGCCTACGGCGTAGCCGTCTCCGGAAACTACGCTTACATCGCCGATTGGGATAAGGGCCTGCGCATTATCAACATCTCCGACCCTGCCAACCCCGCTGAGGTTGGCTACTGCGACACACCGGGATATGCCGAGGGTGTAACCGTCTCCGGAAATTACGCCTATGTCTCCGGTAAGTGGTGTGGCCTGTACATCATCAACATCTCCGACCCTGCATACCCGAGAGGGGTTAATTACTATGACAAGAGATGGGATACCGAGGACGTAGCCATCTCCGGAAACTACGCCTACGTCGCTGTTGGGGATAAAGGTCTGCGTATTATTAACGTCTCCGACCCTGCCAACCCCGCTGAAGCCGGCTTCTACGACACGCCTGGGTATGCCAGAGGCGTAGCTGTCTCCGGAAACTACGCCTACGTCGCCGATGGGGAAGGGGGGCTGGTGATCCTGCGGCTTATCTTTCGCATTTACCTGCCGCTGGTGCTGCGCAACCGCTAACCCTCTCGCCCCCAGGCCGGCGGATGGCCCCGGCGGCCCCCATAGCAGCCAGGATTTGCTTCCCGGCCCCTCCTCTGGTTCATGGATGCCACCCTGGAGCTTGCCCCAGATTTCATCGGCCTGAACCTGGACCTTTTGGCAATGCTTTTCTGCTCAAGCTTCGGAAGCGGGAGGAAGGCTGGCACTTAAATCATGGGTGGTCGCCGGATGGGAAAAAACGGCCCGCTTTTTTCAATAGCCTGTAAACTTTTTCCTCAGTGGCCGGAAGTTCATCAACCCATATACCTACTGCATCGTGGATAGCGTTGATTATGGCAGGAGCAGTAGGCAGGGTGGTCATTTCCCCAATGCCCTTAGCTCCGTAGGGACCGGCGGGGTCAGGAACTTCTACGATGATGGGAACTATTTCCGGAGGCATATCAAGGATGGTGGGGATTGGGTATTCGCTGAGGCGACGAGTGCGGGGATAACCGTTTTCGCTGATGAAATGTTCCATAAGGGCA
This sequence comes from uncultured Anaerolineae bacterium, assembly GCA_964655275.1. Classification (GTDB taxonomy): domain Bacteria; phylum Chloroflexota; class Anaerolineae; order SpSt-600; family SpSt-600; genus SpSt-600. The sequence goes on along the minus strand of CAZZMI010000016.1, from coordinate 14,791 downwards.
TAGCCTATACCCATGTGGACCCCGCCACCGATCTGGCCTATTATCATCTCAGGGTTAACGGCTTTGCCCACATCGTGGGCGGCCCATATTTTTAATACATCCACCTGCCCCGTTTCGGTATCCACCTCCACCAGGGCTATCTGGGTGCCCCACCCATAGCTTATGTGAGGGAAGCATTCTCCGGTCTCAGGGTGGTAAGGCGTGGTGGGGCGCTCAATCCTCCCACGGTAGGTGTATTCCACCTCAAGGGTCGTCTCGCCGGTCTCAGCCTTCAGGATCTCTTCTCTCTTCTTAAGGGCCAGTTCGCACGCCGCTTTTACCGCATTTCCGGAAATGTAAACGTGGCGGGAGGCGGAGGAGCTTCCTGCGTTGGGAACTTCTGCGGTATCTACAAGGGCAACTCTGACCTTCTGAACGGGAATACCCAGGGTTTGAGCAGCGATCTGGGCCAGGGCTGTGTGCACCCCTTCCCCTACCTCCGAAGCCCCAACTTTTATAAGAGCCCTGGTTATTTCTCCAGATTCGTCCATGGACAGCTTAACCCAGGCCGTGCACTTATCGTCAAAACCGAAGCTATATCCCACGTTCTTGAAGGCGCAAGCTACCCCAAGGCCTCGCCTTCTGTGCAGTTCCTCAGGTTGAGGGATCTCTGGTTTTATCCAGTGGCCATTCTCCTCCCGCCAGCCAGCAGCGAGGGCTGCTCGGCGCAGTGTTTCTTTTATCCCTACGCCGGGCGGAAACGCAGCTCCGGTAATGGTGAGGGAACCATCTTCTACCAGGTTCTTCATCCTGAGTTCTACCGGGTCCATGCCCAGGGCCTCGGCCAGCTTCTCCATGTGCAGCTCATAAGCAAAAGCAACCTGAGTAGCGCCGAAGCCCCTCATGGCCATGGTTACAGCGTTATTGGTGTAAACGGTATAAGCATCCACTTTGACGTTGGGCCAGATGTAGGGCCCAAGGGCAAAGCTGGCTGCATTGTTGAGGACAGGGATGCTGGTGGAAGCATAGGCACCGGCATCGGAAATCACTTCTGCTTCCCCGGCCAGCAGTTTCCCATCCTTTCGGGCTCCCCATTTGTGGCGGATGTAGAAGGGGTGGCGTTTTCCGGTGCGCATCATCGTTTCTTCGCGGGTGAAGACCATTTTCACGGGCCGGCGCACCACATAGGCACAGAGGGCAAGGAGATGTTGTATATACATGTCTTCCCTTCCCCCAAAAGCCCCACCTACCGCCGGCACTATCTCCCTCAATTTATCCATCGGGATCTGGAGGAAATGGGAAATCTGATGGAGGTCATCGTGGGGCCATTGGGCTGCGGCTATTACTGTTATGCGCCCTTCTTCGTCAATGTAACCAATGCCCGCTTCCGGCTGGAGGTAAACGTGTTCAACGTGGGGGGTTATGTAGTATCCTTCCACGATTACATCAGCTTCTTCAAAGGCTCTTTCCACATCCCCGCGGCGTATCTTTATGTGATGCAGTATATTGGTACCCCTCTCTTCATGTACCAGGGGCGAATCCGGCTTCATGGCTTCACGGGGGTCAGTTACAACTGGAAGGGGCTCGTATTCCACCTTCACTTTCTTGCAAGCCTCTTCAGCTATGGCCTCCGTTTCCGCTACCACAATGGCGATCCGGTCACCGAGCCACCGGACTTTACCCCCTTCCGGGACAAGGATTGTCTGGTCAGGGGTATGGATGCCATACTGGTTAAGGGGCACGTCTTTGTAGGTGATAACTCTGACCACACCTGGAGTGGCTTCAGCGGCAGAGGTATCAATTTTTCTAACGATGGCGTGAGGGTACTGGCTCCATACGACTTTAGCGTAAAGCTGGCCTGGCATGTTGAAATCCTGGGGGTAACGTCTTGAGCCCAGGACTTTGGTCTTTATATCAAGCCTTTGAACGCTTTGGCCCAGAATTTCTTCAGCCATTTTTCCCCCCCAATTATGCCAGCCAGGCTCCCAAAGCCATTTCTTCAGGAGCCATGATTTGTTCGTCGGTATAGTGCATTAGCTGTATAGCTTTAGCCGGGCATTCGGCTGTGCAAGTTCCACAGCCCTGGCACTTAGAGGGATCTATGAAGGCTGCCCCTTTTATCCCTCCGTTCCCTATGGCCTGTGGATCTATAACCGGAATGTGGAAGGGGCAAATACGGACGCAGGTCAGGCAGCCAACACATTTGGATTGCTCCACCTTAGCAATGACCCCCCCGGTCTTTATTTCTTCCTTCGTCAGGTAAGTTAGAGCTCTGGCGGCTACAGCCTTGGCCTGGGCTATAGATTCTTCTATGAATTTGGGATAATGGGCCATCCCGGCCAGGAATATGCCCTCATTAATAAAGTCCACCGGCCTCATCTTAAGATGGGCTTCCAAGAAGAAGCCCTCAGGGGAAAGAGGAACCCCCAGAATGCGAGCCAGTTTCTCATTGTCTTCAGAGGGGAGGATACCTAAAGTTAGAGAGATGAGATTAGGGGTCAATACCAGGAACTCTCCTGTGCTTTGATCTTTTACCTCTACCCTCAGTTCTCCATGCAGGACCTTAATGGTGGGAGCCTCTTCGTCAGTGTAACGGATAAAGATCGTACCCAGCTCGCGTGCTCGGGTGTAGTATTCTTCCCGGAAGCCGTAGGTTATTATGTCCTTGTAGAGGACGTAGACTTCACAGGAGGGGTTCAGTTCTTTGAGGCGGATAGCGTTGGCCATGGTGTTGGTGCAGCAGATACGGCTGCAGTAATCGTATTTGCGGCCGGCAGGTCGTACGCACTGAATTATTACCACTGAACGGAGGTCCCGGGCCCTTTCGGGGTGGGTAACGATTAACTCCTCAAGTTCCAGCTGGTCCAGAATCCTGGGGTCTTCTCCCTTCAGGTATTCTTTACCCGAATATATCCTGGCCCCAGTGGCCACTATGGTGACTCCATGTTCCAGTTCCACTTCTTTGTATTTAGTGCGGATGAGGGAGTGGAAATTGCCCACGTGGCCGTAATGGCGGATCAATTCCGCCTCTTTGAAGACAGTTATTAAGGGGTGGCTTTCAACGCGGCTGGTGAGTTCCCACAATAAGCGCCGCAAGTCTTTACCTTCAGCTGTAAAGCGAATTTTATGCAGATAACCACCGAGCCGGTCGCTTTTCTCCACCAGGTAAACGGGGAAGCCTACATCAGCTATGGTCAGGGCAGCCACCATTCCTGCCAGGCCTCCTCCAAGGACCAGAGCTTTCTTAATGGGTTTCACGGTGAATTTCTGGATGGCCTGGAGGCGAGCGGCCCTGGCAATTCCAACCCTTATGGCTTCTGCGGCTTTACGGGTTGCTCCCTCCGGGTTATGGAGGTGAGGCCAGGCGCTGTGCTCCCTTATGTTTACCAGTTCCAGGTAATAGGGGTTGAGAGAAGCGCGCCTGAGGACTTTTTTGAAGAGGGGATCATGGGTGCGCTGGCTGCAGGCAGCCACCACCACCCTGTTCAAGCCATGCTGCATTATTGCCTTGCGGATCTCTTCCTGCCCTTCCGGGAAGCAAGCGAAATTAACCTCCTGGACATACGTAACTTTAGGCCAGCTATGGGCTTTCTTAGCTATGGCTCCCAGGTCAATAACCTGGCTTATTTCCCCTCCACAACGGCACAAAAATACCCCCACCTTTGGCTCTTCGGCCGATACATCCCTTTCAGGAGGGAATTCTTCCTCGGGGCTAAGGGAGCCCAGGCTATCCTTAAGCAAGGCCATGGCCTCAGCAGCTGCCCCACTGGCTTCATAGAGGGTTTCAGCTATCTCCTTCGGGGAAGCGAACGAGCCACACACGTATATACCAGGACGGGAGGTTTGAAGGGGACCGAATTTATCGGTCCAGCAAAAGCCATATTCATTAAGGTCAATGCCCAAAATTTCTGCCACCTGCCGGGTACCAAGCGGTGGCTCTACCCCCACCGAAAGCACCACCATGTCAAACTCTTCTTCGTTGATTTTGCCGTCATCGGTGGAATAGCGGAGGATCAGGTTGTGGGTGACGGGGTCCTCAGTTATTGAGGAAACGCGGGAGCGGATGTAGTCAACATTGTAGAGTTCTTTTGAACGGAGGTAGTAAGCGTTGTATTCCTTATTGAAGGCTCTTTCGTCCATTATGAAGATTTTGGCCTCAACGCCGGGGATGCGTTGCTTGGCCAGCACCGCTTCCTTTGTGGAATACATGCAGCAAATGGAGGAGCAATAAGGGTGCTCCTGATCTCTGGAGCCTATACACTGAAGCCAGGCGATCTTTTTAGGGGTTGTGCCATCGGATGGGCGCACCACTATACCTTCAGTGGGGCCAGAGCGGCTGGCGAGCCTCTCGTATTCCATGCTGGTTATGACATTGGGGTAGCGGCCATATCCGTATTCCTCGTAACGGCGGGGGTTGAAGAGGCTGTAGCCCATGGCCAGAATTATAGCTCCTACGTTTATTTTCTCCTCACGGGGTTCTTCATCCAGGTTTATAGCTCCGGTTGGGCAGACTTTTTCGCAGCGATGGCATGTTTCGCAGAATTCGGTTTTCTCAATCATATAGGCATCGGGGATGGCCCTGGGTGAGCTCTTGTAAGCCAGTTTGCGCATGGCCAACCCCATCTGGAAACGGCTCGGTTTCTCTACCGGACACACCTGGGCACATCGGTCACAGTTTATGCACAGATCAGGGTTAACGTATCTGGGGTTAATCCTCAAGGTTACAGTGAAATTGCCGGCTTCTCCTTCAACAGCTTTTACCTCTGTGTTGACAAAAATGTGGATATTTGGGTGACGGCTGTAATCCATAAGGGCAGGGGAGATGGTTGGTCTGGTGCATCCGGGGCCATGCTCAGCTGTGCCACGGCACAGGACACAGTCGTGGGTAGGGAACATAAAGCCAAGCTGAGCTACTATTCCTCCCAGCCACGGCGTGGCTTCCACCAGAAAAGCTTCCAGGCCGGCTTCGGCCACATCAAGGGCCGCCCTCATTCCGCCCACCCCTCCCCCGACCACAAGAACGGCTTTCCTCTTCCCCTCTCCCATAAACCTTCTCCTTCGGTTTGTATTGCAAATTATACCCTAAAACGGCAAAAAATCAAGGGTCTTACCCGGCTTGGCAACTTTGAAAACATCAATATAATCTTTCCCAGCGGAGGCTGGATTTGGGAAGGAAGGCGAATGCCCTGGCCCTTGCCTTAATCGTTTGCACAACGATATTAGTGACCCGCTACCTCCTTTTCACTAACCGCATCCTTGTTGGCCTGGACCTTTTCACTTATTTTTACCCCTACTGGCACCTGGCGGCCGAAGCCCTAAGAGAAGGACGCATCCCACTGTGGAACCCCTATCTCTTTATGGGAAGCCCCTTGCTGGCTAATATCCAGCTTTCTTTCTTCTACGGGATAAACTGGCCATTTATGGTCTGGCTCCCCCCACCCCAGGCCGTAAAGCTTTCCATATTCGTTCACCTGTGCCTGGCAGGCCTCTTCACATGGCTTCTGGCCAGGAAGAAGCTGAGGCTTTCCAACCAGGCTTCTGCTCTTTCAGCCATAGGATTTTCAGCAGGGGGGTTCCTGGTAGCCCAGGCTGAGCACATCAACCAACTCGGGGTAATAACCTGGCTCCCCCTCTTCCTGTTTATGGTAAATAGCAGCCCCACAGCCGCAGCTTTAATCTTTTGCCTCATGATTTTAGCCGGACATTTGCAGGCCCTCTATATAAGCATTGTCGCCGCCGGCCTTTATGCACTGTTTTCCAGCTTTTATGATAAGGGGAAAAGCCTTCTCAAACTGCTGATAGCCTGCGGGGTCGGGACAGGCCTGGCAGCTGTTCAGCTTGTCCCCACCTTTGAGCTGGCTAAATTTTCCATCCGCAGCCAGGGGCTCCCTTTCCAGGATGCTACGGCTTTCTCCCTGCGCCCTCTCCTGATGGCTTACTCCCTCCTGCCTCCTTTAGGCCTTAAGCCCGAAACTGTGTTCGGAACAAGGGCTTTCACCGAATACATGGCTTACGAGGGGTTCGCATGCCTTCTTCTGGCTACCGCAGGCCTCCTCTCCCCCACAAAAAAGAAATGGCCATGGGTCGCGATGGTCCTCTCCGGCCTGTTCCTGGCCCTTGGCCGGGCTAACCCCTTCTACCGAATCCTTTACGAATTTGTCCCCGGCTTCTCCTCCTTCAGGGCTCCAGCCCGGTGGATGCTCCTTTACGCCCTGGGAATCCCGATCCTTGCAGGGATAGGCCTGGATAACCTGCGTTCCCTGAATTTGAAAGCATATTTCCCCCTGCTCGGGGCAGGATTGCTGCTCATCGCCCCTTCCCTGCTTATTTCACCCCCACCCTTTGTAACCTTAACAGCATGGTTGATTGCAGGCTGTGCGGGATTAGCATTGGTCTTGGCAATAAAGGTCAAAAGCTTCCCCTACTGGCCCTTAAACCTTTTCCTCTCCCTTGAACTCATCTTAGCGGCGGGAAATATGCCCCTGAGCCACCCCACCGCACCTCAGGCTTTTTCCTCCTGGCGGACTGCGCCGTTGCACCTGGCTTTGGCTAAAGAAGAAGGCCTGCCCTTCCGCTTCCTCTCCTTTTCTTCCCTTGTCTTTGATCCCGGAGACTTACCGGAGATGCGCTCAGCTTACCTGAAGCTTCTGGGAGAAGAGGCTTTCTACGATTACGTGGTGGCTATTAAGCAGAAGGAAATCCTGGCCCCTAATCTTCCCACCCTTTACGGCCTTCAGACCGTTGATGGTTACGACGGTGGGCTTTTGCCCCTTAAAGATTTCACAAAAGTAGTGGAACCCATGCACCATGCAGGCCCAAAAGCCATGGATGGCCGGCTCTATCAGTTCATCCAATCCATGCCCCCGGATCCCCTGCTGGATTTGTTCAATGTGCGTTTTGTGGTAACTGATAAGGTTTACGATCTCTGGGTGGATGGGGTTTACTACGACCTGAGCCTCGGCGCTTCCCTCAGAGCTGGGGAAATCCTGACCATCACGCTTTCGGAGGCCTTTCCCGCAACAGGCATTGGTTTTATCTCATGGATTGAGGGAGGGAACCCGGAGCCGGGGACACCAGTGGCGGAGGTGGAAATTTTCCCGGAAAAGGGACACAGCTGGCTTTACCTTCTTAAAGCAGGTGAAGATACTTCCCCCGAACTTTGCTCCGGTGAAAGGTGTGCTCGCCTCGTGGGCACAATGCCCATGAGAGGTTCCGGCCTTTATCATTCCGCAAAGGAATGGGGGCAATGGGGAAAAATAGAGAAGGTAGTTTTCCGGGGTTTGTTAAAAGAAGGCCAATGGCACCTCAAAGGCTCTTCCCTCTTCAACAAACCCGCAGGAGCTTTCTATCCCCTTGCCATTTCCGATCAGGGACCGTTTGCCCTGGTGCACTCAGGCGATGTCAAAATCTACGAAAATTTGGATCGCCTCCCCAGGGCTATAGTGGTGCATGGGGAAGAAACAGTCCCTGAAGAGCTTGGAGACCCCTTAGCATTGGAGAAAGCAGTAAGAGACAGCCTTAACCCTGAGGAATGGGCTCACATAGAGCATTATACGGAAGAGAAAATAGTGGTCAGGGTCCACCTGAAGGAGCCCGGTTACCTGGTTTTGACCGATGCTTTTTACCCCGGCTGGGAAGCCCATTCCCTGAGGTTCGGCTCTTTACCGGTGCGGAAAGTATGGGGTTACTTCCGGGCCATAAGCTTGCTAGAAGGAAATGACACAATAGAGTTCGCTTACAGGCCCCGTTCCTTCAGGATCGGCCTCGCGCTAAGCCTGGTGACAGGATTCGCGCTTGTGCTTTCCCTTAAAATCGCACGCACATTGCCTCACGGTTAACCTCAATAAATAGTAACCAAAACCTGCTTTTGCCCTAAAAATAGTATCAAAGCCTGGAATTTCCACTCCAAAAAGCCTTGCACCGCATCCCTCGGGGAATATAATTAGGGAGGGAGGGGGTAAAACATGTCCTTCGTGCACCTTCATGTTCACAGTGAATATTCGCTTCTGGATGGCCTTCCTCACATTGAGGAACTTCTGGAAGCAGCCCAGAAAATGGGTATGCCGGCCATCGCCCTCACCGACCACGGAACAATGTACGGAGCCGTTGAATTTTACCTCAAAGCTCAGGGCACAGGGGTTAAGCCGATAATAGGATGCGAGGTTTACCTTGCCCCCAGAAGGATGCAGGATAAAGATAAGTCCCAGTTTCATCTTGTCCTCCTGGCCATGAACAATACCGGCTACCAGAACCTCATAAAAATCGCCACAGCCGCTCAGCTCGAAGGCTTTTACTACAAACCCCGCATTGATAAAGAATTTTTGAGCTCCCACTCCGAAGGCTTGATCGCCCTTTCAGCCTGTGGCTCAGGAGAAATACCCCAGCTTATCCTTCAGGGAAAGATTGAAGAGGCCATCAGGGCCGCAAAATGGTATAAGGAGGTGTTCGGCCCCGAAAGGTTCTACCTGGAACTGCAGGACCACGAACCTGAAGAGTTCAGGGTCATAAACCGGGAACTTTTGAACTTGAGCAAAAAGCTTGATATACCCGTCGTGGCCACCAACGATGTCCACTACATCTACCCCGAAGATGCCCCCTACCAGGATATCCTCCTCTGCCTTCAGACAGGCTCAATAATAACCGACCCGAACCGGCTAAGGATGGATGGCCTCACCTATTACATGCGCTCACCCCAGGAAATGGCCTCAATCTTTTCCGAAGTCCCCGAAGCGATAAAAAACACCCTCTTTATAGCCGAAATGTGCGAGGTAAACCTGGGGCCAAAAACCTTCCACATCCCCAATTTCCCCGTCCCCGAAGGCTTCACCACCGACTCTTACCTTGAAGCTTTAGCTCTGGAAGGCCTGAAAAAGCGCTACGGAACCATAACCCCGGAAATTGAAGCCAGATTCCTTTACGAGCTTGAGGTTATAAAGAGCCTGGGCTTCTCAGGATACTTCCTCATCGTCCAGGACATAGTCCGCTTCGCTAAAGAGAAAGGGATACTGGTGGGGCCGGGAAGGGGCTCAGCAGCCGCCAGCATAATCTCCTACGCCCTGGGGATAACGGAACTGGATCCTCTGCGCTACGGCCTCATCTTTGAGCGCTTCCTCAACCCCGGAAGAGTTTCCATGCCCGACATTGACATAGACTTCCAGGACGACCGCCGGGATGAAGTCATAGAATACGTGGTCCGGAAATACGGCCAGGATAAGGTGGCTCAGATAATAACTTTCGGAACCATGGGAGCAAGGGCAGCTATAAGGGATGTGGGAAGAGCCCTGGATATGCCACCAGGGGAGGTGGACATGGTGGCAAGGCTCGTCCCACCAGGCCCCAAAGTCACCATTGATTACGCCCTGGAAACTTCCCCCAAACTCAGGAAACTCTACGAGGAAAGCGACTACATCCGCAAACTCATTGACACCGCCCGCCGCCTTGAAGGGGTCGCAAGGCACGCCTCCACCCACGCCGCCGGTGTTGTGGTTGCCGATGCACCCCTCATAAACTATGTCCCCTTGCACCGGCCCACAAGAGGGGAGGAAGGAAACGGGGTTGTGACCCAGTACCCGATGGAAATCCTTGAGGAATTGGGCCTTCTCAAGATTGACCTGCTGGGTCTTTCCACCCTCACCCTGATAAAGAAAACCCTGGACTTCATCCGGGAAAGGCACGGCACAGACCTTAAACCCCAGGATATACCCCTTGATGACCCGGAAATTTACAGGCTCCTTTCCTCGGGTGAGGTCACAGGAGTTTTCCAGGTAGAATCAGCGGGGATGAGAAGGACTTTAATGAAGCTTCAGCCCACAACCTTTGAGGACGTCATAGCACTCCTGGCCCTCTACCGCCCCGGCCCAATGCATTACATTGACCTCTACATTGACCGCAAACACGGCCGAAAGGAGGTGGAATACCGTCACCCCCTCCTGGAACCGATCCTCAAGGAAACTTACGGCATCATGATATACCAGGAGCAGGTTATCCGCACCGCCATGGACCTGGCAGGATACTCCGCTTCGGAAGCAGACCTCATGCGAAGGGCGGTTGGAAAGAAAAAGGAGGAAGAACTGAAGGCTCACCGGACAAGGTTTGTGGAAGGGGCAAAGGAGAAGGGGATACCCCCTGAGGTAGCCCATGAAATCTTCAACGACATTGAATTCTTTGCCGACTACGGCTTCAACAAAGCCCACGCCGCCGCTTATGCAGTCCTCACCTGCCAGACAGCCTACCTCAAGGCCCATTATCCTCTGGAGTTCATGGCTGCGCTCCTTACGATAGAGCGCCACAACACCGACAAACTCCCGATCCTTATCTCGGAATGCAGGAGGATGGGCATTGAGATCCTCCCGCCGGACATAAACCGCTCCTCCACCGGTTTCACCATTGAGGGAAATGGAATACGCTTCGGGCTTGAAGGGGTGAAGAACGTTGGGGCAGCCTCGGTGGAGGCAATTTTGAGGGCAAGGGAGAAAGGAGGGCCATTCAAAAGCCTTGAGGATTTCTGCTTCCGGGTGGACCTGAGAGAAGTTGGGAAGAGGGCTCTGGAATGCCTCATAAAGGTAGGAGCTCTGGATCCTTTTGGCGAGAGGGCAGCTCTTCTTGCGGCAATGGATAAAATGGTGGCTCTGAGCACCGAAGCTCACAAAGCCAGGGCTCAAGGCCAGCTCCTCCTCTCCCTCCCTATTTCCCTCAAGCTTCCTAAAGTCCAGCCCGCTTCCAGAAAAGAAATCCTGAGCTGGGAAAAAGAGCTTGTAGGTGTTTACATCTCAGAGCATCCCCTCACCCGGGTTCTCCCACTCCTTACCGGTCACATAACCCATTACCTTGGCGAGATAAATGAAGAACTGGATGGACAAAGGGTATCAGTGCTGGGTCTCGTCACTTCAATAAGAGAGATAACCTCATCCAGAGGAAAACCCATGGCTTTTGCCCAGATAGAGGACCTGCAAAGCAGCCTTGAAGTGGTGATAAGGCCTCAAGTGTGGGAAGAAACTGCCCCCCTCTGGGAAGAAGGGCGTATACTTTTGGTTAAGGGCAAAGTGGAAATAAGGGAAGGAAAACCCTCACTTATCTGTGAAGCGGTTCAGAACCATGTGACGATAATAAAACCTGCAGAAACCTCCAGACACCTCCATGTAACCATAAAGCGCACCGGCAATCCAGAAGCTGATTCCAAACTTCTGGAGAAAGTTTACAATACCTTAACAAGTTACCAGGGCAAAGACAAATTCACCATCTACCTGGAATACGGGGATGGTATGCCCTGCCCTTATGTCCTTGAATTTCCCGAGGCCCGGACCAGATACTGTCCGGAGCTGGAAGAAGAACTCCTTGCCCTCCTCGGCCCCGGAGCAATAAGGGTGGAGGCTTAAAAGCCAGCC
>CAZZMI010000016.1:0-3328 GCA_964655275.1 uncultured Anaerolineae bacterium | reverse complement strand
GCCAGCCCCATGAGGAAGCGCCAATTTTCCCTCCTCTTCCACCCGGTTTATAATAATTGAAGGATGGGGAAAGAAGCCCTTATCTCAGCTATAAGGCGAATAACCAATGCCATAAACTCAGCCATGGACCTGGCCACAACGTTGCAGCTCATAACCAGCACTACGGCCGAGGTTATGGGAGTGGATTCTTGTTCTATTTACCTTCTGGACAAATCGGGGCAGTATCTGGTCCTGAGAGCTTCCACGGGGCTTGCCCCCCAAGCCATAGGTAAAGCCAAACTTAGCCTCGGGGAAGGATTGACCGGCTGGGCCGCCCTCCACGGAGTTCCAGTAGCGGTCAGGGATGCCGCCTCTGACCCGCGCTTCAAATTCCTGCCCGAAACGGAAGAATGGAAGTTCAAATCCCTTATGGCTGTTCCCCTCTCCATCCAGGGTAGAGTTATCGGGGCCATGAACGTCCAGACTTCGTCCTACCACGATTATACTCAGGAGGAGGTGGAACTTCTGAGCCTGGTGGCTGACCTGGCAGCCGGAGCCCTTGAGAAGGCTATGCTTTATGATAACATGCAGCGCCAGCTGGAGGAGCTTTCAGCCCTGGCCGAAGTCAGCAAAACCATTGTCTCGCCCCTTTACCTTGATGAAGTGCTTAAAGTTGTGGTGGAAATGGCCGCCCGGATGATCAAGGCTGAGGGTTCATTCCTTTTGCTTCTGGATGAAAAGGGGGGGCTTTCCACACGTGCCTCCTACGGCCCTATAAGAGACCTGCCAGGGCTTGAAGAAGTAGTCTCTAAAGGGGAACCTCTTGTCCTCTCCGGCAACCCTTCCGTTCTGGCAGTGCCCCTTGCTGTAAGAGAACGAGTCCGGGGTGTTCTGGCCTGCTATACCGGGAAAACCCGGAACTTCACCCAGGAAGAGGTTAGGTTCCTTTCAACCCTGGCAAACCAGATAGCCCTCGCTATAGAAAACGCCACCCTTGTTACCGGGATGACCGTAATAAGGGAAATGCACCACCGCATCAAAAACAACCTTCAGACCGTGGCAATGCTCCTCAGGATGCAGATGGCTGAAGTCTCTCAGACCCCGGCAGCCCGCTCGTTCCAAGAAGCTATAAACAGGATCCTGAGCATCGCTGCCGTCCACGATATCCTCTCAAGCCAGGGATTCCACCAGGTGGACGTCCTGGCCCTTCTGGAAAAACTCAGCTCTATCCTCGCTGATAATATGAAAGTCCCTGGCAAAGAGATAACAGTGAAGGTCCAGGGACAGGCTTTTTTCCTGCCCGCTCGTCCTGCAACTGCTCTGGCCCTCGCAGTTAACGAACTCCTTCAGAACGCTTTTGAGCATGCCTTCATCGGCAGGGAGCGGGGAATAATATCCGTGACGATAGGGCAAACAGGCAACAAATTCTCCTTAGAGGTAACCGACGACGGAGTTGGTTTCAGCGAACCGGAGTCAAAACAAACCCTTGGCCTTCAGATTATACGTACCCTGGTGGAGGAAGATCTGAAGGGAGTTTTTGTAATAGAGCGTGCAAGTGACACAGGGGGGACGCGAGCCTTTATAGAAGCCCCTTTGCCCACAAGTTTAAGCTGAGCGTCTAGGGAGAGCCTATGGAAGGGGAAAGGTTTTACATAGACCTTGAAAAGGCTGTAGCGGAGGTGGAAAGCAAACTTACCAATACTTCATACGTTACCGCTTACCCTGTCCTTATTATGCTTTCAGGCTTGCCCGGCACAGGTAAATCCTACCTGGCAAGGAAGTTGTGCGAGAAAATCCCCTTTGTGGTGGTGGAATCGGATTTTGTCCGCAAAACCCTGTTCAATCCTCCTACATACTCCCCCCGGGAGAGCGCTCTGGTCCACCGGGTATGTCATATCCTCATTGACAGGTTTTTGAAGAAAGGGCTGAGGGTTATCTTTGACGCCACAAACCTCTCAGAAGTCCACAGGGAATATGTGTACCGGCTGGCGGATAAGAACAATGCCAAGCTGGTGATAGTCCAAACCGTGGCTCCAGAAGAAGTGGTTCGGGAAAGGCTTGAGAAACGCCATAAAGCAAGGGATGACCACGATATTTCGGATGCTGATTGGGAGGTTTATTCCCGCATGAAGCAATATCAGCAGCCTATAAGCAGACCGCACATTGTGGTAGATACATCCAGGGACCTGGAGGAAGAAATCCAGAAAATTTTACGGGTGCTTCAACGATGAAAGGGCTCATAATTTTCAATCCCGCGGCGGGTCCCCGCCGGAACTGGGAAGCCCTCACCAGAGCAGCCAGCGTTCTGGAGAGGGGTGGATGGAAAGTAGAAATTGTGGAAACGGAAAATCCCAGCGAAGTTTATGCCTTGGCAAAGGAGGCAGCTTCCCTCCGCTACGATGCAGTCATAGCAGCAGGGGGCGATGGAACCGTTAACGGTGTGGTCAATGGAATTGTGGAAACGGAAACGGCTTTAGGGGTATTACCCCTCGGCACCGGAAACGTCTGGGCCAGGCAGCTGGGCCTTACCTCTGCCAATCTTTTCCTGAGCTCACCCAATGCCCGTGAAGCAGCTGAATTCTTGCTGGAATCTTCCACAGCTTATGTGGATGTGGGGATTGCCAACGGCCGTCACTTCCTCCTCTGGTGCGGAATAGGCATAGATGCCCTGGTCACCGAGGAGGTGGAATCCCACCCTGCTGTAAAGAGGAAGCTGGGCGCTACCGCTTTTGTAGTGGCAGGTGTAATAACAGCTGTTACTTTCCTGGGGACAAAAACTTATTTTCAGCTGGATGGGAAGGCTATAAGGCGCAGGATGATCTTGGCCATCGTGAGCAATGTCCGCCTTTACGGGGGCTTCATCAAAATTGCACCCTACGCCCGCCTGAACGATGGCTTGCTGGACCTGTGCATTTTTAAAGGTTACCGCTTTCCCCAGCTTGTTCACCATGTCTACGCTGTATTTTCCGGCAAGCATGTCAGTGATCCTCTTGTAGAAATGAAGCAGGTATCCCGCCTCACAATTAAAACGGCACGGCCTTTTTCTATCCAAGTGGATGGAGAACCCATAGGAAAAACCCCGGTGCGGATAGAAGTTAAGCCTCTGGCCCTTAAAGCCCTTATCCCTCCCACCTGCCCCACTGAGCTTTTTGGTTCACCGCCCTTTTCCCCGGATGCACCCATAAACCGGCGCTTTAAACATGCCGGTTACCGGAGCAGGGGGCAATGGGCCTTTCAATGAATTCTGGCAATCGGCCTGCGAAAAGCAGGGAAAAGGGCTATCCCCCTCCCCGGGTAAGCTGCGAGATGCCCCTCCTCCCCTGGAACAAAAATAGCTTAAGGCCGGATT
>CAZZMI010000015.1:0-30914 GCA_964655275.1 uncultured Anaerolineae bacterium | reverse complement strand
CTATTTTTCCCCCACCCTCGTGGGCTAAGGGTTTGCCGGGGTTTTGGGTCCCACTCGGGGGCGGGTTGCCAATGCTGGCGGTTTGCCCCCTTTTGAAAAATTTTTTGGGGGCATATCCTCCAACCCTTGCCTACTTCTTCTAATCTTTGAAAAACCCACGCTCTTTTTAAGAAGTTCCCGCGCTTTTAAGTAGCCTCTTTACGGAGGGGAAGGTATCTAAGTCGGTATGGGGGAAGAAGAGGGCTGAGGTGAACTCCTCGGTGAAAGTATTATCAGCTGAGAGTTCAAGGTAGGTCATTTTCTCGGCTATTTCCACCACCTTTTCCCGCATCTCTGGGCAGACAAGGCAAATATAAGCTCCCAGGGCTGAGGTGTTGCCCAGGAATTTAAAGCGATCCCAGGGCATGTCGGGCAACATTCCTATCTGGATGGCCTTTTCCACGTTCAGGTATTTCCCAAAGGCCCCACCTATCAGTACCTGTTCCACATCAGCTATCTGCACTCCTACTGCCCTTGCCAGGGTACGGAATCCAGCATAAATGGCAGCCTTCGCTCTGAGAAGATTTGAGATATCCACCTCTGTGATAACTATATCCTTCTCACCGGAGCGGGTCTCTTCTTTCCACGCTACCACATATTCAGGCCCATGAGGTCCCATTCTCACCCTTTTGGTGGGAAGGGATAAGTTAATGCGTCCGCTTTTGTCCATAACCCCGGTGATGAGCATTTCCGCCAGCAGGGAAATTATCCCGGAACCGCATAAACCTTCGGGGGGCAGGTCACCAATGGTTCGCCATGTGGCTTCATAGTTTCGGGCATTTATCCATACTTCTTCAATGGCACCGGCTGTAGCCCTCATGCCGGATTCAACTCCAGCCCCCTCAAAAGCAGGTCCTGCCGAGCAGGCGCAGGATATGAGCCAGTCAAAATTACCAAGGACCATCTCTCCGTTGGTGCCTATGTCTATAAATAGGGTTAATTTGTCGGTGAAAATTGTTCCAGAGCTTAGAACTCCGGCAGTTATATCAGCACCAACATAGCTTCCAACCCCGGGAAGACAATCAACAGTAGCTTCGGGGTTTATATCAACCCCAATTTCAGAAGCTTTTACCGGGAGTGGGTGTCTTATGGTAGGAATGTAAGGTTCAAGGCGTATGGGTTCAGGCCACAATCCCAGGAAAAGGTGAATCATGGTAGTATTGCCTGCAACGGTCATCATGTAGATTTCATCGGGATTTATGTTCTGCCTCTGGCATATTTGGGCTGTGAGTTCGTTTATGGTCTGAATAACAAGACGCTGCAGGTGTTCAAGGCCCCCGGGTTTTCGGGCATAGATTATGCGGGAGATGATGTCCTCACCACAGGCTATTTGCTTATTATATTCGGCTGCTGTATCCACCACCTGAGCAGTATTCAGGTCTACCAGGTAGACCACCACTGAGGTAGTACCAATGTCCACTGCTGCACCATAAAGCCTTCCGGTAGCATTCCCTGGTTTTATATCAATAAGGCGCGGGGGGCCTTTGCGAGCCCAGTTGTGCATCTCCACGATAACTGTCACTTTCCAGTCCGCCTCCCGGAGGACCCGAGCTAATTTCCTCAAGACCGGAAGGTTTGCTATAAGGTCATGGATGTGGTATTGCACGGAAAGTTCCCTCTTAAGCCTTTCAAAGTCAGTAGTGTTGTCGGCCAGGCTGGGAGGAGTTATCTCGAGATAGAAGGCTTTTAAGTAGGGGTTTGAAACAGTATCACATGGGAAGGGCAAGGCTATATACTCGGCGACTTTTTCTGTAGGCAGTCTGTGCTTTATGAGTTCTTCCTGAGGCGGAACAAAAATTACTGCTTCGCTTTCTATAAGAGTTTGGCAAGCTAAAGCGTAACCTTGCTTAAGTTCGGTGGGGGAAAGGCGAGCTACAGAACGTCGCCTTACTTCCCCCCTTTCTACCACCACTTTGCATCGCCCGCACCTTCCTTGCCCACCACAGGGAAGCAAAAGTTTAATCCCCGCAGTATCCAGAGCTTCAGAGATAAGGGTGCCTTTTTCCACCTCCACCGTTATATCCTGAGGTTTGATGTGAACTTTGACCATTTCTACCTCTCAAGCCAGGCAAAATCTTTTGAGCAAACGGCGGATGAAAGCGATCAATCCCTCAAGCTTATGGGAATATTTCCAGTAGAACCAGGCCGTTATGGTGCCCAGCAAAGCTCCAGCCAGGACATCGGATGGGTAATGAACCCCGCAGAAGATCCGGGAAAAGCCAAAAAGGATGGCAAGGATTAAGAAGGGCAAACCCCAGAACGGGTCGTGAAGGGCAACGGCTACAGCAATTGAAAAGCCTGTAGTAGCAGGATTGCTGGGAAAGGAAGAGTCCCATGGCTTGTAGAAAAGGAGTTTGACCTGATAAGTATCAAAGGGGCGGGGGCGGAAGTAAAGGAGGTTTATGCCTTTAAGGATAATGTTAGCAGTGATAAGGGAAAGGGCGGTGAGAATTACGATTCGGTGGTAACGGGCTTGCTCGGTCTCGTCCCTTCCCCAGAACCACATTATCACCAGGATTAAGGCCATGGTAGTAGGGACGAAGTATTCGTTTACGAGAAGGCGCATCAAGACATCAAACCACGGCCAGCGACCTGCTAAGTCATTTATAGCCTTGAACAAAAAGTAATCCAGCTCCATCCTTACTTAGCACCCGTTTACCATAGAGAGCCCCTTCGCTTCGCTCTCGCAGATTTTTACGATTTCCTCAGTGAGGACCATACCCCAGGGGTTAACCCCTGTTTCCGGGTTAATTATAACGGAATTGGTGGGAATTTCAACCGGCAGAAGTGCTTTTACGAGCCCTTCTCTTTTCCGAAGGCGCCTGAAAGCTGTGAAGATTCCCCCTTCTCTAAGCCATCTGAGCCCGGGTCTGGCATCTTCAAGGCTAAGGAAAGGAGCAATGGCTACAGCTTTAATCTGGCTGTTTTGAGAGGCCAGATGCAGAGCAATATTTCCTCCCACCCTGTGCCCAAAGGCCATCTTAGCCCCGTATTTTCCCAGGGCCAGGGCGGGAAAAGCGATTGCAGAGATTTCATCGGGTATGGCCTGCCAGTGTAACACTGCAACCCTGTGGCCTGAACTGGCAAGCCGACGGGCCAGGAAATCAAGAGAGAAAGGTTCCCAGGGGTCAGGGATCAGGCATAAATCAACTTTTTCTCCAGCCTTTGTTCCAAAAAAGGCTACCTTTCCTTCCATTAAGCTTTCTTCGGCGTCTGGAAGGATTGGGCGAAAGCGTTGGTTTCCTCTCAATTCAGCAACGGTGGTGGAAAAGGCCAGGGCTAAAATCCCGCCGCACCCGAAGAGTATCATTAATTCCGAGCCTGCCAGGCCAGGGGTAAAAACTTCCGGAGTAATAATGAAGAAAAAGGCGAAAGAGCCGGCAATGAGGGCCAGGCCAATAGTAACCTGATAAAGACGAAGGGAAGAGGGGAAAAGCGACAAACCTTCAATTCCCCTCTTCCCTGCGACTATTTGTAAGGCCCCGGTAATGGATAAGAAGCAAAGGCCCAGATACTTAAGAGCAAGGGCCGGACTTACAAAGTTCAGTATGGGAGGCATACTTCAATTCGTGCTCCAGAAAGCCTTCAGGAAGTTGGGGATATCCACGGCCTCCCTTGGCCCCACCATAACTTCCCAGCCCGGAAGTTCATCTTCAAGCTCACCCGAAATGACAGCCACATGCCCCGGGATTATGATCTTGCGATGCTTAATCTTCTCTTCAACAGTGTACTGCTTGACGGATTTGGCAATTTTCTCGGCATCAAATTTGCCGGCAGCCCAGGCCGTGAGCACGCTCATCCCTTCGGTGTCGCAAACCAGGAGCCAGGAAGGTATTCCGCTGGCAGCCGTTTCACCTGAGACGCTGAAGTAAGTGAGGGAGAAGTTTGTGGTAACCAGCAGAGGAGAATCAGGCCCTGGCTTCCCGATTTCATAAACACCCGGGCTAACTTGAATCGGTTTCTGAGGATCGGTGTAGATATTGAGGCGGAGAGTGAACAGGGGATAAAGGATTGCGGGATCAAAGTGATCAAGGACGATCAAACCTCCATACTTAGCGATATGTTGAGCAGCCAGGAGGGCTTCTTCCTCAGCGGATTGAGTGCCCCTTCCAGGCATAGTAATCATGGGGTAGCCAAGGGGGCGGAAATTCTGTTTGAGAGCCAGGCGTCTTATCTGGGTCATAACGGCAAGGCTCCCGGCCGGGTCATCTCTCCCCGGATCAAGGACCAAATCCTCAACTCCTGCCTCCCGAAGTTGCTCCGTTAAGGAAGCAAGGGCTGAGAGGTCGCCATCGGCCCGGACAGCCAGGGGTACGTTCTTCTCCTTTGCCAGCTGAGCCATCTCTTGCCAATTCTGAGGGGTAGCGGCGTAAAGGAGCGGATTTTTGCCTCCTTCCTTTTCCAGAGCTGCTTTCATGGCGACAGGATCCTCGGAAATAAGGATAAAAGGATGGTCGGGAGCGACGGAGCGGATGGCCTCCACACAGGCAGCAAATTTGGCCGGGTCCTTTGAGGTGTTCTCAATGGCTAAGCCATCCGGGGAGAAGACCTTGCCCACCCTCTCCACTGAGTAGCTTATAACTTCCTGGGCGAACTTTTGGGCTTCATCCAGGGGCTGAGTATCCTTAATTTTAATGAAGATCCCAGGGGGATGGTAGAAAGTTTTCTCGTGGCGGAACAGGACTATTTCATTGCCAACTTCTATCTTCCTTTCGCCCACACCTACTGTAATCAGGCGAATGGGCGGGGCAGAAGCTTCAGCCAGGGCCTGCTTGGCTTCCTCGGAAACGTAAGGGCACTGAGAAAGCTCTGCCTGCTTGGCTGCCAATTTCATGGCAAAAGCAAGGCAGGTGGGAAAGCCACACTCTTTACAGTTAGTTTTTGGCAGAAGTTTGTATATCTGCAATCCTGTGAGAGCCATCTTCCCACTCCTCTCATGGGATTATATAATTTTGCCCTCTTTTAGGGCTAAGAGGAGAAGCGCCAGCCCAATCAATGCGTATACTACAGTGCCTATAAGCCTTTTTCTTTTGAGCAATTGTTTTTGATAAGGCTTGGTCAGGGGCACCGGGGGTTTGCCCCAAACCAGATCCGGCTTGAAAATTCCCAGTATAGCTGTCCCCAAAAAGAAAATAGCCCCCAAAAGGGTAAGATAAAACCTCATGGTTTGTTCATAAGTTTCTGGATTTCCTGCCTCACAAGGTTTACAGTCCTGGGATGTCTGAGGGTTACAATGTCAGCTCCTGCATGGATGAGGGTTGTAGCCGTTATTGCTTCCCACATTATGGCTCTTTTTTCCCAATCACCCCATGCTTCGGGTACACCTTCTCCCACTTTTGATTCCTTCTGCCGCCAGGATTCTTCCCCGGCAAAGCAGATCATCGGGAGCTGAACCATTGGGTCACCCTGGAGTGCCGCAAGCCGGAGCCTTTCCATTACCGAGTAAGTATATTCAAGGCCGTAACCAAGAGAACCTGTGGTGGGGTCCATCAGGACCCGATCCAGTGGCATGTTCATGTCGCTTATGAGGATATTGAGCTGTTTGGCCAGGTTAACATCAATCGGGGTGCTGGCTATAACCAGGTGATTGTTGGCGAGAGCTGCTGCTACGATGGTGCGGTAATTTTTATCTTCACAAAGGCCAAGGACAATGCGCTCACCAGCAGTAGCATCAGCTACGGCTGTCAGAAGTTCGTTATCTCTTTCCGGTTGTCCCGGACCTCTCACAATAAGGGGTAAACCAGTGGCTTCCAGGACTCGCCGGACCAGATTAACAGCTTCTTTAGCAGGATAGGGTTGGCCGTTTGAATCAAGGCCGGTAAGTTTTATCATAATTAGGTCTGCTCCAACTTCTTCAGCCTTAGCCGCCCATTGGGCTGGATCCTTCATAGTAGCTTCGCCCCAAGCCTTGATAAGGAGTGGAGACCATTCAGCTGGGAAAGAATCAGTGATCTCCAGAGCAATAGCCGGGGGATTAGGTATTTCTCCTTCAAAATGGAGGAAAGGAAGGGTGGTTTCTCCTCCTACTGTTACTGTTTTTTTGCGGGTTCCTCCCTGTTCCTTAGTAGCTCCAAGGGTCACTTGCCGAATTTGCCCTGTAAAAGTTTCCCTGGGGATTTCCACGCTCACAGGCATTGCAACCTCCCTGCTTCTGTTTTAAGCTTGGTTAAGTATATCACAAAAGGCGATTTTAAGGCAAATAAGCCCTAACCACCAGGCAGCGTTTATTTGGTGTTAACTTGGCTAATTTTCTTCCCTCATGGTATAATGAACCAAAACTTGCAAGAGGAGTGAGAGACTGTGTTCAACCCGCTGAGCGCTTTTCTCGGACTTTTCTCTTTTGACATGGCTATAGACCTCGGAACAGCCACAACCTTGGTGGCTGTCAGGGGCAAAGGGATTTTGATCAATGAGCCTTCCATAGTGGCTTTGGAGAAAGAAACGGGGAAAATCTTGGCGATAGGGGCGGAAGCTAAAGAAATGTTAGGTAGAACCCCTGCTACCATAGTGGCTATAAGGCCCATAAGAGATGGGGTAATTTCAGATTTTGATGTCACCGAAGCCATGATCCATCATTTCATCCGTAAAGTTCATGAAAAGCTGCTTTTCCGAATCCCAAGGCCCAGGGTAATAGTGGGCATACCCAGCGGCGTGACGGAAGTGGAAAAGAAAGCCGTTTACGACGCCGTTACAAGTGCTGGAGCCAGGGAGGTTTACCTGGTAGAAGAGCCCATAGCTGCTGCCATCGGAGCTGACCTGCCTATAAACGATTCTGTGGGCAGTATGGTCATTGATATCGGCGGAGGCACAACGGAGATAGCAGTCATTTCCCTGGGAGGAGTTGTTCAGAGTGCTTCTATCCGAATAGCAGGCGATGAGATGGATGAGGATATCATCCGTTATGCCAAGCAAAAGTACAACCTACTTATAGGGGAAAGGATGGCCGAGCAGGCCAAGATCGCTATAGGCTCTGCTTACCCTTTGCCCAAAGAGGAGACCTTTGTCCTCAGGGGGCGAAATCTCATTACCGGGCTTCCAGATGAAGTGGAGGTTTCCAGCGTAGAGATAAGGGAAGCCCTTTCCGGTTCTATCTCCGCTATAGTTAATGCGGCAAAGGACGTGCTGGACGATACTCCCCCTGAACTCGTGGCTGACCTTATGGAAAGAGGTATTGCCCTGGTGGGAGGGGGAGCTCTCCTCAAAGGCCTTGACCGAAGGCTGAGCGAAGAACTTAAGATTAAAGTTTACGTTGTTGAAGACCCTGTGACCTGCGTGGTAAGAGGAGCTGCCAAAGTCCTGGAGTATATTGATGTCTACCACAAAGTTCTTTCCGGAATCAGGAGGAGCTAAAAAGCCCAGCTGGCGTTTACTCCTTCTCTTCCTATTTTCAGGCTTTCTCCTCGCTATTCTCCATAAAACTGGTCTTTTGAACCCTTTGCAGGATGCCGTCTTGAGCATTACTTCCCCTATCCAGTATGGGGTTTCTCTTGCTTCCTCTTCACTCCATCGTGCCATTGCTATCCTTGAGGATATATGGCACCTCCGGGAGGAGAATGAGCGGCTGAAAAAAGAGTTAGAACGCCTTATCGTTGAAAACATACAGCTCCGTGAACTTGAGGTTGAAAACAAAGCCTTGAGAGAACTTCTTAATTTCACTCAGGAAAACCCAGCTTTTGATTACGCAACTGCCAGAGTTGTAGCGAGGGTTATTGGTTTTGATCCTTCGGGTTTCACCCGATATGTCATCATAAATGTTGGGCAAAAGAATGGGGTTTTGCCCGGAATGGCAGTGGTAACCGAAAGGGGACTGGTGGGAAGGGTGGTTTCAGCTTACAGTTCAACTTCAAAGGTTCTGCTCATTACAGACCCTTCCAGTTCTATAGGTGCCTATATAGAGGGAGGGCAGGCTACCGGCATGGTGGAAGGAACTCCTGAAGGCTCACTTGTTATGCGTTATATCCCTATAGATGCGAATATCTCAGTGGGGGAAGTGGTTTTGACCTCGGGGCTGGGGGGAACTTTGCCCAAGGGCCTCGTAATAGGGCAGGTAATTGAAATTGAGAAAAAGGATTATGCTCTTTTCCAGGAAGTGCGTATTAAGCCTTCAGTAGATTTTGACCGGCTGGAGCTGGTGCTGGTGCTCAAAGGTTTTAAACCAATAGTTTCAGGGGAGGAGAGTCATTAATATCTACACGGAATTCGCCTTAATGTTAGGGATTATTATCGTTCAGGAGAGCTTGATTTCAGGCTTAAGGCTTGCCTTAGCCAGGCTGGATTTGGTCTTCTTATTAGTATTTTTCTGGAGCATCATTAAAGGGGGAAATGCAGGGTTATCCTGGGCTTTCGTTGCTGGTCTTCTTCTTGACCTGGTTTCCGGTGGGCCCATGGGTCTTTTTACTATATCGCTCCCCCTTATAGCTTTCCTGGTGGCCTTAACTTCAGAGCATATATCCTACACCAACCCGTTTGCCCTTTTCCTGATAGCCGGTTTGTTTTTTATACTTTACGATTTGATCCAGCTAACGATCCTGAACTTCCTTGGTTGTAGCCCTTTCAGAGCCGAAAGCATTCTCCTTATAACGTTACCCTCAGCTCTCCTGAACGCGGTGGCCATGGTTCCGGCCTGCTTGATATTGGCCAGGCTTTACCGGGGAGGAATGAGTGAACGAGCATAAGAAGCGCTTGCTGGTTTTCCAGATAGGGGCTGTGTTAATCCTTTTTATCTTTACTCTCCGCCTATGGCATCTCCAAATCCTGAGGGCTGACTATTATAAAACCCTGGCTGAAAGAAATCGCCTCCGCCTGGTCCAGATAGATGCTTTGAGGGGTATAATCTACGATCGGTGGGGGAGAGCGCTGGTTAAAAATACTCCAAGTTACACCGTGCTTATCACCCCTGCTTATCTGCCTGGGGAAGAGGTTGAACGTCGCAAAGTGCTATTAAAGCTTTCCGAGCTTATCTTTGCCTCGGGCAAGAGTGCGGGGCTTACCTCTTCGGGAGGATCCTCCCCGGACCTTGAGGCAATGGTGAAAGAGGGGATGAAGAACCCATACAACCCTATTGTGGTTAAGAAAAACGTGGAAAGAGAAATTGCCTTTCTGCTCCAGCAGGAACACCTCAACTTTCCCGGAGTCCAGGTGGAAATAGAACCGGTCAGGGAGTACATAAGTAGCACCCTTTTTTCCCATATAATCGGGTACACAGGCTTGATACCGGGGGAATGGGCGGAAAGTTACAAGGCAAAGGGATACGATCCCAGCCGCGACAAAGTAGGCCTTGCAGGTATAGAGTTTGTCTACGAGGATTACTTGAAGGGAGAAAAAGGACAGAAACTTGTGGAAGTGGACGCTTCAGGAAAGGAAATTCGCACCGTAGGGCACGAAAATTCACCAATTCCAGGGCATAGCCTTTACCTCACGATAGATTGGGACTTACAAGCGATTGTAAAGGAAGCCCTGGAAGAAGGGATGAGGAAGGCCCACTCCCCAGTTGGGGTGGCCATAGTAATGGACCCCAGAAGTGGGCAGATCCTGGCCATGGTGAGCCTGCCCTCTTATGATAATAACCTGTTCGCCCGGGGCATAAATCCTGAAGAATACCGCCAGCTTGAAGAGGACCCCAATCACCCTATGGTGAACCATGCTATAATGGGCCAGTATCCCATAGGCTCCACTTTCAAAATAGTACCAGCTACGGCCGCTTTGGAAGAAGGGATTATCAATGAAAGGAGCCACCTGGAGTGCGAAGGCATTTTGTGGGTCCCTCACCAGTATTTTCCCGATGATCCAAGCCGGGCACAGCCATTTTATTGTTGGATTCATAAGTACGAGAGGGGGCATGGAGCTATAAACATCATAGATGCCCTCGCTTATTCCTGTGACATTTTCTTTTACAAAGTGGCCGGAGGATATAAAGATTTCCGGGGACTCGGGCTTGATAAGCTCTCCTACTGGGCAAAAATTTTTGGCTTTGGGGAAAAGACAGGGATTGACCTGCCGGGCGAAAGTAAGGGCCTTGTCCCAAATGCAGATTGGAAACGCTTGAATTACGGAGAAATATGGGTCCTTGGCGATACTTATAACATGGCTATAGGGCAAGGGTTTTTCCTGGCTACGCCTTTGCAAGTCTTAAACGCTACTGCTGCCATTGCTAATGGAGGCACTTTATACAGGCCTCAGCTTATATACAAGATAGTGGACTCTGAAGGGAATGTGGTGAAAGAATTCAAGCCGGAAATAATTCGCAAAATCCCGGCCTCAGAAAGGACCATAAATCTGGTGAAAAAGGGGCTCAGGGAGGCAGTTACCAGAGGGACAGCCTGGCGAACCAACTGGCCCGATATACCCGTAGCTGGAAAAACGGGGACTGCCGAATTCTATGGCCCAAGGAGTGCTAAGGGAGAGCTTCCGACCCATGCCTGGTTTGCAGCTTTTGCGCCTTATGATAACCCCAGGATAGCACTGGTGGTGTTCCTTCAAGGCGGGGGGGAAGGTTCAGAGGCGGCTGTTCCAATAGCCGCCAAAATCATACGCCGTTACTTTGATTACATAGATTGGGAAAAGTAACCATGAAGGCAGTGGTCATAAAAGGAACGAAGGATGGTATCACCATAGCCCTCCGGGGGGAAAGGGCGGAAAACGCTCTCTTAGAGTTAGAACAAATGATGGAATCAGCAGGCTCGTTACTTGAGGGCAACAAAGTAATCCTGGAAGTAAAAACCCCTGACCTGGGGGTGGACGAGCTAAAGAAAGTTCTGGCAATTCTCAAAAACCATGGTATCTCCACCGAGAAAATCATAAGCGATGAAGGTAAGGTGCAGAAGGCAGCCTATGCTCTCGGGCTTGAGGTGGAAAAGAGCCATGGGGCTAAAACTGATATAGCCCTGGTAAGGCGAGGGCCCATTCGCTCTGGCCAGAGGATCTTTTACGAAGGCACCATTGTAATCATCGGGGATGTAAACCCGGGTGCGGAAATAATAGCCGGTGGAGACGTGATCGTTCTGGGACATCTTAAGGGTATAGCCTCAGCAGGAACGCCAGATGACCCGTCCCGCAGGATTTATGCGCTGCGCATGGAGCCATCCATCATAAAGATCGGCCCTTATGTTGCTCGCCCTCCGGAGGAAACGAGGGAGGGCCCCTCCAGGCCAGAGGTTGCTTTCGTCCAGGATGGCATAATTGTGGTGGAGGAATTGACCTGAATATCTTAAGGAACTATGCCTTGAACATAAAGGGTATAAGTGACCGGAGGGTTACCAGCCGGGAAAATTGTAGCATAAAAGGCTGTTTCTTCTCCGGGCTGGAGAAGATCCTTTTCCGGGATTATCTTCTGAAGGGCCACGACCCTATCCGAGGCGTCGTAGGCTACCAGAACAACGTTCACCTCCTTAGCTGCCTTCTCCCCTTTATTTACGATTGTTCCTTTTATTGAAAAGAGGTTGCCCGGGCCCTTATCCCATGAATGCTCTTTTAAGGTTAAAAATTGGGCCAAAGCCGAAGGAAAATGGGCAGGAAGAGCGCTTATCACAGCAACATCGTAGTGGAGGAAAACCTCCGGGGGGCTGGGAAAAGCTATCGCAAAAGGCCCCTTTTCCCTGGGGGGAATCAAATCCCTGGCAACAAATGCTCGCCCTTCGGCCAGAAGGGAATCATCGGGGCCGCGAAGTTTGACAGCCACCGCTACGCTCTCCACCGCAATTTCTCCGGGATTGATGACTTCACCAAAACACCAGAGATTTCCTCCCGGTTCCCGGTAGAAGTTAATTCCTTTTACTTCAAGGGGAATTGGGGTGGGAGTTGGAGTTGGAGTGCCAGGCAAAGCTTCCTCCCCCTGCGGTATTATTAAAGTTTGACCTGCCTGGAGGGTTCTGGGATCGGTTATAGCGTTTGCTTCTTGAATTGTCCGAATGCTCACCCCGAATTTGCGGGCAATCTCCGAAAGGGTATCACCCGGTTGGACCACATACAGTATCGGGGTAGGGGTGAAAGTAGGGGTAAAAGTGGGAAAGGGGGTAGTGGGAAGCATGGTAGTGGTAGAGGTGGGGGAAAGGGTGAATTCCTTCAGAGGAGTTACAGTGGGCGTAGCTGTGGGCAGGGTTATTATTTGACCGCAGGCAAGGCTTAAGCCAAGCAAAACTAAAGCCATAAAAATGTAAGCAACTCGCCTTTTCACAGTTGCACCCCCTCAGGAGGAAAGGATATGGGCGATAAGGTAGAATATCATCCCACCATAAAAGAGCTTCCGGCTTCGGAGAGGCCTCGGGAAAGGCTCAAACTTTACGGGGCTTCCGCCCTTTCCACCGTTGAGCTTCTGGCTATAATCCTGAGGACCGGGGTGGAAGGGGAAAGCGTCCTGGCGCTGGCTACCCGCCTCCTGGCCCGATATGGTGGCCTTGCTGGCCTGGCTGGGGCTGATTTTTCCGACCTTTGCGCGGAAAAAGGCCTTGGAGAAGCCAAGGCAGCACAGCTCAAGGCTGCTTTTGAACTGGGCAAAAGGCTTCTGGTGGCCTCCCCTCACGAAAGGCCGGTCGTCCGTTCCCCCGCTGATGCAGCCAACATACTTTTGCTGGATATGAGTTTTCTCCCCAAGGAGCACCTCAAAACCATCCTCCTTGACACAAAGAACAGGGTTATAAGCATACCAACCATTTGCGTGGGAGCCCTGAACATGGCTTCGGCAAGGATAGGGGAAATATTCAGAGAGGCCATAAAAGCCGATGCCTCGGCTATAATCCTTGCACACAATCACCCTTCGGGGGATCCAACCCCCTCCCCTGAAGATATTGCTCTTACCCGGCAGGTGGTTCAGGCCGGGAAGCTTCTGGACATTGAGGTCCTGGATCATATCATCATAGGCAAGCAAAGGTTTATAAGCTTGAAGGAAAAGGGGCTCGGGTTTGATTCATAGGGTGCGAAGGTGTGGGAAGAGAATCACTTCTCTTATAGATTGCTTATCGGTCAAAATCATCGTCAAGCGATCAATGCCGATTCCAAGCCCCCCGGTAGGGGGCATCCCATGCATGAGGGCCAGGATGAAATCTTCATCCAGCGGGTGCGTTTCTTCATCCCCCCTTTCCCGTGCTCTCGCTTGCTCCAGGAACCTTTCTTTCTGGTCTAAGGGATCGTTAAGCTCACTGAAAGCGTTGGCGATCTCCATGCCACCGATAAAGCCTTCAAACCGCTCCACAAGGTGAGGAGCATCAGGTTTGCGCTTGGCCAGGGGGGATATTTCCACCGGGTAATCCATAACGAAAATTGGCCCTGTAAGGTGGGGTTCCACGTATTCCTTAAAAAGTTCATCAACCTGCTTACCCCAGGTGGGTTTGGGGTCTACTTTGAGACCTCTTTCCTTGATAGCTTCTTTCAGGCTTTCCAAGTCCCTGTGCTCTTCAAAATCTATGCCCGTATATTTTATGAGCAGCTCCCTCATGGTAGTTCTGGGCCACGGTGGTGACAGTTCTATCCTGTTCCCGGAGTAGGTTATAGTGGTGGTGCCCAGGACTTTTAATGCAATAAAAGCTATCATTTCCTCCGTCAGCTTCATCATGTCGTTATAATCAGCGTAAGCCTGGTAGCATTCCATCATGGTAAACTCAGGATTGTGGCGGGCGTCAACCCCTTCATTGCGGAAGTCTTTGCCTATTTCGTAAACTTTATCAAATCCGCCCACTATTAATCTCTTCAGGTAAAGTTCGTCGGAAATGCGCAGGTAAAAGGACCTTTCCAGGGCATGGTACCAGGTTTCAAAGGGTCTGGCTGCTGCACCACCATAAATGGGCTGAAGGATGGGCGTTTCCACTTCAAGGAAGCCACGGGAATCCAGAAACTCACGCATTGCTTTAATGATTTTGCTCCGTATAACGAAGATTTCCTTTACCTCTTCATTGGCCAGGAGGTCCAGGTAGCGCCTGCGGTAACGGAGTTCCACGTCCTGGAGGCCATGCCATTTTTCTGGAAGCGGGTGCAGGGATTTGGCCAGGAGGCGGTAATTTTCCACCAGCAAAGTTACTTCACCAGTACGGGTTCGGAAAATGTTCCCATGGGCCTCTATAAAGTCTCCGATATCAAAAAAGTCCAGGAAGAAGTTGTAACGCTCTTCACCCAAGAGGTCCCGACGGAACATAAGTTGGATTTTGCCTGTGCCATCGGCTATGTGGGTGAAGGTCAATCCTCCCATGTTGCGGATGGCGATAAGCCTTCCGGCAAGGGTTACTTTCTCCTGGCCGAAATTTTCATCCCGCTCAAAGGCTTCCCGAGCCTCTTTTACGGAGTGAGTTCGGTTAACTTTTGTGGGGTAAGGGTCTATTCCGAGCTCCCGCAGCCTTTGCAGCTTGCGCAAGCGATGGTAAAACTGGTCAGGTAATTCCAGCTCCTGCAATTTATTCCTCCTGGCTTTTACTCAATACTTATCACTTTGAAGGCAATGCGGCCAGCCGGGGCATTAACAATGACTGTATCGCCAACTTTTGCCCCCATAAGGGCTTTGCCCAGGGGCGATTCGTTGGAAATGCGCCCCTGGAGGGGATCCGCTTCCGTTGAGCCAACGATTGTGTAAACTTCAGGTTCGGTTTTACCTTCCTCCAGAAGGGTTACTTTTGAGCCAAGGCAGACCTGGTCAGTCCCCTCAGGCTTTTCAATAATGACAGCGTTCTCCAGAATTTTTTCCAGCGTCATTATCCTTCCTTCCAGGAAAGCCTGAGCTGTTTTGGCTTCTTCATAGCCCGCATTTTCCATAACATCGCCCTCAGCCTTGGCCTGGTGGATCTGCTGAGCTATTTCAGCTCTCTTTACAGTACGGAGGTATTCCAGCTCTTCTTCCAGTTTTTTCTTCCCCTCTGGAGTGAGGTAGAAAACTTTGGCCTGCTTTTCCATGCACACCTCCTGGGGAAATAAAAATAGCCCGATCTGGGCTTTTACTTATTATACCTGCAAAAGGGTTTAAAGGCAAAACAAAATCCCGGGCTTACTAAAGAGAAGCTTCCCGAATGTAGCCCTGGGAAACGGTGAGGAGGCGGGCTTTCCGGAGAAACTCTTTCCGGAAGCCTTCCCAATCAAGGGTAGTGATAATGGCCTGGGGAACTCTGGAAACGATTTCGGCGAGGCGATCGCGCCTTTTCTGGTCAAGTTCTGAGAGGACTTCGTCCAGCAAAAGCAGTGGACTTTCCCCACTTTTCTTCTCTATAAAAGCCATCTCTGCTAAACGTAAAGAGAAAGCAGCTGAGCGCTGTTGTCCCCTGGAACCATAGGCAGAGATATCTCTGCCATTGAGAAGGAACCTTATGTCATCCCTGTGGGGGCCTATTGTTGTGGCTCCATGGTCCAGGTCCTTCTCCCTTGCTTCCATAAGCCTTCTGGACATAGCTTTCTCAATTTCTTCTAGGGGCAGAGGGGAAAGAAGGTTTAAGCCAGTAATAGCTTGTCCCAGAGACGAAGAAATGTAAACAGGCTGCAGGGTTTCCTCACCATCGGTCAGAGCCAGGTGGTTTTCCTTTATCTCCGGGGCCATAAGCCCAAGGGCTTCCCAGCGGACCCTGGTTACAAAGCTTCCGTACCGGACGAGGTTCTCATCCCAGAAAAGGAACTCTTCCTCCTTGAAACCTTCTTCCTGAGCCTTCTTCAGAAGGTGGTTGCGCCTTTCTACTATCTTGTTGTAAAGGGCCAAGGCCTGGCAATATTTGAGGTCCACCTGACACAGAGCTATGTCCAGAAAGCGCCTTCTCCCTTCGGGCGGGCCTGCAATTATTTCTATATCCTGGGGGGAAAATAAGACACACCGGAGGTGGCCCAGGAGGTCCATAAGCCTTTTCTGCACCCCATTTATTAGAACTTTCTTCCGATACCTAACTCCTGAGGGAGTGGGTTCTCCGGCTATTATTAGCTCAAGGCGGGTTTCTCCTGAGTTTCCTGTTATAACTCCAGTAATTCTAGCAAAAGGGAGTGGGCTTTCCTGAGCAATCCAGTTGACGAATTCATGGTCAGTTCTGGAAAAAGGGGAGCGAGTTGTAGCCAGAAGGTATATGGCTTCCAGGAAATTGGTCTTACCCTGGGCGTTGTCTCCCTGTAGGATTATGAGGCCGGGAGGCAGGTCCAGAGAAAGGTGTATGTAATTGCGGAAGTTGGTCAATTCAATTCTTTTTATCATGGGGCCGCAAATTTTCCCGTTTTGGATTAATTACTTTGCGTAATCCACCGCTCGGGTCTCCCGGATAACTACAACTTTTATCTGGCCCGGGTATTCTAAATTTTCCTCTACTTTGCGAGCTATTTCCCTGGAAAGCTGGATTATGGCCAGGTCATCTAACTCCTCGGGCTTGACTATAACCCTTATCTCCCGGCCAGCCTGGATAGCAAAAGCTTGAGCTACGCCCTTAAAAGAAGAGGCTATAGCTTCCAGAGCTTCAATCCTTTTTATGTAGCTTTCCAGGCTTTCCCGGCGAGCCCCAGGCCTCCCTCCAGAAAGGGCATCGGCTATTTCTACCAGAACCGCTTCCACTGATTGCGGCTCCACTTCACCGTGGTGAGCGGCAATACAGTTGACCACTATTTCCGGAAGGCCATGCCTCCGGGCTATGTCAGCTCCTATGGCCGCATGAGGCCCGTCAATTACCTGATCTACCGCCTTTCCAATGTCGTGAAGGAGGCCCCCGAGTTTAGCCACTTTCACATCGGCTCTGAGTTCGGCGGCCATTATCCCGGCCAGGCGAGCAGTCTCTATGGAATGCAATAGGACGTTCTGTCCGTAGCTGGTGCGGAATTTTAGGCGGCCCAGAAGGGTCACGATTTCTTCGGGGAGGCCGGTGAATCCAAGTTTGTAAAGGGCTTTTTCCCCTTCTTCTCTGATGACGTTTTCAATTTCCCTCCGGGCTTGTTCTGCTGCCTGCTCAATCCTGGCCGGCTGGATTCGGCCATCCATTATCAATTTTTCCAGGGCCAGCCTGGCTATTTCCCTCCGGATGGGGTCAAAACAGGATATGGTAATGCTTTCCGGGGTATCGTCTACCACAAGGTCCACACCGAGCACGTTCTCAATAGTGCGTATATTCCTTCCGCCGCGGCCTATTATGCGGCCTTTCATCTCATCGCTTGGTAGAGTAATAGTGGTGGTGGCAAGCTCAGCCACTTCTTCTGTCCCAACCCTTTGCATGGCTTCGGCGATGATTTCTCTGGCTTTGCGCTCAGCTTCAGCTCTGGCTTTTGCTTCTTCCTCCCGTATAACCCTGGCCATTTCCTGGCGAGCTTCTTCCCTTACCCTTTCCAGAAGGATTTCCCTGGCTTGTTCGGGGGTAAGGGCAGCTATGCGATGCAATTCTTCCAGTTCTTTTTCTTTCAGGCGAGCGATTTCTTCGTGAAGGGCCTGGATTTCGGCCTGCTGCTGGGTTAGCCTTTTCTCCCGTTTATCCAGGCTTTCGGCTTTTCGATCCAGAAATTCCTGGCGACGCTGGAGCCTTTCTTCCCAGTTGTGGAGGTGAGCTCTTTGCCTTTTGATCTCTTCGTCAAGCTGGGCCCGCATCTTCAGAGTTTCATCTTTGGCAGCCAGGATTATTTCCCTGGCCTGTTCCTGTGCCTCTTTCACTATCTTTTCCGCCTCTTCGCGGGCGGATTTAATGGTTTTTCTTTCCTGGTAAAGTTTAAGGCTGTAACCTCCAACAAAAGCTAACGCTGCCGAAATCAGGGCAACGATCAGTGTCAACACCATTTTCACTCCTCCTGCTGTATTTCCCGCCAGACTGCCGGCACGATTTTTTCAATGATTTCAAAAGAAAAGCCCTGTCGGGCTAAGAAGTCAGCCATTTTCTTTTTAAAAGTGAATTCATCCAAAGTGCGCCAGCGTGGCGCTTTTTTGATAGCGGCTTTGTAAGCTTCGGCCTCAAAATCCACATCTTTAAGCGCTTCTCTGATGATTTCTGGAGCTATCCCTTTGGAACGGAGTTCATAGCGAAGTTTTTTAAAGCCCGAAGGCTTGAATTCCCTCCTGTTTTCCACCCAGTAACGGGCAAATAGCTGGTCATCAATCAGGCCTTTCTCCTTGAGAACGGCGATGGTTTTTTCCACCAGGCTCTGAGGGAATTTACGGCTCAGCCTGGTCCTTATTTCCAGCTCACTTCTGGGCCTGAATTTAAGGAGGCGGAGGGAAGCTTCCAGCGCTCTGGATAGTTCAGCTTTTTCCAGAAGTTCCTGGATCTGGGCATCAGAAAGGATTTGGCCTTCCCGTAAACCCTCTGCGTAGGAGCAAGGGAGGGTTATAGGTGGAAAGCCTTCTATGGTTATGGACAACTTTTTGCCTTCAGAGCCGCAAGGCTTAATCCGGGTTATAATGCCCGGCAACGTTTCCCTCCTTAAAAAGCAAAACGGCTGCACCTTTTCGCCGCAGCCGGTGGAGATATAAAACACCCTTTTACCCGCAGGGCGGGTTTAAGAGGGGTTTGGGGCTTTATCTCCGGAACCCTTCCGCTTTTACCCGGAAGGGGTTGTTTCCGACTGCAGCGAAAACTCTGCCCTCATTGGCGGAAGAGGGCTTCTTTAGGCGGGAGGCCCGCTGCCTCCCGGATTAAAGCCTCCAGGGTGTCCCTCAGGTCGGGATTTTCTTTAAGGAACAGCCTGGCATTCTCGCGTCCCTGGCCAAGGTTGATGTCTTTATAGGAGTAGAAGGTCCCCCGTTTCTCTATTATCCCGTAAGCCACGCCCAGGTCCAGGATATCGCCTTCTTTGGAAATACCCTCATCGTAAAGGATGTCAAACTCTGCTTCCTTAAAGGGGGGAGCCACTTTGTTTTTCTTGACGATAGCTTTGGTCCTGTTGCCTATTATATCCCCGCCCCTTTTGATGCTCTCAAGCTTCCTCAGGTCAAGCCTTATGGAAGCGTAGAAGCGCAGAGCCATCCCTCCCGTAGTGGTCTCAGGGCTTCCGAAGACCACCCCTATTTTCTGGCGGAGCTGGTTGGTGAAAACAAGGGCTGCCTGAGATTGGTGTATTGCCCCGACCAGTTTCCTGAGGGCCTGGCTCATGAGGCGGGCCTGCAGACCTACATGGGCATCGCCCATTTCCCCCTCAATTTCAGCCCTGGGCACAAGAGCTGCCACCGAGTCAATAACTACCACATCAACCGCCCCGCTTCTCACCAAAGCTTCTGTTATCTCCAGGGCCTGTTCTCCGGTATCGGGCTGGGCCACCAGCAAGTTGTCCACATCAACTCCACACTTGCGGGCATAGTTAGGATCAAGGGCATGCTCAACATCTATAAAAGCGGCTGTACCTCCTAACTTCTGGGCCTCAGCAATTATGTGCTGAGCAAGGGTGGTTTTCCCGGAAGCTTCAGGACCAAAAATCTCCGTTATCCTCCCTCTCGGTATACCTCCTACTCCAAGGGCTATGTCAAGGGCCAAGGAACCTGTGGGAATAACGCTCACATCCCGCCTGGGGACTTCCCCAAGGCGCATTATTGCCCCATCCCCAAATCGCTTTCTAATTGTGGCCAGAGCTGTTTCCAGAGCCTTTTCCCGACTAAACTGACTCATTTTCATTTTCCTCCCTTTAAAGTTTAAGCCAAAAACGCTATTTCCGCAATTCCTCCTCTATCAAGGCCTTGAAGGTCTCGTAGGGGTAAGCACCTTCCAACTTCCTTCCGTTGATGAAGAAAGTTGGTGTAGCCATAACCCCTCTTCTGGCGGCTTCGGCTAAATCGTTCTGAACCTGCAAAGCAGTTTCTCCATCCTGCACACACTTGCTAAACTTCTCCACGTTCAACATTATTTCACCTGCATATTTTTCAAAGGTCTTCAGAGGTGAAACCTGCGTTGCCCATTCCCTTTGCCTTTCAAATAGAAGATCGTGCATTTCCCAAAATTTCCCCTGCTTTCCGGCGCACAGGGCAGCTTCTGCTGCCTTTTGAGCTGCCGGGTGGATGCTTCGCAAGGGCATGTTGATAAACTGATATCGCACAAGCCCCTTGTCAATGTATTCACTTTTTATTTTCGGGAACGTCTCACGGACGTGCAACGCGCAATAAGGTCACTGGAAATCGGAATATTCCTCAATCAGGACCTTGGCGTGTTCACGTCCGAGGTAATAATGCCCCTCCGGGCTGAGCCCGCCCGAAGAGTGAGACAAATTCAGACACGCTCCTGCTATCAGTAATAAAACGAAAAACAGGGCTTTCCTCATGCATTTTCCCCTTGTTTTATTGCTTCAATTGTATCATTTTATCTTCTGCGCGTCAAATATTGCGGGAGGTATTCTACCTCAAGTTGACAAAAGAGCTCCCCGAAGGTAATATTAAAGCGATATTTCTTGCCCGGAGGCCGGATGAAGAGGAGAGAAGTGCAGGGATTAGTGATCGGTGGCATTGTGGGTGCGCTTGCAGGGATGGCTGTGGCCTGGATACTCCTCACCCGCCCCCAGGAGATTGAGAGGGAAAAGCGCTCAATTCCGTGGACAGAATTATTAAAGCTTGTTGTCTCTTTCCTCCGAACGGTGGAAAGGTTCTCTCACTGGCTATGATCAGGGTAAGGGTTTTTCTTCTGGTTCTCCTGGTTTTTTACCTCCTGAGGGCACATGCATCTTTTGCCGGCAACGACCAGG
The DNA here is from genome assembly GCA_964655275.1 of uncultured Anaerolineae bacterium. GTDB lineage: Bacteria > Chloroflexota > Anaerolineae > SpSt-600 > SpSt-600 > SpSt-600. The sequence goes on along the minus strand of CAZZMI010000015.1, from coordinate 10,298 downwards.
TGGAGGCCATCCTGAGCAAGATGACACCTGAAGAGCGGGTTGGCCAGCTTTTCCTGGTCGCTTTCTATGGCTCTGATGTTTCCCCTGACTCGCCCGTGGGCAGGCTCATACGTGAGTTCAGAATAGGAGGCGTTATAATTTCAGCCCAGAACGGCAATTTTGTCAACGGCCCGGAAACCCCAGCTCAGGTCCTTTCCCTTACCCGAAGCCTTCAATCTTTAGCCATGAGCGAACCCCTTTCAGGCACCACGCCAATACCTTTATTTATAGGACTAAGCCACGATGGAGATTTTCCTCAGCTTCGCTCGGGGTTCACCCCTGTACCCAATTATATGGCTATAGGGGCTACCTGGGATGAAAGTCAGGCTGAGCTTGTGGGGTCCATTGTGGGAGCGGAGTTGGCTGCCGTAGGGGTAAACATGCTTTTTGGCCCCTCTCTGGACGTTGTTGACCGTCCCGAGGTGGCAATAAAATCCGGAATAGGGACCAGAGCGTTCGGTGGAGACCCTTACTGGGTGGGGAAGATGGGTAAAGCTTATATAAAGGGGGTCCACAGGGGAAGCGAGGGCCGGGTAATGCTGGTAGCCAAGCATTTTCCGGGCCGTGGCGGGAGTGACCGACCACCCGAGGAGGAAGTGGCAACCATTCAGAAATCGGTGCAGGAACTGCGCAAGATAGAACTTGCCCCCTTCCTGGCGGTTACACAGGCTCAGGGTGAGGAAATGGCCGATGCTTTCATGAGCTCTCACATCCGTTACAGAGGTTTCCAGGGAAACATTAGGGAGCTTACTCCTCCTCTGAGCCTTCACCCTCAGGGCCTCAATGTTATCCTTTCCATGCCTGAATTCGCCTCCTGGCGGGAAAAGGGCGGTATACTTATCACCGAATCTCTTGGTTCCCTCGCTATAAAGCGCTACTATGACCCGTCGCTTTCTTCTTTCCCTTTCAAACGCATAGCTCAAGATGCTTTCCTGGCAGGAAACGATATTCTGCTCCTTTCCGATTTCTCCCTTTCCGGTTCATGGGAAGAGCATTACGAGAACGTAATTCAGACCATTGCGTTTTTCCGGGAAAAATATGCCGATGACCACGCCTTCAGGACAAGGGTTGACGAATCCTGCCGCCGGATCCTCAAGGCCAAATTGCGCCTTTACCCCCATTTCTCCCTTCAAGAAGTTCTTACCTCTCCTGTAAGTCTGGAGGTAGTGGGTTCATCGGCTGAAAAATTGCTTCCCCTGGCCCAGCGCTCCATTACCCTGATTTACCCGGAGCAGGATGAGCTTGCGGGACGTTTGCCTTCTCCACCCTCCACCAAGGATTTCATCCTCATCTTTTCCGATACGCGAACCATAAAAGATTGCCCTAACTGCCCTCCTACCAGCATTTTCCCGGTGGATGCTCTGGAGAACATGATCTTAAGGCTCTACGGGCCCAGGGCCACCGGACAAATAGATCCGGAAAAGATCCACAGTTTCAGCTTTGTTCGCCTTAAAGATTTCCTTCTCTACCCAAGCAAGGAGCTTGAAGAGCTTTTCTCTAAGGCCACATGGATTATATTCGCTATGCAAGATCTCAATCCCAAGTATTATCCGGCTTCGGATGCTTTCAAAGAGCTTCTGCAAAGCCGTCCGGAGCTCCTGCGGGATAAAAAGGTGATAGCCATAAGCTACGGTGCTCCTTATTACCTTGATACCACCGAAATAAGCAAGCTTACCGCCTATTATGCTGCCTACAGCCCGCTTTCTTATTTTGTAGAATACACGGTAAGGGCCCTTTTCCAGGAATTCATCCCTCACACTGCGCCCCCTGTGAGCATTCCCGGTGTAAATTACGACCTCATAGTACAAATGGAGCCAGACCCGAACCAGGTTATTGAGCTTGAAGTGGTAGGGATGCCAAAGGAGGGAACATCGCAGGCCCTGGATTTAAGGCCGGGTAGCACCTTCAAAATCCGGACTGGTGTAATACTTGACCGCAATGGCCATCCAGTTCCCGATGGCACTCCCGTAACTTTCAGGCTCTTTTATCCGGCCGAATCGCTGGAACTCCCCCGGCGGGAGGTTACAACTGTGAACGGCGTGGCTGAGATTTCCCTTACTCTGGAGCGAACAGGTCAGCTGGAGATAACAGCTTCAAGCCTTTCAGCTAACAGGTCCACCAAAATCGTGGTTACGGTGCAGGAAAACCAGCCGGCGATTTTGTCCACTGTAGTGCCTTCACCCACTCCTACTCTCACCCCAGCACCTACTTCAACTCCTACACCTACCCCATCTCCTACCCCCACCCCATTACCAGCTCCCGTGCCTAAACCCACCCCATTCCATTTCAGCAGTGCTCTAATGGCCATACTCCTGGCCGGGGCCTTCAGTCAGGTTCGTGAAGCAGAGTTAAAGGAGAGGGTGAAGAGGTTCCTTCTGGTAGTGATAACAGGGCTGGCCGGGTATATCGCCTGGTCCATACTTGCCATTTTTGCAGGTGGCAGCTTCGGGGAAACTATCGTTAGATGGTTGCCCTTGTTAAGTGCCAGCCTGGCTTTTGCCCTGAGCTTTTTCCTGTTCTTCTCATCATCGCAGAGGGGATAAGATGGGCGGGCTGAATTTCCTGTTGCAGGTCAATCTGATACTTTCAGCGGGAATAGTGCTTGTAGCCTTTTCCCTCCTGGCTTACGTTGCTTCCACCAACTTCCTGAACCCGGTAGGCAGAGCTTTCTGTGCAATGATGGCTTTCGTTATCGCTGTATACTCCGGTGATTTGGTGATCCCAAAGGTTAAGGAATTGGGCACAGCTTTTACCTGGCTTCGCTTTCAGTGGCTTGGAATATCCTTTATTCCTGCCGCTTACTTTCACTTTGCCGATGCAATCCTCAGGGCTTCGGGTTCCTTTTCCCCACTGCGGAGGTGGATTTCGGGGCTACTTTACTTTCTGAGCGGCCTTTTCTGCCTCCTGGCCCTAAGGAGTGACCTCCTGGTTTATGATGGCAAGTACCGGGGAGGGCTTATTTACCTTACACCTGGGCCTCTTTTCCCCTTTTTCACCGCTTTCTTCATGATTTCCTGCCTTTCCAGCCTGTTTATCCTTTATAAAGCAAGGCAAAAAGCTTTCACTTCAACTTCCCGCCGGCGCCTTTCCTACTTGCTGGGAGCCTTCATCGGCCCAGGCATAGGGGTTTTCCCTTACCTCCTTATCTCAAGGACTGCCTTGCTTCTTACTCCTCCTCTGGTCCTGTTCCTTTCGGTGCTGGGAAACGTTATAGTAGCCATGATGTTAACGGTTATGGCTTACGTGGTGGCCTATTACGGTGCCCTCGCCCCTGACCGAATAATAAAGCATCAGCTTATCCATTACCTCCTCCGAGGACCATTTGTGGGATTGTGCGTTATTGCGGTTATCCTGCTCCTTTTAGATGTTGAGAATTTCCTTGGCCTTCCGGGGGAAACCCTTGCCATCTTCGCCGCTGTGACCGTGGTAGTCCTGCTTCAAATTGTAATAAACAAAGCCAAACCTCTTATTGACCGCCTTATCTACAGGCGTGATAGGGATGAGGTGACCTGGATCCAGGAGCTGGACCGAAGGCTCCTCACGACCACCGACCTGCAGGAGTTTCTGGAGAGCATACTCGTGGCCCTGTGTGAGCTCCTCAAAGTTCGGTGGGGATTTGTAACCTTCCTGGGGAGGTCCATAGAAGCCCGGTGCGGAACCTTCGCCAGGATCAACGAAGCTTTGAACGCCCTTTCAAATTACCGGGAAAAGGGTTCCCCCGTGAATCTGATAGAAGGGCTTAAGGTTTATGACCTTGGCTTCTGGGTTATACCTCTTGAAGTTAATGGGGAGGAGCTGGGCTTGCTGGTTATGGAGGCCCCTCCCCCCGAAGCAGAATTTTCCTCTGAGGAACTTGAAGTCTTTGAGACCCTGGTCCAGAGGATTGTCCGGGTTCTTGAGGACAGGATACTGCAGCAGAAGGTTTTTGAAGCCCTCAGGCACATTATTCCAGACGTGGAAAGAATAAGGCAGTGGCAGGCTTCCCTTTACGCAATGCCTGAGGGAAGGGCTGAAGCCCTCATAGAGCTGGCTGGGCCGGATTACCAGCAATGGGTAAGGGAAGCCTTGAGCAACTACTGGGCTGGCCCGAAGCTCGCCCAGAGCCCTCTCTTGAAGCTGAAGGTGGTGGAGAAAGCCCTGAAAGAGCATGATGGTAATCCCGTTAAGGCGTTAAGGGCAGTCCTGAAAGAGGCCATTGAAGCCCTTAAGCCTGAGGGTAAGCAGCCATCAGGCTCCCTGGAATGGATGCTTTACAATATTTTGGAGATGCGCTATCTCCAGGGCAAGCGCCCCAGGGAAATAGCCGAACAGCTGGCTATAAGCGAATCGGACCTTTACAGGAAGCAGAGGATAGCTATTGAGCAAGTATCAAAAATCCTGGCAGAAATGGAGCGGAGGGAGGCCTATGGAAGCGATGAACATAACAGAAGTAATACCGCCAGCCGATTGGGAAGAAGTGGAGCGCCTCTTTAGCGCCGGAGCTATCCTGGAATTGCCTGTCATAGGATACAATCGGGGAGGATTTGTGGTTCAGTTCAACAGCATAAAAGGGTTTGTCCCTCTATCCCAGGTTTCCTTCATCCCTTATGGCCTTTCCCCAAAGGAAAGGCTCTCTTTCCTGGCGGGGTGTATAGGGGAAAAGATTAAGCTCAAGATAATTGAGGTGGACCGCAGCCGCAACAGGTTGGTCTTTTCAGAAAGGGAGGCCCTTTTGGATAAGAAGGGGGAAGAATTCTGGCAAAAAGTGCGTCCGGGGCAGGTTCTCAAAGGCATAGTCACCACCCTCAGACCTTTCGGGGCTTTTGTGGAGCTTGGCGGGCTTGAGGGCCTCGTCCATATTTCCGAAATTTCATGGAACAGAATTGACCACCCCTCTCAGGTCCTTAAGCCGGGCCAGGAAGTGAATGTTCTGGTCATGGATGTAAACCCACAGGAAAGGAAGATAGCCCTGAGCATAAAGCGGCTTCAGCCTGACCCTTGGGTAGGTGTTGAAGAGAGGTATAAAGTTGGGCAAATTGTAAGGGGGAAGGTGACCAACGTCGTGGATTTCGGTGCCTTCGTAGAAGTGGAGAAGGGCCTTGAAGGCCTGATCCATGTTTCTGAGCTGGCCAATGGAAACTTTATCCATCCCCGTAACGTTGTGGAGGAAGGGGATGAAGTAATGGCCCTGGTTCTGGAGGTGAGCGAGAAAAATCGTAAGCTTAGCCTCAGCACCCGGAGGGTTCCCCGTTCAATAATCAAAAAGAACAGATGAGAAGGCTGGATTTTGGGAGGGTCAGGGTATTCGGCCCCTATGTCCTGATGGCTCTGGGCATAGTGAGCTTTATAAGCATTATGCCCTGGAAAGGGGGCATAATAACTGCCTGGTTTGGCAAGGGATGGCGGTTTCTTTTCGGTCTTGGGGCTCTACCCGCTTCTATCCTCTTTACTTTCTCCGGATGGTGCTTGAGGAGGAAGGACCCCCCCTGGAAGCTGATAGCAGGCCTTGAGCTTTGTTTCTTCTCTCTATTGGCCCTTCTGCACCTTTTCTGGCCCACTCCCGACCCCCTGACCCTGGCCTTTCAGGGCAGAGGTGGGGGTTATATAGGGTGGGCTATTTCTTCCTCACTATCCAGCATAATGGGGAAAGCGGGAAGTGCTATGGCTCTTCTGGCTCTGGTTTTTCTTGGGGGAAACCTTTTAACTTTACCTCGCCCCGCTCCTGCTTCCGGACCTGCACCCCAGCCCCAGCGACGCCCGAAGCCTTCTCCTCCAAAGCCCAGAGCTCAACCTTCTCAGCCTGAGGAGCCTGAAAAGCCTGCCCCTCAGCCCTCAAAGGGTCTACCCCCTATGGAACTTTTTCGCCCCCCGAAACCAGTTAAAACCAGAGAACTGGATTTGAAGCGCAAGGCAGAACTTCTGGAAAGGACCCTCGCCAATTTCAACATACCGGCGAAAGTTGTGGCCATAAATCCCGGGCCGGTTGTAACCCAGTTTGGTGTGGAGCCAGGTTTCGTGGAGAAAGTAGCCAAAGATGGCACCGTTCAGCGCACTAAGGTGAGGGTAGCCCAGATCGCGGCCCTGGCCGATGATATAGCTCTGGCTCTGTCAACTGCCCCCATCCGGATAGAAGCTCCTGTCCCCGGTCGCCCCTATGTTGGCATTGAAGTCCCCAACGAAAAACCTGCTCTTGTAACATTGCGGGAGGTAATGGAAAGCCAGGAATTCCGTCAGGAGAGGTCTCCCCTCAAGCTGGCCCTGGGTAAGGGGGTATCGGGGGCACCGGTTGTGGCTGATCTTGCTTCTATGCCCCATCTTCTGATAGCCGGAGCCACGGGGTCAGGAAAGAGCGTGTGCATTAATTCCATTATAACCTGTTTGGTCAGCCAGAACTCACCCGAAAGGCTCAGGTTAATCCTGGTGGATCCGAAAAGGGTTGAGCTGGTGCACTTCAACGGCCTGCCTCACTTGCTCGGCCCGGTAATTGTGGAGGTTGACGAGGCAATAAAAGCTCTGAACTGGCTTGTGAGGGAGATGGAGCAAAGATATGATGAGTTTGCGAGAGTGGGGGCAAGGAACATAGAAGAGTACAACGCTAGCAACCCTCCAGAACCGATGCCCTGGATAGTGCTCATAATAGACGAAATGGCTGACCTGATGTTAGCAGCGCCTGATGAGGTGGAGGGAAAGCTTACACGTTTGGCCCAACTCAGCAGGGCCACCGGAATCCACCTTATCCTGAGCACTCAGAGGCCCAGTGTGGATGTGATAACCGGCCTTATAAAGGCCAACTTCCCTGCCCGCATAAGCTTCCTGGTCACCAGCCAGGTTGATTCCAGGGTAATTCTGGATATGGCCGGGGCTGAGAGGCTTCTGGGCAGGGGTGACATGCTTTTCCTCCCACCTGATCGCCCTTATCCAATACGGGTTCAGGGATGTTATGTCTCAAAGGAAGAGGTGAAGAAAGTTGTGGATTTCTGGCGGGCCAGGAGGCCTTTTGAGGCTCAGCCCTTTGCCCCCTGGGGTAAGGAGATACCTCAGGAGGAAGACGAGCTTGTGAGGGAGGCTCTGGAAGTCCTGGCCTCTCACCAGCGCATATCCATTTCCCTCCTTCAGCGAAAACTTCGGATCGGTTACCCCAGGGCAGCTCGCCTAATGGAAGCGCTGGAGGAGAAGGGGCTTGTGCGCTATGATGAGAACCTCAAAGCTTATATACCTGTGAGGGGAGGAGAATCTGATGAACCCTAAGAAAGAAGAGCCCAAGAAGAAAAAGGAAACCCTGGAGATGGACGGCACTGTAATTCAGGCCTTGCCCAACGCCATGTTCAAAGTCAAGCTGGATACGGGCCACGAAGTCCTGGCCCATGTTTCCGGCAAAATGCGCATGTATTACATCCACGTCCTTGTAGGCGACAGGGTAAGGGTTGAGCTATCGCCCTACGATTTGACCCGAGGGCGAATCATTTACCGGTACAAATAAAGCTGGAAGCCTTTATGTTACAGGCTGAGAGCAGGGCGCATATGGACTGCCCGCATCTTCTCTTTTTGCGCCGCCTGGGGGACCTGGGAGGTTGAAACCGAATGAGAGCTAACAGGCTGTGGCCCTTTTTGTGGCGAAGCCTCATAATCCTTTTCCTCTTTCAGTGGGCCGCAAAGCCTGTCCCAACCCTTGTCACCCTGGGCCCACCCCAGAAGGTCGTTACCATAAATCCTAAGATGGGGGTTCACACCCGCCTTACCGATGAAGTGGAGGAGTGGAAGATAAAGCGCACCCTTCAGATGGTCCGGGAAATGGGCGCCCCGTGGATTGTGGAGTATTTTCCGTGGGCTTATTACGAACCTAAAAAGGGCTCTTTCAGCTGGGCCCATGCTGATACAGTGGTTAAGCACGCTGTAAACCAGGGACTTACGGTTATAGCCAGGCTTGGTTTTGTCCCAAAATGGGCGCGCCCTAAAGATTCCGCTTTCTCTTACCTGGATGAGGAACGTTTTGAAGATTTCGGGGATTTCGTTTACGCCTTCGTGGACCATTTCCGCGGGAAAATCCATTACATCATCGTCTGGAATGAGCCCAACATCAGCCTGGAGTGGGGATACCGTCCGGTGGATCCCGAAGCTTACACCAAGCTTTTGAAGGTCGCTTACCGCCGTGCAAAAGAGGCAGATCCTGAGATCAAAGTGCTGGCGGGAGCTTTAGCTCCGACCCTTGCCCCTCCCGGGGATCCATGGGGGATGAGCGATCTGGATTTCCTTGGGAGGATGTATCAAGCTGGTGCCAAAGATTACTTTGACATCTTGGCCGTCCATTCATATGGCTGGACTTTCCCGCCTGATGATCCCCCGGCCCCGGATAAAATCAATTTCCGTCGTGTTGAACTCCTGAGGCAAATAATGGTGGATAACGGCGATGCTCATAAGCCTATAATCATAACCGAAGGGGGGTGGAACGATCACCCCCGCTGGAGCAAAGCAGTTCGCCCGGCTCAGCGGATAGCTTATACCATAAGAGCTTACGAAATAGCTCTCAGGGAATGGGAATGGTGCATGGCTCTTTGCCTCTGGGCTTTTCGCTACCCATGGGCAACCCATACTTACCAGGATTACTACACTTTTGTATCGGTGGATTTTATCCCGAAGCCCATTTACCTTGAGGTACAGAAATATGCCCGCGGTGAGCTGGCTGAAAAAACACCTCCTTAAGGTTGTGCCGATACCAATTTTGCTTCTGGGCATTGCCCTGTATTTCTTCCTTTTCCGCGGTCATGAAGCCTGGGAGGAGATCCTCAAGCGGGGGTTTATAACCGTCTGCCTTGACCCAAGTTACCCACCCTTTGAATATACTGATGAGGCCACTGGTGAAATCCGGGGCTTTGATGTGGAGCTGGCGAGGGCCATCGGGAACTACTTGGGCATCAGGGTAGAAATTGCTACCGTTGGCTTTGATGGACTCTACGATGCTGTGAAAGCACGCCGATGCGATGTAGCCATCTCGGCTTTGCCGTATGATCCCCTTTTAACTCAGGATGTAGCCTTTTCTGTTTCCTACTTTGAAGCCGGACTCATGTTGATTGTTAGGGAAAATGAGGAGGGCATTCGCTCCCCGGAAGATTTGAAAGGCAAAAAGGTGGCGGTGGAATGGGGTTCCACCGGGGATGTGGAAGCCCGGCGCCTTAAGGCAAGACTTGAAGAGCTGGAGATAAAGCCCTATCCAACGGTTGAAGATGCCCTGCGTGCCCTCAAAGAGGGTCAGGTTGATGCTTGCTTCGCCGACGCCGTATCGGCCTACTCATTCTGGGGACGAGAAGGTGGGGTGAAAATCCTTAGCCCTGCCCTGGTCAGCACTCCTTATACTGCCGTCGTGAACATCAAGAACAAGGCCCTGCTGAACAGGATAAACCAGGCCCTCTTATACCTGAGAGAGACGGGTTTCCTCCACATGCTGGCTGAGAAATATTTTGGGGTTCGTCCCTCTAATCTATGGCCTTAATTTCCACAAAAGAAATTTTGCCCCCTTCTACCATCACTTTCCGTCTGTAAATATGTGGCCCGATTTTTACCTCCAGCATGTATTCGCCCGGGCTCACATCACCGAAGACGAAATTCTCCCCTAAATCCTCGTCAGGATTTATCCCCCGGCCAGGCCGGTAAGTCCAGGTTTCTCTCCTTTCTTTTCCCACCAGTGTTACCAGGAGCTCTGGAGGCATTTCCCCCTTAGCATAAACAATCCTTCCTGCCACCACCCCTCTTCTGGGGAGTGGTTCCATCCATAAAAGTGGGTTTCTGGTAGAGGCGTAAGAATTTTCCCCAATTCTGACTTCCAGGTGGAGGTGGTAACCCAGAGCTATGCCGCTTTGCCCTACGAACCCTACCGGCTCCCCTCTCTTCACCTTCTGCCCGGGCTCCACCAGAACCCTGGAAAGGTGACCGTAAAGGTAATATACTGGCTTTCCCTTGTATTCCTGTTCAAGCTTTACAACCACCAGGTTGCCGTAAAAATTGGTGGTGGGGCCGTAAGCTGTCTTCAGATCGTCTCCTGCTACCACCACTTCGCCGTCAGCGGCTGCCAGCACCTTTGTATCCGGACCGCCGGCTATGTCAATGCCGTGGTGAATCAAGTATTCCCCTCCGCCAGTGGTTCCGTATGGATAGAGGTAATTGACCCATCCTCCCTCATCGAGGGATATGGGTCTTGCGAGCCAGAAGTGAGGAGGCTCAAGGATCTTAGCCTGCGGAATGACAAAGGGCGTTGGGGTTGGGGTTGGCGATGGAGTTGGGGAGGG
>CAZZMI010000014.1:0-31184 GCA_964655275.1 uncultured Anaerolineae bacterium | reverse complement strand
GCTAAGGGGTTGCTGAGGTCTCGGGTCCCACTCGTGGGCTGATGGCCAGTGTTGGCCGTTTGCCCCTTCTTTGAAGGTTTTTGGGGGCACATCCTCCAAACCTCTTGCCAGGGGGCATGGCCTCCTGGCCCCTTCTTCACCCCCCAGTTCCCCCGGGAGGGGGCATTGCCCCCTCCAACTCCAGTTTTCTCTACCCTCGGGGGCTTGAGGTTTACCACGGTTTTGGTCCCACTTGCTGGCAGTGTGCCCTTTTTGAGGGTCCTGGGGGCACCCCCGAGCCCTCCCGAAGGAGGGGATTCACTCTTCCATTTCCCTTTTTCCCTCTCTCAGGCAATCTGTCAGTGGTGGGCTTGCCCCTTTAAAAATTGCGTAGGGGGGCATATTTAGGCTATAATTAAACAAAGGCGAAGATGCCTTATTATTTTTTTAAGGGAGAGGAGGTAGCCATGAAGGCTGCAAAAGAATATTCCTGGTGTCCGGCGGTGCAGGAGATGCTGCGCCTGGCCGAGAAAATGGGGGTTGAAACCGCCTGGTGCCGCTACGAGGCGCAGCTTCCCCAGTGTGGTTTTGGGGAGCTGGGAACCTGCTGCCGCAACTGCATGCAGGGCCCCTGCCGCATTGACCCCTTCGGCGAAGGCCCCCAGAAGGGAGTATGTGGAGCTGATGCTGATACCATTGTAGCCCGAAACCTTGCTCGCGCCATCGCTGGTGGAGCTGCCGCTCACTCCGGACATGCCAAGCACCTCGCTCATACCCTCCTGGCCTGGGCCGAAGGTAAAGCCCCTGATTACCCGGTTAAGGATGAAGCCAAATTGAAGGCTGTAGCCACTCGCCTCGGCATACCAACGGAAGGAAAAGACATCCAAAAGCTGGCTAAAGAGGTGGCCGAGGCCGCTCTGTTAGAATTCTCCGAGAAGACAACCCCTCTTGCTTGGGTAGCTACAACCCTCACCAGGGGAAGGGTGGAGAAAGCCGTTCAGTATAACGTAGTCCCCACCGGCATTGATAGTGCCATCTCTGAAATCATGCACCGCACTTCTTACGGTGTGGATGCCGATCCGGTTAACATCCTCCTTGGAGGGGTAAAGTGTGCTCTGGCTGACTTTGCTGGCTGTCATATGGCTACTGACCTCTCGGATATCCTCTTCGGAACGCCCAAGCCTGTGGTAAGCATTGCTAATATGGGTGCCCTTAAACCTGATGCTGTAAACGTAGCCCTTCATGGTCATAACCCCGTCCTTTCGGATGTCATTGTTCAAGTGGCCCGGGAAATGGAGGCGGAAGCTAAGGCTGCTGGAGCCAGTGGCATAAACCTGGTGGGCATCTGCTGCACCGGGAACGAAGTCCTTATGCGCCATGGAATTCCCCCCATCACCCACTCCGTCAGCCAGGAGATGGCAATTTTAACTGGCGCTTTAGATGCCATGGTGGTGGATTACCAGTGCGTTATGCCTTCCCTGGCCAACGTAGCTGAATGTTTCCACACCAAGCTCATAACTACCATGTCTATAGCGAAGATACCCGGCGCTACCCACATAGAATTCAAAGAGGAAGAAGCTCGCGAGAAAGCAAAGGAAATCCTCCGCCTGGCGATAGAGGCCTTCAAGAAGCGCGACCCGGCTAAGGTTCGCATCCCCAACTACACTCACAAGGCCTACGCAGGCTTTTCCACTGAAGCTATAATTGAGGCTTTGGCCCAGGTTAATAAAGAAGACCCCCTGAAGCCCCTCATTGACAACATTGTGGCCGGAAACATCCTTGGGGTTTGCCTCTTCGCCGGCTGCAATAACGTTAAGGTTCCTCAGGATTCAGCTTTTCTGACTATAGCCAAGGAGCTGGCACGCAACAATGTGCTCCTTCTGGCTACCGGGTGTGGAGCGGGTGCCTTTGCTCGCCACGGCCTCCTTACGCCTGAGGCTACCGAGGAATATGCCGGCAACGGGCTCAAAGCGGTGCTCACGGCTGTGGGCAAGGCAGCGGGTCTGGGCGGACCTCTACCTCTTGTCTTGCATATGGGTTCCTGTGTTGATAACTCTCGCCCTGCCGATGTGGCTGTGGCTGTGGCCAACAAGCTCGGGGTAGATATAGACAAGCTCCCGGTGGTGGCCAGCGCCCCCGAAGCAACAACCGAAAAGGCCATATCCATCGGCACCTGGGCAGTGACTGCAGGCCTTCCCACTCACGTTGGAGTTGTCCCACCCGTCCTCGGAAGCCCCGTGGTCAGCAGAATCCTCACCCAGGATGTCAAGAACATCTTTGGTGGTTATTTCATCGTAGAAACAGACCCGAAGGCTGCAGCCGAGAAGCTCCTGGAAGCTATCCGTGAGCGGCGGAAGGGGCTGGGGATATAAAGGAGGTGAGCCATGAAGGAGATATTCGTCCGCTTGGACCGCTGCGTTGGCTGTCATTCATGTGAGCTGGCCTGTGCTGTAGAGCATTCCCGTTCCAAGAACCTCTTTTCTGCCATAGCCGAAACCCCACGCCCCCGCCGCCGCCTCTATGTGGAATATGTGCTCGCTCGCAAGATGCCTTTCCTTTGCCGGCACTGTGAGGATGCCCCTTGTGTCCGGGCCTGTCGCACAGGTGCTCTCATCCAGGACCCCGCTACCCGCATTGTAACCCACAACCCTGATAAGTGCATTGGATGCTGGATGTGCACCATGGTCTGCCCCTACGGGGTGATCGGGCGGGAATGGGAACGGAGGATTGCCCTCAAATGTGACCGTTGTCCTGGCCGGGATATACCGGCCTGCGTGGAAGCGTGCCCCACTCGCGCCCTGGTCTTCATGGAAGAGGAGGAATTTGCCCGACTTACCCGCCGGGAGGCTGCAGAGGAAGTGGCCCGAAGCTATCGGGTTGAATAAAAGTTTAATCAAAGGAGGTGGGCAATGCGAAGGGGCATTCTGCTCTTTGTAAGTGCATTGCTGATTCTGGCTTTGCTTTCCAGCTGTGCCCCCAAGCCCAAGGAACCTTCCCTCATGGAAATCTATTCCATCATCAAGAAAAAGCAGTTTGTGGACCTCACCCACGCTTTCCATCCCGGCATCCCTCACTGGCCTGGCTTCCCCGATGAAAGGGTTACCACCCTCTACTGGTATGAGGAAGGGGTAGGGACTCTGGGTTCAGGCTTCTTTGCCGAAGAATTCTGCCATGTAGGACAGTGGGGGACCCATGTGGACCCGCCGGCTCACTTCCACAAGGGCCTGCGCACTATAGATGAAATTGACGTAAAAGAGATGATTATGCCTCTGGTGGTCATTGATGTCCACGAGAAAGTGGCCCAGAACCCCGACTACACCATCACCATGGAGGACGTGAAGGCCTGGGAGAAGAAGTATGGCCCTATCCCGGAGGGTGCCTTCGTGGCCATGCGCACCGACTGGTCCAAGCGCTGGCCGGATATGAAAGCCATGCGCAATGAGGATGCCCAGGGGATTGCCCACTACCCTGGCTGGAGCATGGAGGTCCTCAAATACCTGTTTGAGGAGCGGAAGGTCACAGCCATAGGCCACGAACCCACGGATACGGATCCTGGCATAGCTACCAGCAAAGGAGATTATTCCCTGGAAGCTTACGTCCTCAAGACTAACCACTACCAGGTGGAGCTCCTCACCAATCTGGACAAAGTTCCAGAATATGGTGCCCTCGTTATAGTGGCCTTCCCCAAACCTAAGGGTGGCTCAGGCTTCCCGGCGCGGGTCTTCGCTATACTACCGTAATTGTAGGGGGGAAGGGGCTTATGCTCCTTTCCCCCGTTAGGATTGCTTAAAAATCCGGAGGCAGAGGGGGATTTTTACCCGAAAGGAGGTAGATAATGGAAGTAATCCCCACGATTTGCCCTTATTGTGGGGCAGGCTGCCCTGTGGGTCTTAAAATCGTTAATGGAAAAGCGGTAGGCATAGAATACTTGAGCGAGCATCCTCTTACCCATGGTTCCCTCTGCCCTAAAGGGAATGCTGTCCTGGAACTTCTTTACCACCCCAACCGTCTCCGAACTCCTATGGTTCGGGAAAAGAATGGGTGGAAGGAGATAAGCTGGGATAAAGCTCTGGACATAGCTTCCGAGCGATTGCTGGAAATCAGGGAGAAATATGGTGCTGATGCGTTGGGATTCCTTTCATCGGCTAAAGCCACGAATGAAGAAAACTACCTCTTCCAGAAAATGGCTCGCCTTTTAGGCACAAACAATGTGGACCATTGCGCCCGCCTATGCCATGCTCCTTCTGTGGTAGGGCTAAGGAAGGCTCTCGGTTCTGGCACCATGACCAACCCCATACCGGACCTTGTTAATTCCCGCTGTATTTTTATCTTGGGGTCCAACTTTGCCGAAAACCATCCGATCGTATCCCGGTGGGTCCTGGAGGCCAGAGAGCACGGTGCTTACATTATCGTGGCTGACCCCCGCTATACCCCAACTGCTCAACTGGCTAACCTTTACCTCCCCCTTCGTCCTGGCACCAATATCGCCCTTCTCAATGGTATGATGGCTGTAATTTTAAGGGAAGGGCTTGCTAACTATCAGTTCATTGCTCAAAGGACAAAAGGCTTTGAAGCCCTGAAATCTTCCCTGGAAAACTTCTCCGTTGAAAAGGCAGCCGAGATCACAGGCCTTAACCCCGCCGATATTCTCCTGGCAGCCAGAACCTATGCCCGCTCTGAAGCTTCAGCCATAGTTTATTGCATGGGTATTACCCAGCACGCGACCGGGACCGATAATGTCCTTGCCTGTGCCAACTTAGCCCTTATGTGCGGGCATTTGGGGCGTCCGGGCACAGGCCTCTTCCCCTTGCGAGGTCAGAATAACGTTCAGGGGGCATCAGATATGGGAGCCCTTGCCGATGTACTCCCGGGCTATGTCTCCATTGAGGATGAAGAAAGACGCCGGGTGCTTGCCCGCCTCTGGGGCCGTGAAGACCTGCCCCAAAGGCCCGGTCTCACAGTGGTGGAAATGATGGAAGCAGCTTTGGAAGGCCAGATCAAAGCTATGTTCATCATGGGGGAAAACCCTGTGGTCTCAGACCCCTGCGCAGGGGATACCGTGAAAGCCCTGGAGAAACTGGAGTTTCTCGTAGTTCAAGACCTTTTCATGACCGAAACTGCCCAAATGGCTGATTTAGTCCTTCCTGTGGCTTGCTGGGCCGAGAAATCCGGCTCCTATACTTCTACCGAGCGCCGCGTTCAATGGTCGGAGAAAGCCGTGGAGCCTGAAGGAGTGCTTTCGGACCTTGAGATAATCGGCTTGGTGGGCAAGAAAATAGGGCTTTGGGACAATGTTCCCTCACCAGAAGAAGTGCTTAGGGAGATAAATGTGGCCATTCCAGCATACGGTGGCATAACCCCGGAGCGCCTGAAGGCCACAGCTGAAGGCCTCTTCTGGCCTTGTCCAGATCCTTCCCATCCCGGAACACCAATACTTTACCATGAGAATTTCCTCACTCCCGATGGTAAAGCAAGCTTTTATCCTGTAGCCCATCGTCCTCCCAGGGAAGAGCCGGGGCCCGAGTTCCCCTTTACGCTTACTACTGGCCGAGTGATAGTGCATTATAACTCTGGAGCTATAAGCCGGAACATTCCTTCCCTCTCACGTTATGCTCCCGAGCTATGGGTGGAAATTAACCCCCATGATGCGGAAAAACTGGGCCTTACCGAGGGAGAAATTGTGAGTGTGAGCTCTCCCAGAGGGGAAGTAAAAGCCAGGGTAAGGGTGAACGAGAGGGTTATCCCTGGCCTTATCTTCCTGCCCTTCCACTTTCCCGGGGTTAACTTCCTTACCCTGAAAGAACTGGACCCGGAAGCTCGCATTCCGGCCTTTAAGGTAAGCGCGTGCCGGTTGGAGAAAGGAGGAACGTAAGTTATGGGGTATGAAATCCTGGTACGTCCTGAACGCTGCATATCCTGCTATGCTTGCGAGGTTGCTTGCGCCCGGGAACATGGAGGCATCAGCAATGTCCGGGTTTACCCTCCGGGCATCCCAATTTTTTGTCGGCAATGTCAGGGTGCTACGTGTGCTGAGGTATGTTACCCCGGCGCTCTGGAACGGAGGGATGGAGAAGTCCTCCTGCACGCGGAAAAGTGCACCGGTTGCGAACTTTGCCTTTTAGCTTGCCCTTTTGGAGCCATAAAGCTTGAGGGGAAGCGAGCTTACAAATGCGATCTTTGTTCTCACCGTCGGGAGGAAGGACTTTTGCCTGCCTGTGTCCTGACATGTCCTGCCGGGGCTATGAACTTCTCCTGCGTGGCTGATTTCTCCTCCCGAAAGCGCAAGATCGCCGGCCTGAGCTGGGCCATGGGACATGAGAGGAGGGGGAAATGAAGGCGATAGAAGTTAACAGGGAAAAGTGCATAGGGTGCAGAGCCTGTTCAACAATTTGTTCGCCTCTCCTGATAACTTTAACCGATGACGGTCACCGCAGAGTGATCGCTTTTCCCCCTTCCTGTGAGGAAGATTGCGACCGGTGCTTGAGAGCCTGTCCTACCCGAGCCATAGCCTTTGGAGAAAAACCGGGTGTATCCGCGATTCTGGAATTTGAACTTGCCTTCTGTGACCGGTGCGGTAAGCCTTTTGCCACGAAAGAAGAGCTGGCCTATGTCCTCTCCAGGATTTCAAGCATTGTGGGAGGGGAGCCTGAATGGAAAAACCTCTGTCCGGAGTGCAGGGGGAAGGAGAGCGCCCTGGGTTTATTAAAGCTGCTTTAGGTTTTCTTGGCCACCATTGCCGCTATATCATCTAAACTTGGGCGACTGCGCTTTATAAAAGCTTTGAAACGTTTCTCAAAAACGGAACGAGGCAAAAGGATTTTGCGGCCGCATTTCATGCATTTAAGGCCAATATCTGCTCCCACCCTGACCACGAGCCAGTGGTTGGCCCCGCAGGGATGCGGTTTTCGCAATCTAACTTCATCGTCAAGGTGCACATCCAGCGGCATAGTTTTCCCCTCAGAATTTATCCCTGAGGGTGAAAAACAGAGGACCGGACGGGGGAATCTTTTCCAGAACTTTTCCTTTCTCCCCTATGACCACTAAACCAAGCGAATCTCCAAGTTTGAGTCCCAGGTGGCTTAATGGTATGGCCAGCTCCACGACCTTTTCAGAGCGTGCCAGGTTCATCAATTCCCTGATGGGATGCCAGACTTCCTGGCCCTGGGCTTTGAAAAGGATCGCTTTTAACTCCCACGGGATTATCTCCAGGGCCCACGCAAGCCCAAGGCCATTCATAACTTCAACTTTTTCGTCAAGGTTGCGAAACTGCCAGTTCATCTTATCGGCCGAGGGGCTCAGAAAGTAAATGGACAGGGAAAAGGAGTCGAGGGGTTCGTAAGTTTCTATCCGAAGGTAAAGGGTTCCGGGGTCGTAACCATAATAAAGCCCGCTGATAAGCAGCTCAGAAGGCCGCATGGTGCTTCCTATCCCTCCCCTTATATACCCTGCCCTTGCCCACTCCGATGAGGCCTCGGGATAAGCTTCAAGCCTGGGGGAGATAAAGTGAGAAGGAGCCCGTTCTGGCATTGCTTCGGCCTTTGTTATAGGATAAGAAAGCCATTCAGGAACGGGAAGGCCGATGCTTGTGTAAACCCCTGCCAGGTGTCCCCTGAAAGCCTGATCGAAAATTTTCTCTTGCTCCGAAACATTTCGGCTGTAATACCACCAGAACCAATCGCTACCTTCGGCTCTGTAAAAGCATTCCCATCCCTTCTCCAGAGTTTCCAGGTCGGCCAGGGGGTATGTTTTCTGCCAGTTCACCAGGTCTTCTCGGACGCGGGCCAGGGCTTCCCAGGCTCTATTCTGTGCTTCTTCTCCTATCCATGTCTCCAGATTTCCGTTTATCCAGGAACCCGTAGCTAATTCCGTGAGAGTTTCCTGTGGGGGAAACATCTCCAGAAAGTCCCTGACCCTTATGCATTCAATTTCCGGCTCTTCGGAGAGCATCCGGTAGAGGGAATGGAGGAAAACATCTCCATTGTGTTCATAGTGCTCCCAGCAATTTTCCCCGTCCAGAATTACAGTCACAAGGTAAGGCTTTTCCTTTGGCAGGCGCTCTCTTATGGTCAGAAGTCTCCCCACCAAATCCCGCGCCGCTTCTTTTCCATCCATATGCTGGTAGACGAAACCAATACGGTCCGAGAGGAAGCGATCCCGGAAGAGGATAGCGAGGGTTTTGCCTTCAATCTGAACCTTATAGGGTTTGTAAAGAAGCTCGGGGTTGCGGGGATAACCGTTCTCATCTTTTTCCAGGCTGGTTTTGAGGGTGCAAGCCAGTATGGCTTCATCGGTAGCGAACCAGGAAATGCCTATCCGCGCCAGGATCGGAACCAGCTCGGGGCACACTGCGCCTTCCGGTGGCCAGAAGCCAGCAGGCTCATGGCCGAAAATAGTTCGGTGAAATTCTACCGCCCTCCGAATTTGCTCTTCAGCATCTTCAGGATGGGAGAAGGAAACTGGAGGTAGAGGGAGCCCTGGGCTGGCCCGGCGAGCATTTTCAACATTTATGAGTAGGGGAATGATCGGGTGGTAGAAGGGAGAAGTTGTCAGTTCCACCTGCCCCTTCGCTTCAAGCTCCCGGTAAAGGGGGATTATCTTCATCATTATTTCCCGGTGTTTTTCTAAAAGTTTTGCGAAATCTTCCCTGGAGAAGTTGCTCCCTCTTTCGGCCAGGCTCCTTAAGAAAGCATCTCCTTCCACCTTGTTAGGATCGGTCCAGGCCAGGTTGAACCAGGTTATAAGGTCCCGAAAGTAGGCGGGGGAGAAAAGATGGGGGGCCTGGCGGACATAGGGGCTTAGCTCCAGTAGCAAACGGTATCCGGGGTAGCGGTTCAGCAAGCGTTCCCGGTTTATGCTGAAAAAGTGGGAAAGAACGTATTCTTTCTCTTCCTGAGACCATTCGTCTTTTAAGCCCAGTTCCATAGCTGGATCAACCGCATCGCCTTTCAGGTAATCCAGAAGCTGCATCAGGAGTGAAGGGACAAAGTTAAAAGTGGCTTTAACGCGGGGGTACTGGCTCAGCACTTCTGCCATGTGGAGGTAATCCTTAACGGCATGAAGGCGGAGCCACGGCAGGAAATATTTGCCTGATATCGGGTCCTTATAGTATGGTTGATGCATGTGCCAGATAAAAGCTACATACAGAGGCATATTACGGCCCCCAGGAAAGGTTGTGATCCATCCAGTCCCCTATAGAATCGGAAAGGGTGATAAGGAGGCGGAGGTCCGAGCCATCAGGCCGCATTGTGTAGATGCCCCACTTCCCATCCCGGTGAGAGAGAAAGGCAAGGCAGCGTCCGTCAGGAGACCATGCTGGAAGGCCATCTATATCGGGGTTAAAAGTTAAGCGACTTACCTTGCCTGCCTTTGTCTCCAGAATGTATATCTCCCAGTTCCCGTCCCTTTCCGCTGACATAAAGGCTATCCTTGTGCCATCGGGTGAGAAGGTGGGTGCGGTATCGCCGGGGAAGGGGGTCAAAAGTTGCGGGTTTGACCCATCTATGCCCATGGAAATGAGACCACAATGGGTAGTGGAAGGTATACACCCCTGGAATACTAAGCTCCGGCCATCAGGGGAGAAGGCGGGCCTTGTGCCAAAGGCTAATTCCCGGACCGCCTCCATACCTGTGGGCCAGCCAAAGTAAATTCTCCATTTCCTGTCGCCTTCCCGGCGGGAAGCGAAAGCCATTTGTTTACCATCGGGAGCCCATGCAGGGAAAGTATCCTCGGCGTAAGCGGTCACCCTTATCTTTTCACCCCCTGAGATAGCTATCCGGGCCAGGCCTATCATATCTTCCTGCAAAGAGCGAAAGAGGATGGTGCTTCCATCGGGGGAAAAGGCTGGATTTGCGGCCTTCTCGGCGATTTTTTTCACCAGGCCCCTGCTTACGTCCATAGAATAAACGACGAATACGGATTTGACAGGGTCGTAGTCGGCCCAGGCGATATGTCCCGTGCACACTCCGGGGGTTGTGAGGGGAGTTGAAGTGCCCGTTGGTGAAGGGGTAGCAGACGGGGTTGGAGTTTTCACATGGCAGAGGGTATAAGCTCTGTAAAGTTCAGCTTTGATTTCAGGCTCGGGTTCGGGGACAAGCTTAAGCTGAGCTTCGGCTCCACACCAGTCGCCCTTCCGGGCGAGGGCCCTGGCGTACTCAACCCGCGCTTCCCTGAGCTTATCCTTTGAATCCTTGTAATCGGGATATTTCTGGACAAGGGTTTCCAGGGCTTTCAGGGTTTTTTCCCAATCGGCACCCCAGAAAGTTAGGGCCTCAAGGTAGAGGGCAGCTTTTTCTCTTTCCTTCCTTACGTTTGGGTCTTCCGGGTTTACAGCTAAAGCTTTGTCAAAATACTGAATGGCCACTTCTAACTCGTTTTCCTGCACTTTGGCGAGGCCCGCCTGGTAAAAGGCCATGCTCATGAGGTCAACTACCGCAGTTTTGCGGTAATCAGGGGCAAGGAGGTGAAGGTTTTCCAGGGCCTGGGCGGCCTCTTCCCACTTCTTTTCCCGATAGAGGTTCTGTGCTTCCTGAAAGTATGCCTCCAGCACATTTTCGGTCACCTGTTGAGGAGGGATGGTAACAGTTTGCTGAAAGAAAGGTTTTAATTCGGTTATCTTTCGGAGGGCTTCCTCATTCCGGGGGTATAAGCGCAGTGCTTCTTCAAATTCAGCCAGGGCCAGTTCCAGGTTCCCTTCCCTCAAGTAAGCTTCTCCTCTATTATAATGTTCCCAGGAGCGCTGCTGAAGGGAGCGGTAAGTCTTTTCAACCCCCTGCTTTAAGCCGAAATATCCTGCCAAAGAAAAAAGGCATGCTCCAGCCAGGAGCAGGAAAACCAGGGCCATGAACTTAAACCTGGAAAAAAGCATGGTTTAACCTCCGAATTGTAATTATACTTCGGTGAGGGTAAATGGCAAACTGGAGGGTAAAGTTCCTGCTTGCGCCCCTCTGCTGAAGTTAGTATAATGTCTACACAAGTTCAGTGTGGCGTTTCCCGCATGACCGCCCGAATGGCCATCTTACAGCTTGTCAATGATGGTCTGATTGTCCGCAAGAAGGGCAAAGGGACTTTCGTGGCTCCCCCGAAACATCGGGGGAAATACTGAAGAGGTAGCTATCCATCAGGGCCGCATTGTGGTGGAAGACTTGCGGCGCCTGTTGGCTGGGGAAAGACCACAGAACATCCTGAACCCCGAGATCCTGGAAGGTTTTTCCTGGACAGGCCCGCGCCGTCAGGTGGAAAGGCCGGGGATCAGCGTTGCCAGACCTGCCCCGGCTGTCAGCGACCTTCAGCAAGAGCAGAGAATTCTCAGGAAGGAGGAGTTCATGACAAAAGCCATGGAAAGCACAGGTGCAAGGGCTCAAATGGAGCGCATCCTTTCCCGGTTTTGCGAGATGGCCGTTGCTGATCCGGTCCTCAATCAGTTTGCATCCGGGAAGAAAGTCACAACCCACTACACAATCAGCGATCTGGGGCTGGAATT
This sequence comes from uncultured Anaerolineae bacterium, assembly GCA_964655275.1. Classification (GTDB taxonomy): domain Bacteria; phylum Chloroflexota; class Anaerolineae; order SpSt-600; family SpSt-600; genus SpSt-600. The sequence goes on along the minus strand of CAZZMI010000014.1, from coordinate 19,726 downwards.
CTACCTCGGCTTCCAGGATGGGAAAGTCCTGGCAGGCCTTGGAACTCCCCCTGAACCTGCTGAAGTCAGGATGAAAGCTGACGTTGAGACCATGGACGGGATTCTCTCCGGGCGAATCAGTGGAACCAAAGCCGCTATGAGCGGGAAGCTATCTTTTACTGGCGATGTCCGGCTGGCTATGGGCCTCCAGCGGATTCAGGGGGAAATAATTCGGCTTTACACCCTGGCCCGAAAAGAGGCCGGTGGCATTGATTTTTCCGCCATTCAGAAGCCCGCAGTGACAACCCCTGCCCCTGTTTCGGTTAAAGACCCTCGTGAGGAAATGGTGCAGGCCATTAACGAGCTCTACCAATTAGGCCTCATAACTGCCACCGGTGGCAACCTCAGCGTGCGGATAGAGGGTCGAGAAGAATGCTGGATTACCCCAAGCCAGGTTCACAAAGGAGACCTCAGGCCGGAAATGATGATCCGGATAGACCTGCGGGGCAATGTGCTGGGCGAAAGTGCCCTCGCCCCTTCATCAGAGTGGCCCATGCATACTGCCATCTACAGGATGCGCCCGGATGTAAGGGCCATCGTCCATGCCCATGCCCCCTATGCTACCGTTCTGGCCCTTGCTCGCTTGCCTTTCCTTCCCATCACCGCTGAGGCTGCTTTTTTAAGGGAAGTGCCGGTGGTTCCCTTTATAATGCCCGGAACTGAGGAGCTGGCTGAAGCAGTAGTTAAAGCGCTGGGGCAGAGGAATCAGGTGTGTCTTTTACAGAATCATGGGGTTGTGGCAGTTGCAACAAGCCTGCGGCGGGCGTGCAACATTCTGGAAACTGTGGAAAGAACAGCCCAGCTTATATGGTGCTGCTATGCAGTAGGCAGAAAACCCGTGACGTTGCCGAAGGGGGCCCTCAAAGCACTGCGAGAACTCGGAGAAATGATGGCGTGACTATAAGTTCGCCCTGGCCCAGATAATAAAAAGGCCCCCCAGGACTGTGGGGGGCCGAGTCGGAAAGGTTTTCAAAGCCTGGCATACTCCATAAGCCCATCAATTTGAGCTACTATTGCTTGGTCGGTGAAGTGGAGAGCGGTGATAGCGTGAGATGGGCAAGTAGCTGCGCACGTTCCACAGCCTTGGCAGAGGGCTGGATTAACCTCGGCCTTGCCCCGCAAGTTGCGGGAGATAGCGGAGTATGGGCAGGCCAAGATGCATTCACCACAACCTACGCATGCCTCTTCGTTTACAACAGCCACCGTGGGAGAGATAAGCACTTCGCCTTCGTTAAAAAGTTTCACCACTTCCATAGCTGCGGCTTCAGCGTGGGCTACGGTATCCGGGATGTCACGGGGGCCCTGACAGGCGCCAGCTAAGAATACTCCGGCTGTAGCTGTCTCCACAGGCCGTAGTTTGGGGTGAGCTTCAGCAAACCAACCATCGGGGGTCCTCCCCAGCCGGAAAAGCGCTGCCACACGATCCGCATCAGGCTGCGGTTCAATAGCTGTGGCCAGTATTACCATGTCCACATCCACGAAGACCAACTTGCCCAGGTTAGCGTCTTCCCCTTTTACCCTAAGCTTACCGTTGGGCAGAACTTCCACTTCAGCCCCACGGCCCCGAACGAAAATTACCCCCTCTTCCTGGACCCGCTCAAAGAACTCCTCATAACCCTTCCCAAAGGAGCGCATATCCATGTAAAATTCGTAAACCTCAGCGCCAGTGTAGTCTCTCACTTGGTGGGCATGTTTAAGGGAATACATACAGCATATTCGGGAACAATATGGGTGAGCATTCACATCCCTGCTCCCAACGCAATGGATAATAGCCACCTTCTCCGGCTTCTTCCCCTCCGCCGTGAGGATTTCCCCGCCTGTGGGGCCAGTTCCACTTACAAGCCTTTCAAATTGCAGGCCGGTAATAATATTGGGGGAAAGGCCGTAAGAGTATTGGGGAAGCTTGGTGGGATCCCACATAGCAAATCCGGTTGCCACCACGATAGCGCCGACTTTAAGTTCCAGAATCTGATCCTGCTGTTCAAAATCAATAGCTCCGGCAGGGCAAAGCTTCTCGCAGGCTCTGCATCGCCCTTTGGTGAACCAGAGGCAATTCTCCCGGTCAATCACTGGTATGTTGGGTATAGCCTGGGCGAAAGGACGATAAATAGCTTTACGCTTACCCATCCCCGCCTGGAAAACATTGTCCACCACCTTAACCGGGCACTTTTCCTGGCAAATCCCGCATCCAGTGCACAGATCCTCCCGGACCGATCTGGCTTTCTTCCGAACCCGAACGGTAAAATTGCCAATGTAACCGGATACGTCTTCAACCTCGCTGTAGGTAAGGAGGGTAATATTGGGATGCCGACCGGCATCCGTCATCTTGGGGCCGAGGATTCAGGTACTGCAGTCTAACGTTGGGAAGGTTTTATCCAGCTGGGCCATGTGGCCACCAATAGATGGCTCCCGTTCCACCAGATACACCTGGTAGCCCGCATCGGCAATGGAGAGGGAGGCCTGGATGCCTGCAATCCCCCCACCAACTACCAGGGCTGCCTTTGTAACAGGCTCACGCCGAGGCTCAAGGGGCTGGTGGAAAGCCACCCGTGCTACTGCGGCTTTTACCAGCCTTTTGGCTTTCTCGGTAGCTTCCTCCCGGTCCTTAGTGACCCAGGACACATGCTCCCGGATGTTAGCCATCTCAAAGAAGTAAGGATTAAGGCCAGCCTTTTCCAAAGCCCTCCGGAAAGTAATTTCATGCATTCTCGGGGTACACGAAGCCACCACAATCCTGTTAAGGCCTAAATTGCGGATATCTTCCTGAATCATAAGCTGACCTGGTTCAGAGCACATGTATTTGTAGACGCGGGCCACGACGACGCCGGGGAGCTTAGATGCCATTTCGGCCACCGCATTCACATCTACAGTTGCTGAGATGTTGATACCGCATTCGCAAATATAGACACCAATCCGTGGTTTTTCCATCATAATCACTCCTTTTTTACTGCGTTTATTGTGGAGGACGCCGAGAACGCAAAGGTTTAATTAAATTCTCCGCGTCCTCTGCCGCTAAAACTTCAAATCCACCGGTGTAACATGCCGCCGGAGGCCTAAGGATTCCTCCGGCAGGCCAAAGGCCAGGCCCATCAGTTGGGGCAGGTGGACGACGGGGATGCGCACCGTCCGGCCCAGCAGATGGGAAACCTTATCCTGGTAGGCATCCAGGTTCATGTGGCACATCGGGCAGACGGTGACGATGCAATCCGCGCCCTCGCAAGCTGCCAGCACCGCGCTAACCATAGTCAGGCCCACCTCCGGTTTGGTCATCAATAGCGATGTCCCGCAGCAGGACGCTTCGCGGGGATGCCGATGGACCTTCACACCCAGCGCTTCCAAAATCGGGAGCATGGAGGTGGGACGCTGGGGGTTGTCGTGGGGGCTATAGGGACGGACTGTCTGGCAGCCGTAGTACGGGGCAACGGTCAGGCCTTCCAGGGGCTTCTGGACCCGCGCCCGGATCGCTTCCGGTCCGAAGTCGTTGGCCAGAATGTCCAGCAGATGCCGGGCCGTCACCTTTCCCTGGTATGTCAAACCCTCCACCTCCAGGGCTTGGTTGACTTTGTCGTGCAGGCTCCGGTCTATGGCCAACGTGGCTGCGGTCCGGCGGAAGTTCGTGTAGCAAGCGCTGCAGACGGTAAGCACATCCCGGCCGTTGCCTTGCTGTTCCGCCAGCGCCAGGTTGCGGGCTGGAAGTACCAGGCCCAAAAGGTCGCTCATAACTGGGGCGACGCTGGCCCCACAGCATGTCCAGTCCTTCAGTTCCTGCACCTCCGCACCCAGGGCCTGAAGGACGGCCAGCGTGGAATCCCGGTACTCCCGCGCCGTCCCTTCCTGTGAACACCCAGGATAGAAGATATACTTCATTTCTGCCCCTCCAGTTCGGCGACTCGCTGAAAGAGCCGGTCCAGCCGTCCTTTGCCGCCCAGCCGTGGCACTTCCAGGCCGATTTTGCCCCGGGCCAGCATTTTCAGGCCCAAGCGGGCAAAGCCCAGCGCTGCCAGGGGGTTAGAAGCCAGGAAGTACCGGGCCATAAACTCCACCTCCCGCATTCGTCCATAGCGGCGCATCACGTCGGCGAAGGTTCGGTAGAAAGCGTCGCTCTGAGGCGAAGAGACGATGCCGCGCTCTATCGCCAGTTCTTTCAGCCGGACGATGGTTTCGGTAAGTGGGATCCCGCGTGGGCAACGAACGTGGCAGGTGTAACAGAGGCTGCAAAGCCAGATACTTTTGGAGCGGAGCACCTCTTCAATCATGCCCAGCTGGACCATCCGCCACATCCGGCGGGGGGAGAGATCCATCGCGTGTGCGGCGGGGCAGGAAGCGGAGCAGGTTCCACACTGGATACAGGAAAGCATCTTTTCCCAACGGCCAGGGACAACTTTCTGGACCAGCGTTCGGTCTATAACAGCAAGGTCAATGGCTTCCGTCATATCTTTCTCCTTATGGATTTATGACCATAGCCAAATCAGCAGGGGTGATACCAGGACTTTCCACCCCTTGCTCGGAATAAAACCGCACTATAATTTTTTCTGCTTTCTCTACTTCCACTCCTATCAAGGCCTTTTCAAGCTCGGTTAACTTATCAGCCGGGTAAAAGAAGAAATCACCGGATAAAGTTATATCAGCAATGGTCCCTTCCTGAACTACTATTATGGCCCGGATCAGGCCCCCGGTAGCTTTATAAACTTTCTGTCGTACCTCAACCCCGGAGCGAATAGTAACGCCATAATCTGTATGAGGTCTTCTCCGCATGTATAGCCAATCCTCTTTAAGCATCACCTCGCCAAGGCGGTTGGCTTCAGCTCGCCATTCAGGGTCAACCCCTGTTTCCACTTCCATTGGCCCTAAGATTTCTGAAAACTTTTCCGCAAGAAGGTCCCACAGCTTTTCCCTCGGAGGGATATCCCCAAGCTCCCGTTTTATCGTTGTAAGGTTTTCCTGCAAAGTTTTATATACTTTATCCCGGAACTTCTCATCGGGCACTTTCAGGACCCGAACCATCATTTCGTAATTGAAGTCCAGGATAAGGTTGCCCACAAAGACTATGTAATTGCCTATCTCCGCCACACCCGTGCCTGAAATCTTGCGGTTATGAACGATAACGTCATTTACAGGTTTATATTCAGCGGGGATGCCAATAGCCCTGTAAACAGCGATGGGAGCCTGGAGAAACTTCCGGTAAAATTCCTCCCGGCTCGCTGGAACCAGGGGATGGTCTTTCCTGATCACAAGTTGCCAGAAAAGTTGGTTTCCATCCAAGTAAACTGCCCCTCCTCCCACCTCCCGTCGGAAAACGGGGATGCCGTGCTCGCGGCAATAAGCTAAATCCACATCTTGCTCAGGATCCTGGAAATACCCGATACAGACATAGGGGGAATCTGGAGAAAGTAAGATCAATCCTTCGCGGTTCAGCCTAGGGAGAGCATGATAGAGGAGCTGAGAATAGGGCCAGGCGACAGTTCCAAGCCGGTAGAGTTTCATTGTATTAACCTCCAAGCACGCTTTTGAATTTTTCAGCCTCGGCCTCAATAAAAGCCTTAAATTCAGGGGAGTTAGCCCTCATAAGCTTATCAAGCTCAGCCGGATTAGACATTTCAATTTTTACAAGCCAGCCACGGTCAAAAGGAGATTTGTTTATGAGGTTGGGTTCCCATTCTAGCTCTTCATTAACAGCTACAATCTTACCGCTGACGATAGCTGGTATGCGTCCTACCCATTTGCCAGATTCAATGGACATAAATGTCTGCCCCTGAGTGACAGACCTACCAATAGGGGGTATTTCCACATAAACGATTTCTCTTGCTAACTTCTGACCGAAATCAGTGAGGCCCTGGGTGACGATATTCCCTTCAACTCGTCCCCAACCGTGTTTAAGGTCATAATAAAGCTCATCAGGGAACTCAAACCCAGCTATTTGCATGATAGAAGCCTCCTTGTTTTTGATAAACCAAAGCCATTATATCACCCTCTAAGCTTTTGTCAAACGGGCAGTGTTTCCTGAACGGGTCCATTTCTGTATGTGATGCCTTTGCTCCTACAGTATGGAGGTGCTTTGTTCCGGCAAAACGGGCACAATCACCGAAGGCCGCATGCGGGTGCATGCCGTGCTGGACGCTGGGAGCCATGAGAGTGAGCGGCAGCACGATTTCAGACGCAAGCGCTTGAGGATGTTTGCCGAGTAAGACGATCTTGGAACAGGTGACAGTGGCTGAACCTCGTGCCGTTAATGTGGCTTAATTGCACAGCAAGAGCCAAAGTTATTTCGCCAACCTGAGGCGCTGCACAAGTCGCCCCGACCTTAGTTTACGAATAGCTTTGAAGTTTCTTGACAAGCACCTTCTGCTGGTTTATAATAATTCCGACTTTTTGCTCGGATTTTTGGGATGAGGTTCTCCAGCAGGGAACTTTACGGCTTGAAAGCAGTGGTGGAAATGGCCCGATGTTACTCCGAAGGGCCGGTTTCACTGGCCCTGATAGCTCGCGTCAGGAAGCTACCTCTTCCTTACCTGGAGCAGATTATCCCGCTCTTGAGGAAAGCCGGGATTGTGGTTAGTGTTAGAGGTGTTAAAGGCGGATACAGGCTTGCCAGACCACCGGACAAAATTTCCGTTGGCGATGTTTTGAGGGCTCTGGAAGGGGAAAGATTCTCAATCCCCTGCCCGCTCGGAAGCACAAACTGCGCTGTTACAAGTGGGGGTTGTTGTTGCCCTCAAGGGAGGGAATGTAGCACCTGGGAATTGTGGAACAAAACGCAATCCCTCCTTTTTTCCCTCCTGGATGGAGTAACCATAGCTGATCTTGCTAAAAATATACCACCAGCTTGCCCGCAAAAATCAGATACGGGGGGCGAAAAATGATACGCAGACTTCTGGAAACACTAAAAGAAGATATAGCCACCATCTATGCCAGAGATCCTGCTGCCCGTAATACTTTGGAGATAATCCTCTGTTACCCTGGCTTACATGCTCTCTGGCTTCACCGCCTGGCCCATGCTTTATGGAAGCGAGGTTTTGTAACTCTGCCTCGTTTTATCTCACACTTGAACCGCTTTTTAACCGGTATAGAAATTCATCCTGGAGCCAAAATAGGCCGGCGCTTCTTTATAGACCATGGTGCAGGAGTGGTTATAGGGGAAACAGCAGAAGTTGGAGATGATGTAACGATGTATCAGGGAGTCGTCCTCGGAGGCGTTTCCACCGAAAAGGTCAAAAGGCATCCCACGGTGGGAAACAATGTGGTCATAGGAGCCCACGCAGTAATCTTAGGGCCAGTGGTTATAGGCGATAATTCCCGCATAGGGGCTGGCTCCGTGGTGGTAAAATCAGTTCCCCCGGGCTCAACTGTCGTTGGGGTTCCAGGAAGAGTGGTCAAAATAAATGGGCAACCTCAACCTATTGACCTGCACCATGAGCGCATACCTGACCCCCTGGCTCAGGTGATGGAAGCTTTCTTGGAAAGGATAGAGGCCTTAGAAAAGAGAGTAGCTTCTTTGGAGATGAAAATGGCAGAAAGCCAGCCTGTTTACATAATTGCAAAAGGAGGGGAGGAAAATGAAGGAGAATAAGCGCTTAGTTTACATGGATCACGCTGCCACGACCCCTGTGGATCCGAGGGTCCTTGAAGCAATGCTGCCGTATTTCAGCGAGAAGTTCGGGAATGCTTCCAGCATATATAGCCTGGGAAGAGAAGCGCGTCAAGCTATAGAAGAAGCCCGCCGCACAGTGGCTGAAATTCTCCACGCCAAGCCGGAGGAAATAATTTTCACCAGCTGCGGTTCGGAAAGCGACAACCTGGCCATAAGGGGAGTGGCTTTTGCTCAGAGGCACAGGGGCAAAGGAAACCACATAATCACTTCCCCCATAGAGCACCACGCTGTAGGCCATACCGTGGAGCAACTTGAAAAATACTTTGGTTTTGAAGTTACCTATGTTCCCGTGGATAAGTATGGAGTGGTGGACCCCGATGATGTCGGGCGGGCTATAAGGGATGACACCGTGCTTATTACCATCATGTATGCCAACAACGAGGTAGGGACCATTGAGCCAATTGCTGAGATTGGCAAGATTGCCCGCAAGAAAGGTATCCCTTTCCACACCGATGCTGTCCAGGCGGCTGGTGCTCTGAGCCTGAATGTGGATGAGCTTAATGTGGATCTCATGTCCCTCTCCGGCCACAAGTTCTATGCGCCCAAAGGCATTGGAATCCTGTATGTCCGCAAGGGAACTCCTCTCCTCCCAATGCAGACCGGAGGTGGACATGAGCACAATCGCAGAGCCGGCACCGAAAACGTGCCTTACATAGTAGGAATCGCTACAGCCCTTAAACTCGCCTACGAGGAGTTTGAGTCTAATAATTCCCATGTAAAGCGCTTGAGGGATAAGCTCATCCGGGGCATCCTGGAGCGCATACCCAATACCTACCTTACAGGCCATCCCACTAATAGGCTCCCCAATAATGCCAGTTTTATCTTTAAGAATGCTGAGGGAGAATCCATCCTTCTGGGGCTTGACCTTAAAGGGGTTTGTGCTTCCAGTGGCTCTGCCTGCACCAGTGGCTCTCTGGAGCCAAGCCATGTCCTTCTGGCTATGGGCATTCCGCCTGAGGATGCCCACGGCTCCATAAGGCTTACCCTTGGCCGGGAAAACACCGATGAAGATGTGGATTACGTCCTGGAAGTTCTCCCACCGATAGTGCAAAGACTGAGGGAGATGAGTCCTTTCTCCTAAGAAAGGACCGTCACAGGGGTTGCCTTAAAAGCCTCGCCGTGCTATCCTGATAAAGGGATAGCTATGCCTTATTCCTTTTCCTTTCTGGACCAGATAAAACAAGCGCCTTTTTACCGAGGGCAGATAGTGCATATTGAGCGGATCCCGGAGCGGGAAGCCCGCTACGGGGAGCTTGAAAAGCCTCTGCATCCCCTCGTTCAAAAGGCTCTTGAGGAAGCGGGGATAAAGGCCCTCTATTCCCATCAGGCTCAGGCGATAAATGCCATACGTCGGGGGGAAAACGTAATTGTCTCTACGGGAACTGCCAGCGGTAAAACCCTTATTTACAACATACCAGTTGTGGAAGCTATTATTCAGGACCGGAGGACCAGAGCCCTTTACCTTTTCCCTACCAAAGCCTTAGCCCAGGATCAGCTACGGAGCCTGGCCGAACTGACCCGCTTCAGTCCCATCCTCTTCGGCACTTACGATGGCGATACCCCTCAATCGGCCCGGAATAGGCTGCGGAAAACCGCTTCCATAATCTTGACCAATCCTGACATGCTCCATGTAGGGATTTTGCCGAACCATAACCTCTGGAGCTCGTTTCTGACCCATCTTAAGTTTGTCGTCATTGACGAAGCCCATGTATACCGCGGAGTATTCGGGTCACAGGTGGCTTGCGTCCTGCGCAGACTTAGGCGCCTCTGCCGTTTTTACGGCTCCAGCCCAATATTTATCCTTTGCTCCGCAACCATTGCCAACCCTCAGGAGCACGCCCAGGAACTCATAGGGCTACCTGTCACGGTTATAGAAGATGATGGGGCTCCGCGAGGGGCAAGGGATTTTGTCTTTTGGAATCCGCCTTTCATTGATTTAGCCCGCTCCGTTCGCCGCAGTCCCAACTACGAAGCCACAACTTTATTTGTGGAGATGATAAAACAAGGCATACGGACTATTGTGTTTACGAAGGCCCGCAAAGTTGCTGAATTAATCCTCCGCTACGCCCGGGAACTTCTCGCTCGCGATTCTCCTGAGCTAATTCCTCTTATAAAAGCCTACCGTGCTGGATACCTTCCAGAAGAACGGCGTCAGATTGAGCGGGAGCTTTTTGGGGGTAAACTCCTGGGAGTTACTGCCACCAATGCCCTTGAACTGGGCGTTGACATTGGAACTCTGGATGCTACTGTCCTGGTGGGATACCCGGGGACTATTGCCAGCACATGGCAACAGGCAGGAAGGGCAGGCAGAGGGGTCAAGCGAGCTCTTACCGTACTCATAGGCCTTGATAACCCCCTGGATCAATACTTTATGCGGCATCCGCATGAATTCTTCGGCAAAAGCCACGAAAATGCCCTAATTGACCCCGATAACCCTTATATCCTGGAGCAACACCTGGCCTGTGCTGCTTACGAGCGCCCTTTGGAGAGCTCTGACGAAAGCTTCTTCGGGCCTGGATTCCGGGAAGTCGCGGAAAAGCTGGAAAAGCAGGGAGTCCTGCAGAACCGCTACGGTCGCCTCTTCTACATACTCCGCAATTACCCGGCTGAATTTGTAAGCCTTCGCTCGGTGGGAGGGAAAAGCGTTCGCCTTATAGACCAGAGCCGGGGCGTTGTTTTAGAGGAAATTGAAGCCTCATCTGCACCCTACCGCGCTCACCCGGGGGCTATATACCTCCACCAGGGGGAAACTTATTTGGTAACCGAGCTTAACCTGGATGAAGGGATAGCTTACCTCAAACCTGTGGACGTGGATTATTACACCGAGCCCAGGGAGATAAACGATGTGAACATAATAAGGTCAATAAGACATCGGGAAGTGAACGGAGTTAAAGCTTACCTGGGCTACCTGAGGGTTTACCAGCAGGTAATCGCTTACAAGAAAATCCGGCAGTATACCGAAGCCACTATCGGGGTAGAATTTCTGGACATGCCCCCTTCGGTGTTTGATACGGTGGGGTTATGGATTGATTTGCCTCTGAAAGCTTTAGAGGAGGTTAGAGCAAAAAAACTGGACTGGCACGGAGGACTTCATGCTGTAGAGCACGCCTCCATAGGGATGTTACCCCTTTTTGCCATGTGCGACCGATGGGATATAGGGGGGCTTTCCACCCCTTGCCACCCTGATACGGGACGTGCCCAGATTTTCATCTACGATGCCTTCCCCGGTGGGGTAGGGATAGCCGAAAAAGGCTTTGAACTTCTGCCGCGCCTTCTGGAAGTAACCCTTGAGCTTGTATCAAGCTGCCCGTGTGAAGGTGGATGCCCATCCTGTATCCAGAGCCCCAAGTGTGGTAACAATAACGAACCCCTGGATAAAGAGGCGGCTATAGTGATCCTAAAGCACCTTACTTCATCTTAGGACTTTACTCGCCAGCCCCACCATGGCTCTAAAAGCTTTGTAAACCGTTAGATAATCATGATGTGTAAACTCCAGAGTGCGTCCGTTTATCCTCTGAACGCCGGGAATTAGTTCGGCCATGTCAGCATATGCGCTGTTTATGAATTCCACCCTGAGCGCGAAAGGGCCATCAGGACGGAAAAGCTTTCCTCCTTGTTTTAAAGCAGCTGCTGCGGCTTTCCTGATCCTTTCCCTCGCCTCAGCTGGGGGAAGACAGCGGGCTGAATATCGCCCCACCGCTTCTTTAACTATTACCGTCTGGATTTCTCCCAAAAGCTGGCGGGCCTCTTCCACTACTTTATCATCCCCCGTGACCAGTCCTACCGGAACTCCAAATCTTCCGGCTAAAGCAGCGTTCAATCCCAGTTCACCTACAAGCTGTCCGTTGAGGTAAACGTTATAGACAATTCTGCCCATGTAAGTGTGGTCCATGATCCCCGCATGGGTTCCAGCCCTGGAGTGGTAACCGATGAAGAAAGCTATATCAAACCCCCCGTCTATGCCTTCCATCATTTCCAAAGGTTTGGGATAACCGCTCACAAGCCGGGCTTTAGGGTGTATTTCTTCTACGAGAAGATTGTCCATGGAACCATGAGCATCGTTAACGAGGACTTCAGTGGCTCCTCCTTCTACTGCTCCTTCCACAGCCGCGTTAACCTCAAGGGTCATGAGCTTGCGGAAGCGATTGTATTCTTCCCTGTTTTCCCCTGCCTGGTTAGGGTTCACTACTCCTGAAATACCTTCCATATCGCACGAAATGTACACCTTCATGGCGTCCTCCTTTAAAAGGTTTGAAAGCAGCTCATGGCGTATTATACTTATTTTGGGTTGAGCCTCCAGTTTCCCCTGAGCCCAGCACCACACCCTTAAGTTCCGGGCCAATTGTTTTGCGCCTCGGCGATTGAAAGCATATAATCATTTGGGAGGAAAAATTTCCCGGGGGTTAATCCATGAAGTTCTCTTTCAGGGAAAGGGAGGAAAACCTTGAACGTTTGAACCGGGAAGAGTTTGACATCCTGGTTATAGGTGGAGGAATAACTGGAGTAGGGATAGCCTGGGATGCAGCTTTGCGAGGCTTTAAAACCGCCCTCCTTGAAAAAAACGATTTCGGAAGCGGCACCAGCTCTCGCTCCTCTCGCCTCATCCATGGTGGCCTCCGTTACCTCCGCTATTTTCAGCTGGATCTTGTTTACGAAGCTTGCAAAGAACGTTTCCTGCTCCTCAATCGCCTTGCCCCTCACATGGTCAGACCCCTTCCCTTCATTTATCCCTCTTACAGAGGTCGGGGAATAGGCCTTTTAGAGCTGAGAGCGGGCATGTGGTTATACGACCTTCTGGCTTTTTCCCGCCGCATTGGGCAATACCGGATACTGAATTCCGCTGAGGCCCTGGAGGTGGAGCCAGTTCTGGAAAAATCGGGTTTGAGGGGTGCTGCTTTCTTCTACGATTGCCTGGGAAACGATAGCCAAATAACCATCGCTACTGCCAAAGCAGCTCATCAGGCAGGAGCTGTATGTGCCAATTATGTAGAAGCAGTAGGGGTGCTAAAAAGCCGGGGTAAAGTGCGGGGTGTGGCAGCACGTGATCTTCTCTCAGGGAAAGAGACGGAGGTAAAAGCCAGAGTAGTGGTAAACGCTGCTGGCCCCTGGGCTGATATGGTCTTAGCGATGGAATCACCAGGTTATACCGAGGGCCTTCGCCTCACCAAAGGGGTTCACCTTGTGGTGCGCCGGGAAAGGATTGGCCATCGGAATGCGGTGACCCTCTCTTCCCCTCGCGACGGCCGCTTCGTTTTCCTCATCCCATGGTGGCAGTTCACAATAATAGGCACTACCGATACAGATTATGAAGGCAGCCCTGATGAAGTATACGCCGGGCCCGAGGATGTGGATTACCTCCTTGAAACCGTTAACTTCAACCTTCCTCACCTTGCTTTAAAGGAGGAAGATGTTATAAGCACCTTCGCTGCTCTTAGGCCGCTGGCCTTTAAAGGTGGCACATCACCCTATGAAGTCTCCCGCCAGCACCGAATCTTTGAGACGCAGGGCGGAATGCTCTGCATTGCCGGAGGAAAGTTCACCACTTACCGCAAAATGGCCTGCGACCTGGTAAATAGGGCGGCAGAAAAGCTTTTCCGCGAGTTCTCCATTCGGCCTGTAGCCCGTTGCCGGACCCAACTATCTACCCTTCCGGGCGGTGAGCGCTTGTCCGCTGAAGAAATTTCCCGGGCTCTGAGGGAGGTTACTGGCCTGGATCACGAAACTTTGGATTACCTGGCTTTTTCCTATGGTTCCGGGCTGGCCAACCTTTTAAAACTTATCCAAGCCGATCCCTCTTTAGCTCAGCCCATTGTCTCCGGTTTGCCCTACCTTAAAGCCCAGATACCTTATGCCATCCACTATGAAATGGCTCTAACCCTGCGGGATTTCATGATGCGCCGCACTCGTCTGCTTTACGAAGCCCCTGATGGAGGCTTGAGCGTTGCTGCCGAGGTGGCAAACCTCATGGCAGCGGAATTGGGTTGGGACAAGGCCCGAATTCAGGAGGAGCTGGCCGCTTACCGGAGAGAGTGGGAAAAGACACAGCGTTTTAGAAGTGGGAGATGAACCTGCTTCTGACGGGGAAACCAGGTATAGGCAAAACCACCATCATCAAGCGAGTTTTGGAGGCCCTGGAAGTTCCGGCCACCGGTTTTTATACCCGGGAAATACGGGGACCTCAGGGGCGCCTGGGCTTTGAAGCCGTGACCCTGGAAGGTAAAAAGTGCATCTTAGCCCATGTTGATTTTAGAGGCCCATATTATGTAAGCAAATATGGGGTGGATGTATCCACCTTTGAGCGGTTAATTGTGCCATCTATAGACCCCGATCTTCACCCTGAGGCTGCCATTATCGTGATAGACGAAATCGGCAAGATGGAATGCTTCTCTTCTCGCTTCTGCGAAACCGTGCTTAAAGCCCTGGATTCCGGCAAACACGTCTTGGGGACCATAACCATGGGAGGAGGTCCCTTCATAGAAAGCATTAAACGACGCTCTGATGTAGAAATCATCCTGGTAACCCTGACAAACAGGGGAACCCTGGATTCTTTGATTCTGAGCAAGTTGACTGAGGCTATCGGAGATAGTAAGTCATATGCTGCAGGCTGACTACGGGGTCTATATATTGGACCCTCACATGTGGCGGAACCTTTAGGTTTACGGGAGCATAATTAAGGATAGCTTCAACCCCGGCCGAGATCAGGGCATCGGCCACCTTCTGGGCTTCTTGCGGAGGTACAGCTATTATGGCGATTTTTATCCCTTTCTGCGGGATAATCTTGGGGATGAGAGCGCTGTCCATTATTTCCAAACCGTTGATTTTCATGCCTATCTTCTGAGGATTGTTGTCAAACAAAAGGGATAAGCGGAAGCCTTTGTTTTTGAAACCCTGGTAGTGAACCAGGGCTCTTCCCAGATCGCCCACCCCTACCAGTGCCATTTCCCACTCCCTTTGCACATTGAGGATACGGCGCAGTTCCGATATAAGCCTTTGCACTTCGTAACCTCTTCCCTGTTTTCCAAATCCTCCAAAGTAGGAAAGATCTTTGCGGATCTGAGCTGGGCTGATGTTAAGCCTTTCGGCCAGTTCTGCGGAGGTAACTTTTTCTTTACCCTCAAGGGCTATTAACTCCAGTGCCCTTAAGTAAAGCGGCAATCTGCTTATCACAATGTCGGGCACCTTGATTTCCTTCATACTCTTCACCTCCTCAATTTATTAAAGTCGCCCAAATTCTCTGGCCAACCTTTCAATACTTATACGCACTACAGTGGGACGGCCATGGGGACAGGTTTGCATTACATCAAGGGCTTCCATCTCCTGGACCAGTTTCCTCATTTCTTCCATAGATAAAGGGTCACCGGCCCTTACTGCGCAGTGGCAGGCCAGAGTTGTTAAGAGCTTATCCCCTTCAATGTGTTCTGTCCCTCCCGAAGCCAGGGTTTCTATAAATTCCGTCACAGCCTTACGCACATCGCGGCTGGCTAAAGGAGCAGGTACGGCCCTTATAATCCAGGTATTGGGGCCAAATTCTTCCATATCAAACCCCATTTCCTTTAGTGAAGGGAGCAGAAATTCCACCAGATCGCTCTGGTATGGAGCAAACTCCACAGTTACCGGTTCCAGAAGGCGCTGGGAGGGGATGGCTCTTCCCCGTTCCTTTTTAAGTTTTTCATAAATCACCCTCTCGTGGGCACTGTGCTGGTCTATAAGGTAAAGCCCATCAGGGCCCTCAGCCACTATGTAAGTTAAACTTATCTGACCCAGGACCCGTAGCAACGGTAAGGTTTTAACCAAAGGGGGAACCGTCTCTGAAGATTTTGTGGGTTCCGGTTGAAGTATGGGGAAAGGCTTTTGCTCCCCTTCACCCTTTACAGGGCTTACGGGGCGGGGTGAAACCGCAAAGGAGCTTTGAGAACTAAGAAGGACACGGCGGACAGCCTTCTGAAGGGCCTGAAAGACCTCTTCGGGGTTGCGGAAGCGAACTTCCCGTTTGGTGGGGTGAACGTTCACATCTACATGCAGGGGGTCTAACTCCAGGCTTATTACCGCCACCGGATATCGCCCCGCAGGAAGGAAACCGTGGTAAGCTTCCAGCAAAGCTTTGCTCAGAATGGAATCTTGAACCCATCGCCTGTTCACAAAGAATGTGTGAGAGCGCTGAGCCTTATGGAGGGATGGTGGGCTTATATAACCATGAACTTTAAGGTAGCCTTCAACGGTCTCCAGCTCCAGAAATGCCCCGGCCACTTCCGAACCATAAACTCTTGCCAGCACTTCCCTCATGTTTCCTGAACCGGGGGATTGAAAGGATAGTTGTCCTTCTTTGAACAGCGTAAATTTTACTTCCGGGTAAGCCATGGCGTAGTGGACTACCACCTCCGTAATGTGGGCAGTTTCAGTGGCAGGATGTTTCAAGAATTTGCGCCGGGCTGGGACATTATAAAAAAGGTTTTCTACCGAAACCATCGTCCCAACCGGAGCCCCCTTCGGCTCTTTTTTAACGATTTTCCCACCCTCTACTTTTATTAGAACCCCCACCGATTCTTCCGGGGTCCTGGTTATCATGGTAACTCTGGAAACGGCGGCAATGCTGGCCAGAGCCTCCCCTCTGAAGCCTAAAGTCTTTATCCCGAACAGATCGTTTACTGAGGAAATTTTGCTGGTGGCGTAACGGGCGAAAGCCAGTTCCACCTCCTGGAAAGGTATACCGCAACCGTTATCAGTAACTTTTATCAGTCCTATACCTCCCCTGAAAACCTCCACCTTAATTTCCGTAGCGCCGGCGTCAAGGGAGTTTTCCACCAGCTCTTTAACTACAGAAGCTGGCCTCTCCACAACTTCTCCAGCCGCTATCTTGCTGATCACTTCGGGAGGGAGGACTTTTATGGGCATAAATTTGCACTCCAGGACTTCTTCAGGCAAAATTTTATCACATCCATTTTCGCAAGGCAAAGGAGGAAATATGGCTCTTTTTACTTTCCCTCGCACTTACACCGTTGAAATATCTCCCCTGGACTTCCGTTTGGTGGGGGTCCATTGCACTTTAGTGGATCCTTACCACCACCTTGAGATGGATCTGGTTCTGGACGCTTCAAAACCGGAGGCAATGGTGGTGAAAGAGGCGAAAGCTTTTATGGCTCGGGCGCCGTATCCGGTTTGCAGGGAACCTCTTGAGAGGGTAAAGGAACTGGAAGGATTGAAGGTAGAGCGAGGGATAAGGCGTACCGTCACCAGGCTTCTTGGGGGCCCAAAAGGGTGTGTACACCTGGTTGATATGTTTATGGAAGGGATACGTTTAGCCATCCAGGGAGTTGTGGTAGTGTGGAGTGAAAACCTACCTCCGGAGGAAGGGGAAAAGCTGCGCAGGAGAATCCTGGGAGGTGTCTGCATAGCTTACCCAGCTCTTGAAAGCTCCGGCCTTTCCGCACTTTAGGGGTTGACGGAACTCGGTCAAAGGGCTAAATTGTATGCGGACGCATGCAGGGTAGACCCGGAATCTTGCGTGCTCCTTTTCCCAGCATATTGGACGTGGACAGACTTTATACGGGAATTTGTGTTTTCCCTTTGAGTGTGCTATAATTTTCAAAAGGTGTGAACAATGAAAAACTTGAGGGAATTTATCCGCAAAATAGCTCGCACTGCTGGAGAAATTCTCTACGGAATGACTGTTTATGACATGGTAATGGAGCTCCGCAAGCAGATCGGAGCACTGGAGAATTTTTTCATTTTTATAACCTTTGGGGATCTCCTGGGGGCTCCGGTCTTGCCCACGTATTATTCCCTCCGCCTTTTTCCCTACATTTTGCCCAAAATTGGTGCCTGGAAGAGGAGGGCTTTGAGGGAAAGAGATTTTACTGAACTTTTTACTGAAGAAATTGGTTAAAGGAGGTGCGCTATGTCTGAGGAGAAAGCTAAAGGTTTCAGGAAGTTCCTTGACTCGGCTCTTGAATTCCTCTACGGAATGGCAGGTCACGATATGACCAGGTTTGCCCTGAAGACCAGGGGCAGCATGGAGCATCTCTTCATCCTCATCACCATGGGTGATATGCTGGGCGTCCCCATTCTTCCCCCTTACTATTCACTGCGTATTCTACCTTACGTTGTCCCTCAAATTGCCACCTGGAAGCGCAGAATGCTTAGAGAGCGTGACCTTACCGATGCTTTGGCCTGATATTCTGCCTTGGAGGTGAAAAATGAGCTTGGCTAAAATCTTTGAGGAACACCCTGAACGGCGTTATATTGAATTCGGAGGTAAGGGTGGCTTAGGTAAGACTACTCTCTCCGCAGCCACCGCCTATTGGTTGGCTAAAAAGGGTTATAAGGTTTTGATTTTCTCCGTTGATCCGCAGGCGAGTCTTTCCGACATTTTTCAGCGGGATATCTTTGGCAAAGGGGCTGTAGAGATAATCCCGGGGCTTTTTGCCCAGGAAATTGACGCCGATAAACGCATAAAGGAATACCAGGATGAAATCAGGCAGAAGATTCTGGATATGTATGGGCTGGATAAAGTCCCTGACGAGGTGGAGCGATATATTCAAGCAGCTGCTGCCGAGCCAGCCATGGAAGAAAGTGCTATCTTTGACCAGGTAGTGGATATCGTCGTCAAGGGCGACTATGATTACTATATCTATGACCTTGTGCCCCTTGGCCACGCCCTATACTACCTGAGCATGGCCACTGTTTACGACCAGTGGATTGATAAAATTACCAAGCTCAGGCAGGAGATGGAAGAATATTCCAAGGTTGCTGCTATTATGCAACGCAAGAGGGAGTTTGAGGAGGATAAAATCCTGCGAGAACTTCAGGAAATCCGGTACCGCATAAATACTTCCTCCAGCATCCTGACCGATCGGGAAAAGACTGCTTTCTTCTTCGTGATCATTCCTGAGGAGATGGCCATTCTGGACACGGAAAAGGCCGCTAAGCTTTTCGCCAAGTATAAAGTGCCTATCTCTGGCTACATAGTCAACCGCGTTCTCCCACCGGAGCTGGAACACCAGAATATACCGGAGTATCTCCGTTACCGTCTGGAGATGCAGAAGAAGCACCTGGCTACTATAAAGGAGAAATTTGGCCAACAAATTGTGGCCTATGTCCCGGAATTTGAGAGGGATATAACCGGCCTGGACATGATCCACCGGGTAGCTGAAGTCCTTTTCGGCAAGATTGATTAATGGGAGGGGGAGCCATGATAAAGATAGAGAAAGGCATGCTTCAGTTTATGCAGGAGCACCCGAAGCTTAAGTATGTTTTCTTCGGAGGCAAAGGAGGTGTGGGTAAGACGGTGCTGGCTGGAGCGGCTGCTTTATGGTTTGCTGAACAGGGCAAACATACCCTCCTGGCATCCACAAACCCCGTCCATAGCCTGACAAGCCTCCTTGACCAGGATGTTTTCGGAAAGCCTACGCCGGTCAAGGGGGTTTCTAACCTCATCGCTTATGAGATTGACACCAAAGACACTATTGAGCGCTCTAAGAGGGAAATCCGGGAAAAAATTGAGTGGTTCCTCAAGTATGCTGATATAAAGACAAGGGCCGATGAGTTCGTGGAATCAGCTACCATGAACCCCGCCTTTGAAGAGTCGGCCATGTTTGAAAACATGGTGGACATTATGTTCAAGGACGAATACGAGGTCTACGTTTTTGACACCGCACCTACCGCCAACGCCCGTCGGCTCCTGGGGATGTCCAGTGTTTATTCCCTCTGGGTTGATAAAATGGTGGAAAGCCGGAAAGAAGCTCAGTCCCTCCGCAAACTTCTGTCCTTCACCAAGAAGGAAGAAAAGGACCCCCTTATGGAATACCTGCTTAAATTCAGGGAAAGGATTAATAGGGCTAAAGCTTTACTTACTGATCCTGAGAAGACGGCTTTCTTCTTCGTAACTTTGCCTGAAGCCCTGCCCATTGCTGTAATCCGTCGTTTCATAAACTGGTTCCAGGATTTCGGCATCCCCATAGGCGGGGTAATAGTCAACATGATGATTGATAAGAATGCGGTTGGGGAAAATCCGCCAGAGTTTGTCCTGAACAGGATAGCGGC
>CAZZMI010000013.1:0-33738 GCA_964655275.1 uncultured Anaerolineae bacterium | reverse complement strand
CCCCTGGTTGAGCTTTCTCCCGAGGCCCTGCGCAGGCCAGGGCTTTTCAACGATTTTATCTTACCCTGCCCCTGAGTCTTTAGCTTTCCCCACCCTTTTGAAAAACCCGGGGAACACCAAACTGTTCTTTACACCCTTGTCAATTTTCACTTTTTATGCTAAAATAACATCCGCCAAAAAGTTCATACCCCCTGCACCGGGAATAAGTTTGTTATTCCTTTGTTGCAGGGGGTTTTAATTTTGCCGGAGGAGCTGAAAATGGGAGAGTTTGAGCCCAAAATCATCGCTTTTGTGTGCAACTGGTGCACCTACGCTGGGGCAGACCTGGCCGGAACTTCGCGCATTCAGTATCCTCCTAACGTGCGGATAGTCCGTCTCATGTGCTCGGGAGGTATTGACCCTATTTATGTGCTCAAGGCCTTCCTCCAGGGCGCCGATGGGGTCCTCATAGGAGGTTGCCACCCGGGCGATTGCCACTATCAGAACGGAAATTATAAGGCCCGCCGAAGGGTGGCTATCCTCAAAAAGACTCTGGAACGCCTCGGCCTTGACCCCGATAGGGTTTGGCTACGGTGGATAAGCGCGAGCGAAGGCCAGCTCTTCGCCGATACTGTAACGGAGTTTGTCAGTTTCCTCAAGGAGAAGGGCCCTAACCCCTTCAAAACCCTGCAGGCCATGTAAAGAGGAGGATTACCATGGTCCATGCCTGGCTTAACGTTGAAAAAAACCCGACCCAGACATTGCAGGATTTCCTGCGTTCCCTCATGGAGAAAGGGGTCGTAGAAGCTATCCTGGCTCCAGCTCCTACAGCTGGTGGAGAAAGCATAACCCCTACCCTTTTTACTTCGCCCGACAGGTTATCCCAGGCAGAACCTTTCGCCCCCCTTATGCCCGTAAGCGAGGCTACTGTGGTTTCCATGCTTACCCGCACTGGCAACCGCATAAAGCTTGGAGCAGTAATGCGCAATTGCCAGATAAGGGCTCTGGTGGAGCTTGTCAAGTTCAAGCAGGCTCAGCTTGATAACCTCATCATCATTGGCATTGATTGCCCGGGAACTTATGAGCTTAAAGATTACAGCGAATTGGTCCGGAAAGGGGTTGAACCGGCCACCCAGATGCTGGAAAGCCTAGCCAGAGGGGAACTACCCCTTAACCAAACCCTGAGAGAAGCCTGCAGGATGTGCATTTACCCAATCCCAGACCCCTCTATTGCCGCCATAACCATAGGGCTTATGGGATTTGATGGAAATAGATTGCCCATTTTAGTGCAGGATGAGCTGGCAGAAAAAATCGGC
The DNA here is from genome assembly GCA_964655275.1 of uncultured Anaerolineae bacterium. GTDB lineage: Bacteria > Chloroflexota > Anaerolineae > SpSt-600 > SpSt-600 > SpSt-600. Next base: position 32,443 of record CAZZMI010000013.1, on the reverse strand, counting down.
CTAACCTCAGATTCACCCTCCACCCACAGGGAAGAAACCATCCGCTCCCTCCTGGAGAACAGGAAAGCTGAAAGGAAAAGGCAAATTGACCGGTTCGCGAAAGAGGGTACAGGGGTTGAGGGTCTGTTACGCTGGTTCTCCAGGTGCATCCGTTGCCACAATTGCATGGGTATATGCCCTATCTGTTACTGCCGGGAATGCGTATTCCGGACCCCTGTCTTTGAGCACGAATCAGACCGATTCTTTGATTGGGCTCAGAAAAAAGGAGCTATCCAGATGCCTCCAGAATACCTCCTGTTCCACTTGACCAGGATGAACCACATGGTGACTTCATGCGTGGGGTGTGGGCTCTGCTCAAGCGCTTGCCCTGCTGATATTGACGTTGCCCTGGCCTTCCAGAGCGTCGGTGAGGAGGTGCAAGCCCTGTTCAATTATGTTCCCGGAAGAAGCCTTGAGGAGCCTGCCCCGGTCCAGACTTTCCAGGAAAGGGAGTTTGTGGAACTGGGTGAAACTTTGAAGTAAAGGGGGGAAAATGAGGGAAAAGCCTGCTGCCCTTGTAATTGGAGCAGGAATAGCGGGAATTCAGGCAGCGCTGGATATAGCCAATGCCGGTTTCCCGGTTTACCTGGTGGAGAGGGAACCCAGCATAGGCGGGCACATGGCCCAGCTGGATAAAACCTTCCCCACTTTGGATTGCTCGGCGTGCATCCTGACTCCCAGGATGGTGGAGGTGGCCCGCAATCCCAACATAAAACTCATCACTTTAGCCGAAGTCACTTCCGTTGAAGGAGAAGCTGGAAATTTCAGGGTTCGCCTTCGCCGAAGGCCACGCTATGTGGATGAAAGCAAGTGCACTGCCTGCGGGGATTGTGCCAAAGAGTGCCCGGTCCTGGTCCCCAATGAGTTTGATATGGAAAGAGGCATGCGCCATGCCACTTACATCCCCTTCCCCCAGGCTGTTCCCAACAAATATGTAATTGACAAACGGGGTATAGCGCCCTGTAAAGATGCCTGTCCCGCCCACATTGACGTACAGGGTTACGTTGCCCTTATCTCGCGAGGGAAATTCAAGGAAGCCCTCGCCCTCATCTACAAAACCGTGCCTTTCCCGGGGGTTCTGGGAAGGGTTTGCCCCCATCCATGCGAGCAGGCCTGCAACCGAAACCACGTTGATCAACCCGTTTCCATTTGCCTCCTCAAACGCTTCGCTGCCGATTATGTCCGGGAAAACGGCCTGTGGGAAGAAGTCCTGGAGATAATCCGTAAGACCCATATACCTCCCAGGGATGGAATACCTGAGAAGCGCTCGGTGGGAATAGTAGGGGCAGGGCCAGCAGGCCTTTCCGCCGCTTATTTCCTCGCCCTGTGGGGCTACAAAGTAACTGTATACGAAGCTCTCCCCGTAGCCGGCGGGATGATGGCAGTCGGTATACCCGAATACCGCCTGCCCCGGGACATCCTCAATGAGGAAATTGAACGCATAAAGAGCCTGGGAGTGGATATAAAGCTTAATACCAGGGTTGGGCCTGGAGGGATAACCCTTGAAGAGCTACGCCAGAAGCATGATGCCGTCCTCCTGGCGGTGGGAGCCCACAAAGGCCTCAGGCTCAATATCCAGGGAGAAGAGCTGGAAGGAGTCTTCCCGGGGGTGGAGTTCATCCGGAAAGTTAACCTGGGCGAGCCAGTAAAGATAGGGAATAAAGTGGTGGTGATAGGCGGTGGGAACGTGGCAATAGATGCCTCCCGAATCGCCCGCCGCCTGGGAGCGGAGAAAGTCACAATTCTCTACCGGCGATCCAGGGCCGAAATGCCCGCCAGCCCATGGGAAGTAGCCGATGCCGAAGCGGAAGGGGTTGAGATCCAGTTCCTGGTAGCCCCGACCCGAATCCTGGGGGAGAATGGCCGGGTCACGGGAGTTGAATGCATAAGGATGCAACTGGGAGAGCCTGATGCTTCGGGCCGTCGCCGCCCAATCCCCATTGAGGGAAGTGAGTTCGTGGTGGAGGCCGATACCGTTATCCCGGCCATCGGTCAGATGGTGGAGGGCGAAGGACTTGCCGTTGAAATCACTAAGGGAGGGACCATTCAGTTCAATCCGGCCACTATGGAGACCAGCATTCCGGGAGTTTTTGCTGCTGGCGATGCCGCCATCGGCCCTGCCACGGTTATAGAAGCCATCGCTCAGGGGAAGAAAGCTGCCCTGGCCATAGACCAGTACCTCAGGGGAGAAAAGGTGGAGATCTCCGAACCTTCCTGGCACGTGGTATCCTTAGAGGAAGTTGAGAGCCAGTTCCGCTCCTTCCCCCTGGAGCGGCGCGCTTCCACAAAGCCAAGGCATGAAGTCCAGAAATTGCCTCCAGATGAAAGAGTCAAGGGGTTTGAGGAAGTGGAACAGGGATTTGAAGAGAATGAAGCAATGGCCGAGGCTGAACGCTGTCTTAACTGTGCTATATGTTCCCTCTGCATGGAATGCGTTAGAGCCTGCCAGGCCAGGGCCATAGACCACTCAATGGAGGAGCAAATCCTGGAAATAGAAGTGGGAGCAATAATTGTGGCTACCGGTTACGATCAGTTTGATGCCCGCCGCAAACCTGAGCTTGGCTACGGACGCTATCCCAATGTGCTGAGCGGGCTGGAGTTTGAGAGGCTTGTATCCGCTTCCGGCCCCACCAAAGGCAAGATAAAGGTTGATGGTAAAGAGCCAAAGGAAGTGGTCTTCATAAAGTGCGTGGGCTCAAGGGACAAAACTGTCGGCCACCCATATTGTTCAAGGGTTTGTTGCATGTATACAGCCAAGCAAGCCCACCTGATCCGGGAAAAGATACCCGATGCCAGAGTCACGGTCTTCTACATGGATGTGCGCGCTTTCGGCAAGGGGTTTGAAGAGTTTTACGACAGGGTCAGGGAAGAAGGGGTAATATACCGCAGGGGTATGGTCTCGGAGATTTACAAGCGCGGGGATAAGCTTGTGGTACGGGCAGAAGACACCCTCCTGGGCCGCCCTGTAGAGGTTGAGGCCGATATGGTCGTTTTAGCGACAGGCCTTGAGCCCAGGAGCGATTCCGATAGGTTAGCGGAAATCCTTGGGATCGCCAGGAGTGAGGAGGGGTTCTTCGCCGAAGCACAGCGGGAACTTTACCCTGTGGAAAGCAGCCGTCCCGGGATATTTCTGGCGGGTTGCGCGCAAGGCCCTAAAGATATCCCTGATGCAGTAGCCCATGCCAAAGCGGCAGCCGCCGCTGCTCTTGTATTGCTGTCAAAGCAAATGAGGCAGGAGGTAAACTCATGAGCCCAGTCCAGACCAGCGAATATATCCATGAACTAACTTTGAGGGAATGCATCCAGTGCGGCAAATGCACAGGGGGATGCCCGGTATCCCTCAAGACGTCCCTTAATATCCGCCGCCTTATCTACGAGTCCCTCATTTCCGATACCATGAGCCCGGAAAGCCACGAGGAGCTCTGGGATTGCACTACCTGCAAGACCTGCACTCTACGGTGTCCCAAGGGAGTGGATCCATGCGGGCTGGTGATAACCCTGAGAGGAGCCCTTGTGGAAAGCGGCCGCATACCTTCCACCGTAAGGGATGCTCTTAAGAGCATAACTGTAAGGGGCAACCCCCTTAACATGCCTCCACAGGACAGAGCCCTCTGGACCGAAGGGCTTGAAGTCAAATACATCCTGGAGGAAGGAGCTGAAGTCCTCTTCTTCCCCTGCTGCATGGGAGCCTATGACCCGCGCATCCAGAAAGTGGCCAGGTCCCTGGTTAAAGTCTTTCAGGCAGCAGGGGTAGATTTCGGAATCCTTGGGGAAGATGAAATTTGCTGCGCCCACGAAGCCCGCCGCCTCGGGGAGAGGGAGCTATTTGAAGGGATTGTGGAGCAATACCAGGAGATTTTCTCCGAAGTCAAAGCTGACAAACTTGTGGCCCTTTCCCCCCACTGCTTCAACGCCTTCAAGAACGAATATGGCGAACTTCCTTTCCAGGTCCTCCATTACACTCAGTTCCTGGCCGAGCTTATAAAGGATGGAAAAATCAAGCTTACAGGCGAAGTGGCCAGGAAAGTGACTTACCACGACCCCTGTTACCTCGGTAAACAGAATAAAATCTTTGATGAGCCACGCTTCATTCTCCAGAGCATTCCCGGGCTTGAACTGGTGGAGATGGAACGGTGCAGGGAGTGGAGCCTGTGTTGTGAAGGGGGTGGCGGAAGAATGTGGGCCGAGGGCACCAACATAGAAGTTCGCCTCTCCCACGAGAGGGTCCGCGAAGCCCTTGATACCGGAGCCGAAATCCTGGCCGTGGCCTGTCCCTTCTGCATGGCCATGCTGGAGGATGCCGTTAAGACCCTGGGCCTTGATGAGAAACTCAAGGTCCTGGATATAGCTGAACTGGTGGCGATGAGTTTGGGATAAAATAACCGGAGGAAATGAGATGCCGGTGCGAATCGGGGTTTACGTCTGCCATTGCGGTATAAATATAGCGGCCACTGTTGATGTGGAAGAAGTGGTGCGTTTTGCCCAGACTTTGCCTAACGTGGTGGTGGCTCGCCACTACACATACATGTGCTCGGACCCGGGACAGGCCCTCATCAAACAGGATATTGAGGAGTATGGGCTGAACCGGGTTGTGGTAGCATCATGCTCCCCCAGGATGCACGAGCCAACCTTCAGGAGCGTGGTGGCGGAAAAAGGAGTTAACCCCTACCAATTTGAGATGGCTAACATCCGGGAGCAAAACTCTTGGGTCCACTCTGATGTCCGGGCTGCTACCCAGAAGGCGAAAGAGCTGGTAGCAGCTGCCGTGGCCAAAGTTGCCTTACTGGAACCCCTGGAAGAAAGGGAAGTAGAAATCACCCCCGCTGCCTTAGTCATAGGCGGAGGAATATCCGGGCTTACTGCTGCCCTCAACATTGCCGAGGCTGGATATAAAGTCTACCTTGTAGAGAAAGAGCCTACCATTGGGGGAAGGATGGCCCAGCTTTCCCGGACCTTCCCCGCCATGGAAGATGCTCGCCAGCTCCTGACCGAGAGGATAAAGCAGGTCGGTTCCCACCCCAACATTGAAATCCTGACCTCCTCAACCCTCCAGCAGATTGAAGGATACATTGGCAACTTCAAGGCCACCATCCTTAGAAAACCACGCTATATCCGGGCCGACCGCTGCACTGCCTGTGGAAAGTGTGCTGAAGCCTGTGTCCTGGCTGGCAAGATCCTCAACGAATTTGATGCCGGGCTTTCCTATCGTTCTGCCATCTACCTCCCCTTTGCCGGGGCCTATCCTCCCGTTTATGTTGTGGACCCAGAACATTGCCTTTACCTTAAAGAAGGGAAATGCGGGGAAAGCGAGACTCCACCATGCGTGGCCGCTTGCCCTGAGGATGCTATTGACTTTTCCCAGAAAGAGGAAGAACTGAAACGGGAGTTCGGGGTAATAGTAGTGGCTACCGGGTTTGACATCTTCAACGCCCACCTCAAGCCCGAGCTGGGCTATGGACGTTACCCCAACGTCATAACTGCCCTGGAGTTTGAGCGCCTGGTTTCTCCCGATGGCCCCACCGGTGGGGAAATCATAGTAAACAATAAAAAACCTGAAAGCGTGGTCTTCATCCAGTGCGTTGGCTCCAGGGACAAAACTGTGGGCAATCCCTATTGCTCCCGAATATGCTGCATGTTCACAGCCAAACAAGCTCTGCTGGCCAAAGAGAAACTCCCCGGCGCTAAAGTCACAGTTTTCTATATGGATGTCCGCAGCTTCACCAAAGGAGGGGAAGAGTTTTACGACCGGGTCCGTGGGGAAGGGGTGCTATATCGCCGCGGAAGCGTCTCCGAAATCTACCGCAAAGGTGATAAACTCATAGTCCGGGCCGATGATACCCTCCTGGGCCGCCCTGTGGAAGTGGAAGCCGACCTTGTAGTCCTGGCCACGGGGCTCGTGCCGAGGAAAGAGACCGAGGATGTAGCCCTCCTTCTGAAGCTCGCCCGCAGCGCTGACGGTTTCCTGGCCGAAGCTCACCCCAAACTGAGGCCCGTGGACACCGCCAGCGATGGGATATTCCTGGCCGGGGCCTGTCAGGGGCCCAAAGACATTGCCGATAGTGTGGCGCAGGCCAGAGCGGCGGCCTCATCAGCCCTCATGTATCTTATGCAAGGCAAGGCAAAAGTGGAAGCCGTCACCAGCAAAGTAGATCCGGAAATATGCTCCGGATGCGGGCTATGCGAGGCCACCTGCGCCTTCGGAGCCCTCAAACTGGATCCGAAGCGCAGGATAATGACAGTGAATGCCGTCCTTTGCAAAGGATGTGGGGCTTGCGCTGTAGCTTGCCCATCCAAAGCCATCCAGCTCAGCCACTTCACTCCAGCCCAAACCATGGCCATGGTTGAGGCTCTGGTCTAAATCCAAGAGAAGGAGGTAAGCTATGAACATAGTGGTATGCGTGAAACAAGTTCCCGATACCGAAATCCGCATTCAGGTCCAGAATGGAAGGGTGGTGGAGGAAGAGATAAAGCAATTCGTGGTTAATCCCTACGACGAATTCGCCATAGAAGAGGCCCTCAGGATAAAGGAACGCTTCGGCGAAGGCAAAGTCACTCTTATCACCATTGGGCCGGAGAGGGCCAGGGAAGCCCTACTCACAGGTTTAGCCATGGGCGCTGATGAAGCCATCCACATAAACGACCCGGCCCTTGAGGGAAGCGATGCCTTTACTACCGCCAGGGTTCTGGCCGCAGCGGTCAAAAAACTCCCCTACGACCTCATCCTCTGCGGAAAGCAGGCGGTGGATCAGGACAATGCCCAGGTAGGGATAGCCCTGGCTGAACTTCTGGACCTCCCTCACGTTTCAGTGGTTACAAAGCTGGAGATTGCCGAGGATAAGAAGACAGCCCGGGCGGAAAGAGAGGTGGAGGGGGGGAAAGAAGTTATAGAAACCACCCTTCCTGCCGTCATCACTGCCCAAAAGGGTCTGAACGAACCTCGCTACCCCTCCTTCAAGGGGATAAGGATGGCACGCCAGAAGCCCTACACCGTCTGGACCCTGGCTGATCTTGGCCTCAAACCTGAAGAGGTAGCGCCTCAGAGGGAAGTGGTGGTGGTGAATCCTCCTCCAGAGCGAAAAGCCGGTAAGATCATCCAGGGCGATCCCGAAACCGCCGTCCGAGAGTTAGTCAGGCTCCTGCGGGAAGAAGCGAAAGTCATCTAAGAGGAGGTGTAAGATGGCGAAACATTTCCTGGTGGTAACAGAACAATCAGAAGGGACATTGAGGAAAGTCTCCCTTGAGATGCTGGGAGAAGCCCGGAGGCTCGCTTCCGACGGCAAAGTGGAGGCCGTTCTCCTTGGTTCAGGGGTGGAAAGACTTGTTGAGCAACTGGCCTGGCACGGAGCCGATAAGGTTTACGTGGCCGATGACCCGGCCCTCCAGCTCTACACCGCCGAAGCTTACACCGCTGTCCTGGCCGATCTTATAAAGAAGGTTCAGCCCGATGTGGTTTTCATTGGAGCGACCACCAACGGCAAAGACCTGGCTCCTCGCCTTGCGACCCGCCTTGGGGTGGGATTGGCTTCAGACTGCACGGGCTTTAGCGTGGATGGTGATGGTAGACTTCTCATTACCAGGCCCATATATGCAGGCAGGGCCATTGAAACCATAAAGCTCAAGAGCAGGCCTCAGATGGCAACCCTAAGGCCCAACGTTTTCCCACCCCTTGAGCCCGACACATCCCGCAAGGCTGAAGTGGAGAAGATCCCTGTAAACGTAGGCCAAATCCGGGCCAAAGTAGTTGGTTTCCTTAAGAAGGAAGGGGAAGAGATTGAACTCACTGAAGCCGACATCATCGTCTCCGGAGGCCGTGGCCTTGGTGGTCCGGATGGCTTCAATGTGCTTAGGGAGCTGGCCAAAGTCCTTGGTGCGGCCATTGGTGCTTCCAGAGCGGCCGTGGATGCAGGCTGGATTGACCACTCCCACCAGGTGGGTCAAACGGGCAAAACCGTTAACCCCAAGCTTTACATAGCCTGCGGAATCTCCGGAGCAGCCCAGCACCTGGCAGGCATGCGCACTTCTAAGGTAATCGTGGCCATCAACAAAGACCCCGAGGCCCCCATTTTCAAGGTGGCCGATTACGGCATAGTTGGCGATCTTTACCAGATAGTGCCTATTCTGACAAAAGAACTGCAGGAAGCTCTCAAGGGCTAAACCGCCTGAAACCGGGGGACCAGTAAAGGTCCCCCGGTTTTTTTACACAAGGCCAAGTTCCCGCATTCTTTCGGGAGTGAGAGCGCCTTCTTCTGTCCACTTCCTTTCGGCATAATAATCAGCCAGGAGCTTATCCATATCCGGAACAGCTCCTTGCGCTCCTCCATCGGGGAGAGGGCGGAGAAGCAAGGAGGGCAGCTTATCATCCTTACGGGTTACCCCCATTTTCACATTAAAAGCCCGCTTCAAGTCAAAAATATCCCTGCCTATCCTTAAGAGATCGTCAATTCCAATATCCCATCCGGTAGCCTCCCGAAGCATCCTGGCTATCCTTTCCGGGCCAGGGCTGCAGAACTGGCACATTATCATGGAATTATAAAGTGCACGCCAGTCCTGAATGCGGGCTACCATCCAGGCTTTCCCTTCTGTGGCGAAGCGATCTCCTGGAATTATGCCTATTTCTGGAATAGCCGCTCCGGAATCCACACCGTAAGGGTCCCCCTGCATGTGGCAGGCTCCCCGGGGCGATGTAGCATAAGCCAGTCCACTTCCGAAGAAAGCCCTTGGTTCGTGCATCGGTATCTCCAGCCCCTTAACATGAGCTGCCTCTTCAGGTAAACCATAGCGTTCCCCCATGGCCCTGACCCCTTCGGCCAAAACAGAGCCAAAGCCTTCCTTCCGGGCCATCAGCTCTATAAGTTTGATGACACCCTCAGGCTCACCCCACCTGAGAGCAAAACCCACTTCCTTTTCGCTTACCACTCCCTTCTCAAAGAGGTAATGGGCAAAAGCGATGGTAACTCCGGTGGAGATGGTGTCAAGGCCGAAGGAGTTACAGAGATAATTAGCATAGGAGACCGCTGCCAGATTATCAACCATCAGGAGGGTTCCCAGGGAGCAAAGGGTTTCGTATTCGGGGCCCTCCGTTACCGGAAGCTTATAAGGCCCTTCTTTGACCTCAATAACCCGACCACAAGCTATGGGACAGCCGTAGCAAGCGCTGGTTTTGACGAGGATCGTTTCAGCCATGGTAGCGCCGCTGAGGTTCCTTGCCCCCTCAAAATAGCCTTTCGTGAAGTATTTTATCGGGACATCGCCAAACTCATGGCCCAGGTCCATCCAGAAGGCTGTGCCTCCGGTGTGGAAAAGCTGAGCGGTGAAATCTTCCTTAACCCAATCCCTGGCTTCCCGGGCCACTTCATTGAAGGCGGATTCATTGTGAAGGGGGACGGAACCGGAACCCCTCACTGCGATAGCCTTGAGGTTTTTGGAGCCCATAACTGCTCCGGGCCCACCCCTGGCGGCAGCCCTGGCGTTATCGTTAATGACGGCTGCCAGCTTCACCAGGTTTTCCCCTGCCGGCCCAATGCACGCTATCCTGGCCCTCGGCTCCCGGAGCTCTTCCCTGATGGCCTCCTGAACCCTGTAAGTATCCAGGCCCCAAAGGTGGGACGCAGACCTTATTTCCACTTTGCCATCGTAAATCCAGAGGTAAACGGGCTCAGGAGCACGACCCTGGATGAGTATTCCATCAAAGCCAGCAAAGCGCAATTCAGGGCCGAAGAAACCTCCGGCGTTGCTTTCACCCCATATCCTGGTAAGGGGGGACAGGAAACAAACCGTGTAACGCCCGCAGGAAGGTGCTCTTGTTCCTACCAGGGGACCAGTTATGAAAAAGAGGGGATTTTCAGGGCCAAGGGGGTCAGTTGAAGGGCTAACAAGGTCATAGAGGTAACGGCAAGCGAGTCCCCCTCCCCCAAGGAATCGGGAAGCATACTCCTCCTTTAATGGCTCCGTGTTCCATTGTCCGCTGTTCAGATCCACTACAAGGATCTTGCCAAGGTATCCTCCGGTCATTTTTATCCTCCTTTAAGCATTTCCAGGAAGGCCTGGATTCTGGTGGCAGCAGGGCCGGGAGCCCCCGGTTGTTCTGTTTCCACCATAAGCAAAGGTATCTGTTTTTCCCTGAAAACCGATTGCATTAGAGGGAATTCCCAGCCCCAGGGATCGCAGAATTTTTGCCGGATCAAAATTACCCCATGGGCCTGAACCTTATAGGCTTTTTCCATGAGGCTTCGGGAATAAGCTCCGGTGCGCAAAAATTTGCAGGGGCAAAGAGGTCTTTCCATCAAGCGCCTGGCAATAGCTTCCATTGGCGGGAGCGTTTCATCCGCTAAGGTCTGGAAATAACGGGTGCCATTGCAGAAGTCATCTTCAACTATTTTCCCCCCGCTTTCTTCCACAAATTCCACCAGAACCATATCGTCAAGGGTTGAACCCGCCAGCAGGATGCGGATTTTGTCTTGAGGCTTTTCCTCCGGTTCCAGTCCTACAGTTTCAAGAAAATTTATGGCTTCTTCCACAGGCATGGTGATGGCCTGATTTACGATCCGGAAATAAAGGGAAGCCGGAAGCTTCTCACGCTTTGAAGCCAGGGACTGAAGAAGGGTACGTTTCTTGTTAACGAGCTTTATCGCCTCTCTTAAGCTTTCCTCCTCAATGGTCTTGCCCGTTAAATCCTCCAGGCGCTTCTTCAAGCGCTCTAATTCGGCAATGGTGTAATGGATGGCTTTCTCCGAATTAAGGACGGTTGGGAAATTGAACGTTTCCACAAAAGTCCCCGGGCGGGCTTGAAGCCAGATATCGGCAAGCCCCTGCATTGTATCGCAGGTGTGAGCGAAGATTACCCCTGAAAGGAAATCCAGCTCCCCCATTAGAGCGCGGTGGAGACAGGCTCTGGAAAGATAACAAGTGTAGCTTTGAAGGTGAGTCTGGGATAAAGAAGCATCGGTTACGCCCGGCAATATGCGGATGGGATTAAATCCTGCGGCTATGAGCAATTCTTCGGGGACATAGGAGCAGAAATAACCAATGGCTTTAAAAGAGGCCCACTTCCCTTGCCATTCAGCATAGAAGCTCATTGTTGACCTCCGCCTGTGCTGGTAAAATAAGAGCTTGCGCAAAGCAGAAATACCAGCCTTCAGTGCACCGCTACCACTTTCTCCCAGGGCAGGATTTCCCCTGCGAGCCAGGGGCCAAGAATTTTACTTATTTCCACCCCTGCCTTTTCCAAAGCTTTCTTCCAGCGAGCAGGGGTAACTTTTTCCTGGCCTTCAATCACTTCTACCAGAGCTAAGCCTGTGTTCCTGTCGCCCCGGCTCAGGGTTGCTTGAACTATAGACCAGGCTGGGCTTTCGGAGCGCACTTTAACCTTAAGCTTGCTCAGGAATCGGCGCAAAAGTTTTATGCGCCTCTCCAACTCATCTTCCGGGATCATAGCAATTCGCTGGAACGGAGTGTGAGGCTTGGGGACAAATGGGGAAATGTTCACCACTATTTCTCCCTCAAACCTTTTCAGGATCTCCCCCACCAGACTTCCTGCCGCCTTTAAATCTTCCTCCTTCTCCCGTGGAAGGCCAACCATGAAATAAAGCTTGAGCCTGCGTATCCCATACTTTGCCGCCAGTTCCGCTACTCTGAGGATGTCCTCTTCTGGGATAGGCTTGCCAATAATCCTGCGAAGTGAAAAACAGCCGGCTTCAGGGGCCAGAGTTATAGTGGAAGAGCTACGGGCCAGAGCCTCAATCAGCCTTTCGGTCACGGATTCGGCCCTCAAGGAGGAAGTGGAAATCCCAGCTCCCAGGGCCAGAAGGCCCTCTATAAGCTCCTCCATCCTTGAGTAATCCGAAACCGCAAAACCCACAAGTCCTATGGTCTTGCGCCATTTCAAACCTTCTTTTGCCTGAGCCAGGATTGAATCTACAGAACGCTCCCTGGATGGAAGATAAATGTACCCGGCCAGACAGAACCTGCAGCCCCTCCCGCACCCCCTTTCTATCTCCACAAGATACATTCCGCCGAATTCCGTCTTATCCGTAAGCACTACCGAATGGACCGGATAAAGGTCAAGGTTCCGGACCCATCGCCTGACCACCGGAGGGTCAGATGAGCCGTGGAGCAAAGGGACATAAATCCCTTGAATTTTCCGTAAAGCTTCAAGGAGTATTTCACGAGGAACATGGATTTTTTCCCGCAAAACAGTCACCAGTTCAGGTATAACCTCTTCACCCTCGCCTATTACGAATGCATCTATCAATAAAGCCAACGGTTCGGGATTGGCGGAAACAGCCGGGCCTCCGGCAATAACAAGGGGGTCGCCCTCTTCACGGTCAGCGGACAAAAGAGGTATGTTAGCTCGCTTCAAGGCTTCGGCTACCTGAAAGTAGTCAAGCTCATAAGGTATAGAAAAAGCCACTACCGAAAAGTCCATAAGAGGGCGCTGCGATTCCAGTGAAATTGGGCCTTCATCGTCCATAAAAAGAGGATCGGCAAAAACCCTTTCGCAAACCACATCGGGCTCAGAGTTAAAAAGGCGATAAACGGTTTGAAAACCAAGGCTTGACATGCCAACGTAATAAGTGTTGGGATAGACAAGGGCAACGGATATTTTCCCTCCCCAATCCTTGAGGACGAAACCCTTTTCCCTCTTAAGTGTAGCTCTGGCTCTGGCTATCTTCCTCCATTTCATTTGGACAAGAGCCGAAGGAAAGGTTCCAGTTCCTTTATCAAGTCGCGGATCACGGCTCCAAGCTCTGTATCCTTTACACTTACGGAGACCGGAATTTCCATCTGGATAGGTATTGTTTGGCTTACCGGAACTTCTATGTAAAGCTCAACGGGCAACTGCAAGCCGGGAGGGAGAGCCAGGCTTACTGAGCCTCTTATAGAGCCACCTCCACCCGGAAGGGTAAAGTTAGCACTTGTATTTAAAGGGACTGAACCTGTAGTGGTGACTCTGGTGCGGGCATGGACAGGCAATACGAACTTTACGGGTATTGTCTCGCTTACGGGAACATTCAAGGTTATGGTAGCATTTTCCAGACGATGAAGGTTTGATATAGTATTAGCGGCCTTGGGCTTTATCACCTGAACTTTAAATTGTGGCCCTCTATAGAAGACCAAATCCGAAAGCAAAATGACGGCGCACAAAGCCAGCAAATTGAAGAGGAAGGAGAACACGATGGCAATATTTTTGAAAGCATCCCAAAGCTTGTTCCACTGAATGGGTATTTTGTCCACGATTGCCTCCTTAATCCCAGTGGAAAACCCTCGGCTCACTGAAGGGGCTCAGGGGAACTATGCCCCCCCGCTCCGTAAAATATATCACTTGAACCTGCCACTCGTAAGCTCGTTCAGGCTGGTCGGCAGCGGCGTGAAGGCTTGAGGGGACGATGATCCCAGGTCTTTCTGAAATAATGGGGACTTCCACAGGATTGCCATTCTGGCGGTATCTTATTATAACCCTGTAGATATGACCGGGAGGCAATTCCGCCGGGGGCTTCCATTTTAGTTCTATGATTGTATTCCCACCGTGGAACCACTCACCGTTTGGCGGGAAGATTGGCTCCGGAGCCGGGTAGGCAAAAGGCACCGTGGGGGTTGGAGTGGGAAGCGGAGTAGGAGTTGGGGTAGCCGTTGCTTCTGGAGTTGAGGTAGGTGTGGGTGAAGGTGCTGGAGTTGGAGTAAAGGTAGGGGTCGGAACAGGGGTGAAAGTAGGAGTGGGAGTAAAGGTAGGGGTCGGAGTAAATGTTAAAGTTGGAGAAGGAGTGGGTGTAGAGGTCGGAGGTGAAAGCCTGCGAGCCATGTTTTGAAAATCGCTTCGGATCAGGTTAGCGATAGCCGGAGGTATAAGGAGGTAAAAGACCAGGCCCAATAATACCCCAAATAGTAAACTGAAAGCTATCATCCCCCAGCGTATATCTTGCTCACGGACTTCAGCACCGCAATAGGGGCAAAGGCGAAGAGCTCCGCTTATGAATTGATGGCAAAAGGGGCATCGTATATAATCGGCCTGAGGGGAGCGAGGGGTGCCACATTTAGGGCAAACTGAAACCCCTTTTGCCACCCTGGCTCCACACTTCCTGCATCTCATCCTCATCAATCCTTGGGCTAATGGGCTTTATCAGAAAATGTTCCACCCCACACTTCTGAGAGGGGCCGTGATGTCAAAGAACGTGATCACAAGCATCAGAGTCAGGAGAAAAGCTATCCCTATCATGTGAACCCAGCTTTCCCTGCGGGGGTCAATCCTCCTTTTCTTTATAGCCTCAAAGACCACAAATAAAAGCCTTCCCCCATCAAGGCCAGGGATAGGCAGAAGATTGCTTACAGCCAGGGCTACGTTCAGGAGGGCGGCAACGGAGAAAAATGGGTACCACCATCCCATAAGAGAGCTTTGCTCAGCCACATCCGTCATCATCTGAACAGCCCCTACCGGTCCCACAGGCCTCAGAACGGAAATGGGAAGTAAGCCCAGGATAACTTGAACCGGAACCGTAATGATGAGGAGCAGAGCTTTTATAATGCTCAAAGCTGCCATAGTCACAGCTATGGGGAGTGAAGCTGGCTTTTTAGTATAAGCCATGCCTATCTTAATCCCCATTGGCCCTTCACCGGGGGGAGGAGAAGGCCTGGGGACCACCTTAACGCTGAATATCTCTTCCCCCCTCTTAACCTGAAGGGTGATCTCTTGCCCAAGATGTGCATCAGTGTAAGCGGAAAGCTCTTCAGGTTCGCGGAAGTTAACCCCATCAGCTGAAAGGATAATGTCTCCAGGTTTTATTCCTGCCGCCTCAGCAGGGGAACCCGGGGCTACTTCAAAGACCTTAACCTGGTATAGGGGATAAGGGTAACCGCTCATGAAAGCCCCGGAAAAGAGAAGAAAAGCGAGAAGCAGGTTCATGGCTGCACCAGCCAGGAGGACTTGAGCTCTGACCCCCTTGGGTTTAGAGGCAAGTCCTCCCTCTACTGAGGGATCGTCCTCACCTGCCACTTTCACAAAGCCCCCGAAGGGTATAACGTTAAGGGAAAAAACGGTCTCACCCCATCGTCCCAGAGGTATGAGCCTTGGAGGAAAGCCAATTCCAAATTCCTCAACCTTTACCCCGTTTCTTTTAGCCAGGAGAAAGTGCCCGAACTCGTGAGCGATCAGGGATAGACTGAGGAAAATCAGAGCCATTATGAACCAGTTCATTGCGCCTCCCTGCTAACTGCTCTGAGATGACGGTAACGCCACTTTATTTCCCACACTCTGATGGCAGCCTCAAGCTTCACCGGTAAATCCATCTTGGATTTTCCTATGCGCCTGTCTTCAAAGTAGATGGGGATCTCAACTATCCTGAACCCTAACTTATCGCATAGATATGACATTTCAACCTGGAAAACATAACCGTTGGAGCGGATTCCGGCAAGGTCAATGGTTTCCAGAACTTCACGGCGGTAGCACCGGAAACCGGAGGTGGCATCTTTAATCCTGAGGCCAAGGATTAAAGGAATGTAAATAGCGTTAGCCCACCAGCTTAAAAGAACCCTGCTCAGGCCCCAGTGTTCATCCACTCTACCGCCCGGCACATACCGGGAGCCTATGACTACATCATAGTCCCGTATTTTATCCAGCATTACTGGGATGTAGGAAGGGGAATGAGAAAAGTCTGCATCCATCTGGATTATGTAACGAGCTCCCCGGCCCAAAGCGTAACGGAAGCCTGTTATATAAGCTGTGCCAAGGCCCATTTTGGCGGGCCTTTTTATCACGTGGACAACGTCTGGATGCCTTGAGGCTATCTCTTCAGCTATTTCTCCGGTGCCATCGGGGGAATTATCGTCTACGATTAAAATGCTGAGGTCCGGAACGCCCAGGGCGAAAAGTTCTCCTACAAGCTTGGGAATGTTCTCAGCTTCGTTATACGTGGGGATAACTACCATGGTTTCCAAGGTTTACCTCCAGGCCATTTTAATGGCTTCTTTGGCTGCTTTGTAAACGCTATGGTAAAGCTTATGACGGTCCAGAACTTGGGGGTTTATCGTAACAAGGGCAATGATTAATTCGGAATCCACAGCTTCCCGGGGGATAACCCCTTCCTCCAGCGAATCAGCGACTGCTTTGGCAACGGCAGCCTGGGTCGGCCCATAAACCATGTTGGCTTGGCGCAGGTTGCGCAATTCCACCGTGGGCACTATAAGGGTAGGGGGGCGAACGGTAAGGTTTGGTTCTAGGATGGCAGTAAGGGCTTCGCGGTAAGGCAGGGGATATGTGAGCTGATAAGCGTAAGCTTCGCCCAGGACACCATTGCGGTTTCCGGCTACAAGTTCAACCTTGGCTTTTTCCAGCTTCTCCCCGGCTTCTCCAACCCCTACCCTCAGCCCTTCCCTTTCAATATCTTCAGGGCTGATGCCTATCTCCCGGAAACGTTCCTTAAGGGGAACGGCGCTATCGTGAAAGACCACTTCCTCCGGCATTATTTTTCCCAGTTTTTCCAGCTCAAGGCGGATTTCAGCCCTGTCTTCGTGGACCAGAGCGCCCCCTACTCCTTTAAGGGGCAGGCGAGGGTTGCCAACATCAAAACCCATCATATTTAGGGCTGCTTTTACCGCTACTGCACCACCATAGCGTGTGAAAATCCGGCTCAGCTTTTGCACCCGGAACTGCAGTTCCCTGGCCTTGATCAAGTCACCTTCCCGCACTGCTTTAAAGATTTCCTGCCAGATTTCAGGGTAAACATTGGCCGAAGCCAGGATCATGCCCGAGGCCCCCGCAGCCAGCGCTCCCACTACTATCTCATCGTGCCCCACAAGGACCTGAATCCGGTCACCACAATATTCCAGGATTTCCATCATGTAAGCAAGGTTGCCAGAAGAGTCCTTCAAGCCCACAATATTGGGAATATCAGCCAGGTCTTCTATCACCCGGCGGGGCAAATAGGCATCGGTAGTTTGCGGAATGTTGTAAAGAATTATCGGGATGTCCACGGCTTTAGCAATTTCATAGAAATGCCTGAATATGCCTTTTTCGGATGGCCGAAGGAAGTAAGGGGTAACTACAAGGCAAGCGCTGGCGCCAATCTTCTGGGCTTCACGGGCCAGAACTATAGCCTCCTGGGTTGAAGCGGCTCCTGTCCCGGCGATAACAGGTTTTTGCCCCTTTACTTCATCTATAACGATTTCCAGAACCCTTCTCCTTTCCTCGTGGCTCATGTAAACGAACTCTCCCGTTGTGCCCACCGGGACGAAGCCATCCACA
This sequence comes from uncultured Anaerolineae bacterium, assembly GCA_964655275.1. Taxonomy (GTDB): domain Bacteria; phylum Chloroflexota; class Anaerolineae; order SpSt-600; family SpSt-600; genus SpSt-600. Next base: position 15,171 of record CAZZMI010000013.1, on the reverse strand, counting down.
TTGGGCATGAGATACCGCACAAGTTTGCGGAGGGCTTCTTCATTTACCTTTTCCTCCCGATCAAAGGGTGTTACCAGAGCAGGGAAAACTCCCTTAAGGGAAAGAAGTGCCATAACTTGAACCTCCTTCAAGGATGCCTGAGGAGATTATAAAGCAAAAAGAAAAGCAAGGCAAAAGCCAAGCGGAAGCCTAAACAAAAGTGCAGACCTCTTCCAGAGGTCGTCTTGGGGTGCGAGAAGAAGGCTCGCGGCCTGGTTTTCCTATAGGTATTATGGCTACTGGCCGTAAACCTGCTGGGAGGTTAAGGACAGCGGCCGCTTCCGCTTCATTGAAAGCCCCAACCCAGCAGCTCCCGTAGCCGAGGGCTGTGGCCGCTAAAAGAATATGTTCAGTAGCGGCGGCTGTGTCCTGAAGGCAATAGAGTTCTGAGCCCCGGGAACCGTATCTGGCTGCCGATCGTGCAGGCTCTGCGCATACGACAATCACTACCGGGGCTTTGGCCACGAATTCCTGACCCAGAGCAGCGCGGGCAAGTCCTCTCTTAACCTCAGGGTTTCTGACCACGTAAAAGTGCCATGGTTGCCTGTTTCCAGCCGAGGGAGCCCTTATAGCTGCCAGGAGAATTTTCCTGATGTCCTCCTCGGGGATTTCATTGGGGAGAAAATCCCTGACGCTGCGCCTTTCTTCTATTACTTTCCAGAAATCCATTTCAGGCCTCCTTAACAAAAATAAAAAAGGCGGAGGGAGTGGGATTCGAACCCACGGTGGGAGTTACCCACAGCGGTTTTCAAGACCGCCGCCTTCGTCCACTCGGCCATCCCTCCAAGAAATAATATACCAGAGCGAATGCCATGTGTCAATTCCGGCTTGCTTCGCTTGAAAGAAGAAAGGATTTGTGCTAAAATATAATTGCCCCTGTAGCTCAGTGGATAGAGCAACGGCCTCCGGAGCCGTGTGCGGGGGTTCGATTCCCCCCAGGGGCGTTTTTATGATTGGATGCTGGCATATCCAGGTTGCCGCACGTATACCGCATTTAGGAGCACTTAGCCAAGGGGAAAAGCGATGAAAATCCCTCTGATGAAGGAAATACTGAAAACTAACGATCAAGTGGCTTCTGAAAACAGGGCAATGTTTGATTCGGAGAGAATTTTTTCTCTGAACCTCATGGCTTCCCCCGGAGCGGGGAAAACCAGCTTAATTTTGGCCACTGTGGAACGCATCCCCAGAGACATCAAGGCTGGAGTTATTGAAGGCGATGTGGCTTCCAGCCTGGATGCCCAGATCATCGCTTCCAGAGGAATACCGGTTGTCCAGATTAACACTGGAGGGGGTTGCCATCTGGATGCCCCTATGGTCCGCTCAGCCCTGAGCAAATTGCCCCTCAAAGAAATAAACCTGCTGTTCGTGGAAAACGTGGGCAACCTTGTATGCCCCGCTTATTTCCCTTTAGGCACTCACCTTAACGTTGTAATTGCCAGCGTTCCCGAAGGGCAGGACAAGCCCTATAAATACCCGGATATATTCACCGCAGCCGACGTCGTTATCCTGAACAAGATTGACCTTCTGCCACTTGTTGATTTTGACACGGAACATTTCAAACGGGGGATATTTATGGTTAACCCCGAAGCCCCCATTTTCCCCCTTTCCTGCAAGACAGGTCAGGGCTTTGAGGAGTGGGTTAAGTGGCTGCTGACGAAACTAAGAAGCGCCTTCTTGTAAAGGTCAAAGGAGCTGTCCAGGGAGTTGGATTTCGCCCTTTCGTTTACAGGCTTGCCACCAGCCTTGGCCTCACAGGTTGGGTTATAAACGATACCCGAGGGGTATTGATTGAAGTAGAGGGAGAAAGAGCCTTGCTAGAGGAATTCCTCAGAAGGCTTCCGCTTGAGAAACCTCCGAGGGCTATAATCCACACTCTGGAAGTCTCCTGGCTCGAGCCCGCTGGCTATACCCGGTTTGAAATTCAACACAGCTTGGAAGAAGGAGAAAAGACCACCCTTGTTCTCCCCGATATTGCTACCTGTCCTGATTGCCTTGCGGAAATACTTAACCCGGCTGACCGCCGTTACCGCTACCCTTTCACTAATTGCACCAATTGCGGCCCACGTTTCACCATAATCCATTCCCTTCCTTATGACAGGCCCAATACTTCCATGAGCAAATTCATCATGTGCCCAGATTGCTCCAGTGAATACCATAATCCGGCTGACCGCCGCTTTCACGCTCAGCCCAACGCTTGCCCGGTTTGTGGGCCGCATCTGGAGTTATGGGATAGCGGGGGGAAAATGCTGGCTTCAGGAGATGAAGCTCTGCGCCTTGCAGCAGCAGCCCTGCGCGAAGGTAAAATAGTGGCAGTGAAAGGCCTTGGTGGATTCCACCTTATGGTGGATGCCCGCAATTCCCGGGCTATCCAGCGTCTGAGGGAGAGAAAACCCCGACGAGATAAACCTTTCGCTCTAATGGTTCGGGATCTGGAGCAAGCTCGCCTCCTTTGCGAACTTACTCCCGAAGCTGAAGCCCTTTTGACCTCACCGGAAACGCCCATCCTTCTCCTGCCTCGAAAACCTGGGGCCCCCGTGGCCGAAGAGGTAGCTCCGGGAAATCCTTACCTGGGCATAATGTTGCCTTACACTCCCCTGCATCACCTTCTTTTGCGGGAAATAGATTTCCCGGTAGTGGCTACCAGTGGCAACTTGACAGATGAGCCCATCTGTACCGATGAGGGAGAAGCTTTAAAACGCCTCGGCCACATCGCCGAGCTTTTCCTCGTCCACAATCGTCCCATAGTCCGCCATGTGGATGACAGCGTTGCCTGGTTACTGCTCGGGAAGCCCCGCCTCCTGCGCCGGGCCAGGGGATATGCCCCCCTACCCGTGCTCCTATCGCACCCTGTCCCCCCTATATTGGCTGTGGGAGCACACCTTAAGAACACCATAGCTTTGAGTGTAAAAAATCAGGTCTTCATAAGCCAGCACATTGGAGACCTTGAAACCCTGGAAGCCTTTCAGGCTTTTGAGAAAGTGATAGCTGATTTCCTCCGCTTATACGAAGTAACTCCTGTGGCCATAGCCCATGATCTCCACCCGGATTACCTTTCCACCCTCTGGGCTAAAAGCCATTCGGATACAATCCTGATCCCGGTCCAGCACCACCACGCCCACCTGGCCTCATGCCTTGCGGAAAACCAGGTGGAAGGAGAGGCCCTGGGAGTTACCTGGGATGGTACCGGGTATGGGCTTGATGGGACTATATGGGGAGGGGAATTCCTCCTGGGAGATACCTCAAGCTTTCAGAGGGTAGCTCATTTGCGGCCTTTCAGGTTGCCTGGAGGCGAAGCTGCTGTGAAAGAACCTCGCCGAGTGGCCTTAGCCCTTCTGTGGGAACTTTATGGCTACGCCACTTTAGAGATGGAAGAGTTCCCCCCCATCGCCTCTTTTACACCTCAGGAGCGCAGAATCCTGGCTAAGATGCTGGAAAGAGGACTTAACTCCCCTATAACAACCAGTGTGGGTCGCCTCTTTGATGGCATATCAGCCTTAGCAGGCATATGCCAGAAAGTAAGCTTTGAAGGACAGGCTGCTATGGCCCTGGAGTTCGCCGCTGATCGCCATTGTGAGGACCATTACCCGGTAGTCCTTGAGGAGAAGGACGGCGTTATAATACTGGACTGGCGCCCCATTGTGAAAGGAGTAGTGGAAGATTTAAAACGGAAAGAAGGGATAAGCCTCATATCGGCTCGGTTCCACAATTCTCTGGTGGAAACCATAGTTCAGGTAGCTCTGAAAATCAAAGTTAAAAGAGTTGCCCTTTCGGGGGGATGCTTCCAGAACCGGCTCCTTACAGAAAAAGCCGCCATCCGCCTTGAGCGGGAAGGATTTCAGGTCCTTCTTCATTCCCAGGTTCCACCGAATGATGGAGGTATAAGCCTCGGACAGGTGGTAGTAGCGGCTTCTAAGCTTTAGCCGTGCCACTTACAGTACAGGGCATCAGACTACTGAATTAATTTGAAGCCAAATACTTTCCTGCCTACATTTATTGCTTCCAGAACCATATCAAAGGCCAGGGACATTTCCGTGTGGGCAGCGAACCCGCACCATTCACACATTATCTTGTCCCTTCCCTTCAAATAACAGCCAATGTGGATTGTGCCGTCAGGGTCGGCGCTGGCTATAAGCCAGTCATGGCATCTCCAGGAGTTATCTTTCAGGGTTTCTATAGCCTTCCGAGAGGCTAAAATCGGATAACCCTGCTTCTTAAGGGTCAGGAGACGCTGAAGCACCCATTTCCTTTGCTCCCAGGTAAGGCTGAGATCCTCCGAGCCAGTGTAGGGATAGTAAAACTGGAAGGTTATGCCCTTAACAAGCCCCCCAAGGAACTTCACCAAATCATCCACTTCCCGCCAATTCAAACGGTTGAAGGTTATATTGGCCAGAATTTTGGGGTGAGAAGAAACCTTAATGTTGGAAATTATGCGATCAAAGGTTTGACCGCGGTTTAAATCATGGGATTCTCGTAATCCATCAATGCTGACCCACACCACATCGGCCTGGGTTTCAATGGGAAGAGTGCCATTGGTGACCACAGCAGTGCAGAAGAAAAGCTTTTTAGCTTCCTGTATTACGTCTTCCAGGGTATAGCCATTATCTCGCCAGAGGAGGGGTTCTCCTCCTTCAATGATAAGAAGCCGGACCCCTTCCTGGTAAAGCTTATGCAGAGTTTCAATAGCCAGGCTGTAGTTCATTTGCTCCCGGTCCCTGCGCCAGAAGGGGCAGGCCCTGCATTTCAAATTGCATCTGTGAGTTATCTTCAAACCTGCCAGGAGGGGCCTTTTCTTCCCCAACAGATGATATTCCAGCTTTCGCCTCAGGAATTCCAGATAGTGCGACTGCATAGCTAAAGGAGCTTCCCGGGGTTCATTATACCATGGGGGTCAAGTACGCTTTTTACTGCTTTGAGCACTTCTACCCCGATTTTGCTATGTTCCTTTTCAAGCCAGGGCTTGTGGTCAAGTCCAACGGAATGGTGGTGGCTCAAAGTTCCTCCTCCAGCAACAATAGCTTCCGTAGCCGCACGCTTCACATGCCACCACTGTTCTATCTCCCTGCCCCACTGCTGGCGACCAAGGAAGGTATAGTAAAGGGAAGCCCCTTCCGGATAACAATGAGATATGTGGCACATCACATAGGCTGGACTGCCCGTTTCCTCAATGGCTTTAATGATAGCTTCCCTTATCCGCCCATAAAGAGCGATAATGTTGCTCCAGGTGGTAGCTGTTTCCAGTGTATCCACCATAATACCCCAGGTTATGAGGTCATCCCGGAGATAGGGGAGAATGAACCGCTCTCTATACCAGCTTTCTCCCACACTCCTTCCCAGGTTCAAGCCCCTGTGCCGCCGCGCTATACCGACGCACTCTTTTATGACCCTTTCCACCTCTTTTCCCTCTCCCTCAACCCCGAGGATCAAAAGGCTGCCCCCGGGCAAGTATCCTCGCCTTTTGAGGAAAGCGATCACGAGGCGGGTAATGGACTCTTTCAACCCTTTCCCCACCTCCCTCAGGACAAAAGAGGCCTCAGTTTCAGGAGGGTCAGATAGCCTCACTGTGGCAGGGCGCAGGCCCTTCTGTAATATTTCCCGCACGGCTTCTATTCCATCGGGAAAGGAGGGAAAAATGATGCCAATGTGCTTTATCTTCCGGGGCAGGGGGTGAATGCGCAAAGTTGCCCTGGTTATAATGCCATATATCCCCTCGCTTCCCACCAGAAACTCTTTGAGAGAGGGGCCTGAAGCAGAAGCAGGAACAGGCAAAGTTTCAATGATTCCGACCGGGGTTAAAACCCTGAGGCTAATGACCATATCCTCTATTTTGCCGTATCCTGTTGATTTCTGACCCGCACTCCTGGTAGCAATCCACCCCCCAAGGGAGGAAAATTCAAAGGACTGAGGAAAGTGCCCCAGGGTGAAACCTTTTTCGTTAAGGGCCTTTTCCAGATCGGGACCCATTATCCCGGCTTCAAAGGTAGCTGTTCTGGAAATTTCATCAAGGTGGAGAAGCCTGCTCATCCTTCTCAGGTCAAGGCAGAGAACTCCGGAAAACCCCTCAGGGGATAAAGGAGCAACCCCGCCTACTACTGTGGTCCCTCCTCCAAACGGAACAATAGCCAGGCGATAGCGGACTGCCAGGTCCAGAATTTGCAGGATTTCTTCCTCTTTCCCCGGAAACACTACAGCATCAGGAGCCTTATCTACCTGCTTGAGGCGAATGCGGATCAAATCCGGGTAACTTTTACCCAGGGCATGGGTCAATCTTTCCTGGTGGGATGAAGACCAATTTCCTTCCCCTACAATTCGGGATAACTCTTCCTGAACCTCCGGCTCCAGGCGAGAAGGGGGCAGTTTAATTTCATCGGGGGAAGGGACTGGCAATACAGGCTGAGGTTTTGCGCCAAGCTTCTCCTGCAAGAAGGGCAGGAAATGAGGCTTTCTTTCCAGAGGATAATGGATCTCTTCGTATCCCCATCCCCACCAGCGAAGGGCCATATTGACCCCCTTAAAGCAGTTTTCCATTTAATCTTCTGGCCTTCGCCCCAGGACCTGCATGACCCTATCCAGAAGTTCGTAAGCAAACTTCTGGCGGAAACCGGCAAGACAGGCGATGAGAGCAGGAAGCCAGCGAAGTTGTTCTTCGTTCAGCCTTGTGACCTCGGCTCCCATGGCAAGGAAACCAGCCGAGGCTATGAGGTAAATTATCCCTCCCAGGATTACCCCCATTATGGGGTGCACCACATAATACATCCATTGGTTCTTGTCAAAGTCCTGGAGCACTGAAACATGCCAGTGGAGGCTATATAAGGCTCCCACAACTCCACCTATCCCCCCCCAGAGCATTGTGGTCCACATGGGGAAAAGCATAGACATGCCGGCGACAGTGCTGGGGACAGACCAGAGAGAAGAGAGGCCCATTGCTATGGGCTTTTCAAAAACCAGCAAAATCAAGAGAACTAACAGCCAGGCAAGTTCATAGGCCAGGAGTTTTGCGCCGTAGGAGCTTCCCCAGGCCCTGGCATCTTTTACCCTCTGAAGGATAGCCCTTGCCTGATGAACCTTAAGCTCAGCTATATCGTAATTGCGGGGGTCCTCTAAAAGGGTATCTCTGGCTTCCTGGAGGAGGGACAGAGCTTTTTCGGCGAGAGCTTCACGGGTGCTGAGTTCAGTCACGATTGCTTTATACAGATCGTCAATTTCTGAGGCCAGCTCAAGGGGACGCCTCTTACCGATCCTTTCCAGGACAGCAGCTTCTTCTTCCAGAGGAGGGGTTTCCTTAATCTCTTCTACCGGAAGGGGTTTCTCCCCTTCTCCAAACAGTATCTCTACTCCTTTCCCTTTAAGGCTTGCTCTGGATGACATTTAGCACCTCCTCGGCCAGACTCCTGTAGGCTTCGGCTCCTTCATGCTGAGGGGCGTATTCCAGAATTGGCATCTTGGCTACAGGCGCTTCAGCAAATTTAACGCTTTTCCTCACAACTGTGTTAAAAACGAGGGGACCAAAGATTGAACGGATTTCCTCCAGCACTTCCCTGGAATGAATTAGCCTTGAATCATACATGGTAGGCAATATGCCCAGAATTCGGAGGTTGCGGTTAAGCTTTGCTTTTATTTTTTTAATGGTCTCCAGAAGGATGCGGAGGGCTCTGAAGGCCAGGTATTCGCACTGCAGGGGGATTATTACCCCCTTAGCTGCCACAAGAGCATTTATGGTAAGAAGGCCAAGGCTCGGGGGTGTATCAATCACGATGAAGTCGTAGGCAGGTAAGAGGGGTTTAAGGGAATCTCTAAGGATGTACTCCCTGGCAATGGCCGAAACCAGCTCCATCTCCGCAGCAGAAAGGTCAATGTTGGCCGGAGCTACGAAGATTTTCTCCCTTACCTGAATCACTACGTCCTGTAATTTGGTTTTGCCATCGGTCAGGACCTGGTACATGGTCTTATCCAGGAAATGGCTTTCAATGCCCATACTGGTAGAGAGGCCGCCCTGGGGGTCCATATCCACCATGAGGATTTTATGCCCTTTTTCGGCCAGGGCGGCCCCCAAATTAATCACGGTGGTGGTCTTGCCCACCCCGCCTTTCTGATTGGCGACGGCTATTGTGTAGGCCATAATATTTCCTGCGCTTTTTTCACTCCTGCCCCTTTCTCAAACCTATATCCAAGGGAAGCAAGGGCTCTTTCTATAGCTCCCAGGGTTGTGAGGACATCACCCGCTGTAAGGGTTCCCATGTGGCCTACTCTGAAGTATTTGTCCTTTATCTCAGGATGGAGGCCAGCTGCCACAACTACTCCTTCAGCCTTTATGGCCTTTATAAGTTCAGGCCCAATTCCATCGGGATAATAGGCAGTGGTAAGAGTCCAGGCTCTGATCTCCTTCCGCAGCGGGACCTGTTTTAGCCCTATGGCGTCAAACCCTTCCTGGAAAGCCTGAGCCAGGAGGCGATGTCGCTCAAAGCGCTTCTCCATCCCTTCTGCCAGGATTTGTTGCAAGCTCACATCCAGGGCGTAAATAAGGTTCACAGGAGGGGTGGCAAAGTAAGCAACCTTCCGGGCCTCATATGCTTCCATTATCGGAAGCCACAGTCCGAAATCGGCGTAGTAATTGAGGACTGGGGAACGGCGCTTGCGGTAGGCCTCCATAGCTCGCTGGCTTACCACCAGGAGAGCAAGGCCGGGAGGAACCCCTATCGCTTTCTGAGAAGCCGTAAGGTAAACGTCAATCCCCCATTCGTCCTGGCGGAATTCCATTGCAGCGGTGGCGCAGACCCCATCTACAATGGAGAGGACTTCGTATTTCTGAGCCAGCTCTCCTAAAGCTTTCACGTCCACTGCCACCCCGGTAGAAGTATCCACATGGGTAGCTGTTATGGCTTTGAAGCCGCCTTTCCTGAGATGCTTCTCGGCCTCTTCCAGAGAAGGAATTTCACCGATAGGGGCTTTAACCACCACTACCTCAGCCTGATAACGCCTGGCGATGTCAGCCATGCGGTCTCCGAAGAAGCCCGAGCTCAGAACCAGAACCTTTTCCCCGGGTTCCACCAGGTTGACAATGGCCATATCCATTGCTAAAGTGCCTGAGCCTGCCACCACAAAAGGCTGGCCTTTTTCGGTGAGAAAAACTTTCCTGAGGTTTTCCAGAGCCCTGCCGAAGATTTCAGCAAACTCCAGAGACATATGGCTCAGGGTTTTGGCGGACATGGCTCTGAGGACGGCGGGGTCAAAATCAATTGGCCCCGGAATCATCAAAAGCCATCGCTCTTGCATGTTAGCCTCCTTTCATTTAAAGTTCTGTAAAAATCCTCTGCTGAAAGGACCATCTCCACCCCTGGGATTTCGCCTATTTCCAGGAAGAGAGTTAAAGTACGGCTTTCCTTGAAGCCACACCGGGAAAAACAGCGGCGGGCCCTGATGTTTCTGTATAAAGTGCGAAGACGGACTTTTTTCAGCCCCACTTCATCAAATAAGTAGCGGAGGAAAGTAACCAGAGCATCCCGTCCGTATCCCTTCCCCCAAAGGCTCTTTTCCCCGATCAAAATCCCCACTTCTCCTTCCTGCTTTTTATCATCCAGCCCGTAACATGAGATACGGCCTATAAGTTTGCCTCCGCCATCAATTATGCCGAAGGCCAACTCTGGCCCGAGCTCTTTAACGGAACGATGAAACCAGGAGACAAAAGAGGTGAAAGAGCTTTTCACTGGTTTGCAGCCCATCCAGAACATAGTTTCCTGGTCTTTATGCCAGGAGTAAATTTTTTTCAAATTGTCAGGGGTAAGAAGCTCCTGCAAAGGATAAAGGATGACCTTTTCCCCCTTGAGGCAGAAGCTTCCCATCGTCATGACCTCAGGGTATGATTAACCTCTGGCCAACGTAGATAAAGTTAGGATTAGGGAGATTGTTAGCCCTCATTATAGCTTCCACAGTGGTCCCGTAGCGGAAAGCGATGGAAGTAAGGGTTTCACCGTATTGGACTATATGGATTTTAGGCCGTGATACCTGAGCAGGAACCTGACCAGGTGAGGGGATTATAAGTTTTTGACCAACGTAGATAAAGTTGGGGTTTATTAGCCGGTTAGCAGCAGCTATAGCTTCAACGGTAGTATTGAAACGAACCGCAATGCTCCAGATGGTATCACCAGGCTGGACTATGTACTCGGAAGCTGCAGGGGAGGGAGGCATAGCTTGTGCTGTTCCCGGAACTTTGAGGATCTGGCCAATGTAAATTAAGTTGGGGTTGGCCAAGTTGTTTATCCTTACCAGCTCTTCAACTGTAGTGCCAAACCGATAAGCTATGGACTCAAGAGTATCACCCCACTTAACCTCATAATTGATATAGCCCTGCGCAGGTGCAGGGGTAGGGATTAGTTCAGGTGCCGATGGCGATGGCTGTGGGGTAATTTCAGGCTGAGCAGGCGTCGGCGTAGCTTCAACAGGGCCAGGAGAGGGCTGAATCGTAGTTAAAACTGCAGGGGTACTTACAGGTTTGGGTGTTGGGGTGGGGGTAGGAGCAGGCTTGGGCCTGGTGCATCCTGAGAGAAACAGGACAAAAATTGCTAAAATTATCCCAATTTTCTTCATCCTTTCCCCCAAAGGCAGTTTTTTACATCATAACACAGGAATTGGGTCCAGTCAAGATTTGACAAAGTTGACAAAGAGAATGTTACGGGCTACAATTGAATGCGTGATGGCTTTTAATCGTTGCCGCCCCACAGTTGACGCTTAATGCGGGAAAATTGCGAGGTTAAAAATGCCCGCCGATTTTCCCTCAGTTCTTCTTTTGATTTTGCTCAAAAGTGCGGAAACAATGGAACAGCTGGGACCATACCTCGCTGGAGGCTTTGCAGTTTCTTGGTTCTTATTCCGGTTGACCACAAAATGGCCGAAGCTTTTATCCCGGCTACCACCTTATGCGGCTACGCCTTTTGCTGCTTTGGTGGGGACTTTATCCCCTATCCCCACTGCAGGACTGGTTCCTTTCATCCTCCAACTGCAGGCGCGAGGATTGACAGGCGATGTGGCTTTAACCTTTGTCCTATCCTCTTCCCTCATGAATCCTCAGTTGTTTATCCTTACCTCCGGAGCTTTCGGGATCGTTTTCGCCCTGGCCCAACTGGCAGCAGTCCTGAGCCTCAGCATATTGCTGGGAAAAGTATTCGGACGTTTGGCAGAAATTAGAGGAGAAAGGGCGTTCCTGGATGATGCTGCTCCCCCATCAATAAGCAGGCTTGCAGAACATATAGGGTTTTATTTTCTCCTGGGAGTTATAACTGGCTCATCCCTTCAAGTCCTGCTTCCCTGGACAGGAACCCTTAACTGGCTGGCCAGGCATGGCTTCCTTTCCTCGCCGCTGCTCGGCTGGATAGGAGCACCCTTTTACATCTGCATGGGAAACTCCATACCCCTTGCCAGAAGCCTCTCCGAACTGGGGTTCAGCTGGGGAGCTCTTTTCACCTTTCTCCTGGTAGGGCCATCTTTAAGGGGGATAACTCTGGCTAATCTGGCTTGCTTTTTGCCCAGGCGGGCTCTGGCTACCTGCCTTGTGGTATTGGTTATAGCAGGGGGATTGTTAGGGTGGGGCTTTGAATTTGTCTTGAAGGTGTTAAGATGAAGCTTAACCTGCGCCGAACCTGCCTTTTCGTGCTTTTGTTCCTGATACTCGGAACCAAAAAGCTTCAAAGCCTGGCTATGCTCTCACAGGCCCCTCAGGGTATAGCCCAGGTGGCCATTGTCCCGGTTCAAACCAGTGTGGAAGAAGCCGTTCGGGAAGCAGTCCACCTTGCTGGAGGGTTACAGGGGGTAATCAAGCCCGGAGATGTGGTAGTAATCAAACCTAACCTGGTTATGGACGCTCCAGCTGAAAGCGGTATAGTCACTGACCCGGCGGTGGTCAGAGCTGTGGTAAAAATGGCCTTTGAAGCGGGCGCTCGCGAAGTTCTCATCGCTGAGGGCACAGCCCAATACAGCCATGGTGACCCTAACCGGGATAGATTTTGTACCCGGGCCGCTTTCCAGGTTGCTGGCTACGATGTGGATGGCGATATGAGGGATGATGCGACAGGTGTTCCACTTATAGACCTTAACGACAGCGGCGGGACGGATACAGCCGAACCTGACAAAGTTACCAGGGTGGTAATTCCGGCAGGGCTGATGCGGAAAGAATACTGGCTACCTAACCTGATCCTCAAAGCAGACGTTTTTATAAGTGTTCCCGTTCTCAAAAACCACTACATTGCGGGAGTAACCCTGGGGATGAAGAATATGATAGGAGTGCTCCCTAACGATCTTTACCATGCCCCGGGCCGTATATTTGGCAAGCACAGCTTATCCCATGTCCCATCCGAACTTGATGGTCATATTGTTGACATTAACCTGGCCCGGAAACCGGATTTCATAGTGGTTGACGGACTGCGCGGAATGGTGGACGGCCCCATCGGCTCCAGAATTATTGAGCCGCCGATGCGCCTTATCCTTGCCGGGAAGGATGTGGTGGCAATTGATACAATAGGAGCCCTTATAATGGGCTACGATCCTCGCTCCATACCATATATACAGATGGCAGCTCAGAGGGGGTTGGGAGTAGCTGACACGGCTCGCATCCGTGTGGTGGGTGCGCCTGTTGCACAGGTTCGCAGGGATTTTCCTGCCCCTTACGGTGATTCCCTTGCCCGCCGGGCCGATTCAGAACCACCCAAAGTAGCAATGGAAGCCCCAAGACAGGTGCTGTTACCTGAGAAGTTCAAAGTTAAGGTTAAAGCAAGGGATAATGAAATTATCACCAGGGTTGAGCTCTACTTGGACGGGAAACTGGTCGGAAGTTTCTTAATCCCCCCTTATGAACTTGAAATTAATTCGGGTCAACATCCTGCGGGCAAGCACGTATTACGCACAATAGTTTACGATTATTGCCTCAACCAGGCTGAGTTAAACCAGGAAGTTCTCTTTCTTACCCCCAAGCCTACAGAAACATTCACCCCTACCCCCCTACCTCCAACGAGCACGCCTTCACCATCACCTCTGCCGCCGACAAGCACTCCCACCTTCTTGCCAGCAGAAACCCTCACGAAACCCCTTGGTCCTGCAGCCATTCCTCAGCCCACCACTTTGACTCCAGCGGTCACACCCGGACCAGGTACTCAACACCGGGGAGTGCCCTGGTGTCCGGGTTTTCCCCTTATTTTCACCCTGGCCACAGTGCTGCTGATCTTGGGCAGGCATAAATTAAAATAGGGCAGACCACCGACTTTTGCCACAGGCCAACAAAAAACAAGGGTTATCCTCGGTTGTCTACGTGTGCCAGCCAGGTTATAATTAGGCGGGGGAGCAGCCGTGGAGATAACTCTTAAGCCAATAGGCAAAGTCATAAACAATGTGCAGGAAGCTTCTGAAAAAGTGAACTGGTCAGAAGTTGTCTCAATACTGGAGGTCAACCCTGAGCTGGTGGAGGGGCTGGAAGGTATAGAGGAGTTTTCCCGCATCATGGTAATTTACTGGTTCCACCTGGTGAAAGAAACCCGCCTTAAAGTTCACCCCCGTGGCGATCCTTCAAGACCTCTACGAGGTGTCTTCAGCACCAGAGCCCCCGTCCGCCCTAACCGCATAGGGGTCACTGTGGTGGAACTGCTCCATCGCGAAGGGAACTGCCTGGTGGTCAGAGGCCTTGATGCCTACAATGGCACCCCCATCCTTGATATCAAGCCTTATTTTCCGGAGAGCGAAAGCGATGAAAGACCGCCGTGGGTCAGAGGAGGTTGAAGTTTTACGTTTCAAGGGCAGAGTCATAAAAGCGGGAAAGGCTTCGGGCGAAGCACTTGTCTCCCCGGAGCCGATTACCTTCTTCGGCGGGGTTGACCCGGAAACGGGGGAAATTATAGAGAAGGGACACCCTCTTGAAGGCCAGAGGCTTGGGGGAAAGGTTCTGGTTTTTCCCACCGGCAAAGGCAGCACCGTTGGCTCTTACATCCTTTACCGATTGAAACAGAAAGGTCTCGCTCCCGCCGCCATCATCAACTTCCGGGCCGATCCTGTGGTAGCAGTAGGAGCGGTGATCGCTGAAATACCAATGGTAGACCTTATCCCCTGGGAGAAAATCTCTACAGGGGACTACGTGGAGGTAGACGGGAATGAGGTCAAGGTCTGGAAAGCTCATCCTCGTGAAGTTGGGGGGCTCTCTGATAACCGATAAAACTCGCGAAGCTACTGCAAGGATAGAGGTGATTGAGAGGCTTGCCAGGGAATTGAAGGAAACTCTGGAAAGCTTTCCCGACCTCAAACTGGTAGTGGGGCATGGAAGCGGATCCTTCGGACATTTCCCCGGAAAACGGTATGGTGTAAGGGAAGGGGTTAAAGGGCCTGAAGGATGGAAAGGCTTTGCTGAAACGGCTGCTGCGGCGGCCCGCCTTAACCGTATAGTAACTGAAACTATGCTTTCATCCGGCATAAAGGCTTTCTCAATACAGCCTTCGGCTTCAATCCTCTGCTCTGAGGGACGCATAATTCGGTGGGAGTGGCGTCAAATAAAGAGGGCACTGGAAAGGGGCCTGGTCCCCATAATCTATGGCGACGTAGCCTTTGACCAGGTCCGAGGTTCTACGATAGTTTCTACCGACGAGCTTTTCTTTTATCTGGCTCAAAAGCTGCGTCCATCTGTAATTTTCCTGGTGGGCAAAGTCGGAGGCGTTTTTACATCTGACCCCCTCAAGAACCCGGAAGCAAAACTTATACCTGAGATCACCCCTTCTGAGCGGAAAAATCTCCGGAGTTCCCTCGGAAAATCCTATGGGGTTGATGTCACCGGAGGTATGGAAGAAAAGGTTGAGCTTATGCTGAACCTGGTGGAAATAGTCCCTCACCTTAAGGTAATAATAATGTCGGGGGAAGAACCGGGCGCCCTTCGTGACGCCTTGCTGGGTAAATTGCCGGAAAAGTGCACAATACTCCACCGTTGAGGAGTAAGGTTTTTCAACGATCTGGAAATTTGGGGAGTGGAGGGGGCAAATGTCCCCTCCCGGGGGTTCTGGAGATGTCCCCCAGGTTCCTTCAAAAAGGAGTGAAACGCCAACATTGGCAAATTGCCCACGAGTGGACCAAAAACCATGGCAAACCCTGAGCCCACGAGGGTGGGGAAAAGGG
>CAZZMI010000012.1:23400-34399 GCA_964655275.1 uncultured Anaerolineae bacterium | reverse complement strand
CACCAGCAAAGGATTGAGGACCCCACCCATGGCAAAGACTATTGCTAAGCTTGGGGCGGGGAAAAGCACGGTAGCATTCCCCATAAAACTCACCAGCAGCACCCCACCGTATCCATACACCCCAAATTTCTGAACTTTCTCCCGAAAGGCTATAATCGCAACCGTGATAAAAACAGCCAGAAGAATGGCTAAAAATGAAATAAAGTGGTTTCTACGGCTTTTACCATTACCCATTGGCCTTTACCTCTTCAGGGAACAGGTGAGCCAAGGCGGAATATTTTGGGGTCAGAGCTGATCCTGCGGGTGGCATTCACTGTGTCTACCACAAGCCTGGCTTCCTTAATTATATGCTGGAAATCGTAAGGGCTGTGGGCCACAAGTATAAGGACACAATCGGCCTGGCGAAGGGTTTCCCCATCTAAGGGGCGGGAGCGAAGCAGTATTTTTTCCTTATTGAAGACATTTCCCCCCACTTCAAAACTCGGAATGTAAGGGTCATTGTATTCCACCTTTGCCCCCCGCCTAATTAGTAACTCAATTATTCGCTCCGCAGGAGAATTGCGGGGGTCGTCTACATCTTTCTTAAAGGCCACTCCGAGGACCAGGATGGTAGAACCTCTGATTGTTTTGCCCTGGCTTTCAAGGGCTTTATCTACCAGTCCCACCACATGGTAAGGCATGGCTTCGTTTACCTCAGCAGCCAGCTCTATAAAACGGGTATGGAAATCATATTCCCTCGCTTTCCAGGCCAGGTAAAAAGGATCAACCGGGATGCAATGTCCTCCAACCCCAGGACCAGGGTAAAAAGGCATGAAACCGAAGGGCTTGGTGGAAGCGGCTTCTATTACTTCCCACACATCAATTCCCATCCTCTCGCAGAGAAGGGCCATTTCATTGACCAGAGCTATATTAACGGCGCGGAAAATGTTCTCTAAGAGTTTGGTCATTTCTGCCACCCGGGGGGATGAAACCTTGTGTACCTGGGGGCAGAGCTGGGACAGAACCAAAGCTGCCAGCTCGGTGCAGCGGGGAGTTAACCCTCCTACGACTTTTGGGGTATTTTCAACGGTATGAATTTTATCCCCAGGATTTATGCGTTCCGGGGAGAAAGCCAGATAAAAATCTTCACCGGCTTTCAGGCCTGAACTTTCCAGAATCGGGCGGACAAGTTCCTCCGTAGTTCCCGGGTACGTGGTGCTCTGAAGGATAATGAGATGGCCACGGCGCAGGTAAGGGACAAGGCTATGGGTGGCTTTCTCCACGAAGGAAAGGTCAGGGGTTCGCCAGCGATCAAAAGGGGTAGGGACGCATATAAAAATAACATCAGCTTCACGGGCTGGACGGTAATCGGTAGTAGCCCTGAGCTTGCCTTCCTTCACCAAAAGGGCAATTTCTTCCCCATCTATATCTTTCAAGTAGCTCTGCCCCTGGTTAATGGCCTGAACTTTTTTCTCATCCAAATCAATGCCTATTACTTTAAATCCCTTACCGGCAAAGCCTTTGGCCAAAGGCAAGCCAACATACCCGAGGCCGATCACGCTTATTATAGCTTGCTTGCTTTTTATTTTCTCTTCCAAGCTAAACCCTCCCATTTTCTAAGGGGCTCGGGCTAAAGTCAATCCCCAAACTCGCCTGGCTCCCGCTTCCTTAAGGGCAAAGCCGCATTCCTCAAGGGTAGCGCCAGTAGTGCAGACATCATCCACAACTATTAGATCCTTCCCTGCGACTTTGTAAGGATTTGCCCTGAAGGCCCCTCTCACGTTTTCTTTCCTTTCCTGTGCGCTCAAACCCACCTGAGGACGAGTATAACGAATTCGCTCAAGAGCTCCTTCAAGGAGAGGAATTCCCAGGCACTTGCTGAGCCCTTCCGCCAGCAAGGCCGCTTGATTGTAACCCCTTTCCCGGAAACGGGAAGGGTGGAGAGGAACAGGAATTATGCCATCAGCCCGGATGGGATTACAAAGTAATCGGGAGGCCATGATCTCAGTTAAGGTGGAAACTGCTGCAGTTTTCCCCCGGTATTTAATGAAATGAACAGCCTTCTGGATAGGTCCTTCAAAATAGGCCACGGAAATTATCCCCTCAAGAGAATGTGACTCGCGAGCGCAAAGCTGACATACTCCCCATTCTTTCAGAGGAACACCGCAGAAAAAACAGTGAGGCTCCTCCATGAAATGGATTTTACTTACACATTCATCGCACAACCACTTGCCCCAGCACCCACACCCCACACATCTTGGTGGGAAGAGTAAATCTAAAACTAACTCCACGAACCAGGCCATTTCAGAAGCCCATTACCCCCTTGAAAACGCCCGAGTTCTTAATTATGATCAAGCCAGGACCCAGAAGAACTATAAAGAGGGTGGGGAAAACGAAGAAAGCCAGGACCATAATCATCTTAATCGGGGCCTGACGCGCCAGTTCCTCAGCCCTCTGGCGGCGGCGGATCCGCATCTGGTTGGATTGTATACGCATGACTTTGGCTATGCTTGCGCCTAATTCTTCTGCCTGGATTATAGAGGCCACAAAGCTCGTGAATTCCGGGAGGTCAATCCTGGCGGACATGTTGCGCAGGGCCTCATGCCTTGCTTTCCCAAGTCCTGTCTCTCTAAGGTAACGGGCAAATTCCTTGGCTAACTCATTATTCCATTTCTCTGCTACCCTTTTCAAAGCTTGATCGAAGCCAAGCCCCGCTTCAACGCTTACAGTTATGAGATCCATGGCGTCAGGCAAAACCTTAAGGATCTCTTTCTTCCGAGCTTTTATTTTCTGACCAAGCCAGAAAGAGGGGATAGCAAAGCCGAGAAGCCCCATAAGTATAAGGAAAACACCTCCCTTGGACACAGGTACTTTAGCCATTCTTGTCAGAAGAAAACCCGTGAAGCCTAAAAGGATTCCTGCTAAAACCCTCAGGCCCATGAATTCCGTTGCGGTCCAATTATAAGGATTACCGGCTTTCTCTAACTGGCGAGAGGAGTTTTCCATCAGAGTTTTCGGGGTGAAACGAGTTACAGCCCTGGCCAAACTGCGCAAAAGAGGCTTTAAAACCCGCTCGCTAAAAGGCTGTGAAAGTTCAATCTCTTCAAGGGTTAAAGGTCTTGCGCCATACTCCTCCAGGCGCTCCTGAATTGTGGCCGTAGTGGCTGAGATGGAGTAAAGGCCCCAGAAAAATATAAGCAACCCCAAGCTTATGCCCAGAGCCGCTACTATTGGCAGTAAACTGCCCATTTTTCCCCCCTTTTAAACCTCAATTCTTGTCACATTCCGGATAAGAAAAGCCCCGATCGTCATCATGAAGAGCCCAATGCCTATTAATATTAGCCCGCATGGGTCGGAGAAGAGGTTGGAAATATAAGTTCTGTTTATCAAGTAGATGACTAAAGCAAGGCCGAAAGGCAAGAAGCCTATGATGTAGCCTGTAAGTCTTTGCTGAGCGGTTAAGGCTCTAATTTCCCCTTGAATCCTGACCCTCTCCCGGATGGTTTCGTTTATAATGTCAAGGATATCGGCCAGGTTTCCCCCAACTTCATGCTGGATAATTATAGCCGTTGCCATAAGGTCAAGGTCATCGCTTTTAACTCTCCTGACCATGTTATTAAGAGCTTGCTGAATGGGCAGCCCAATCCCTACCTCGTATACCACCCTGCCGAACTCTTCTGAAATAGGTGGCGGCATCTCTTTAGCTACAGTTTCCATAGCTTGAAGAAGGCTGTAACCGGAACGCATGGAGTTAGCCAGGAGAGTTATAGCATCAGCGAGCTGACTGTTAAAGGCTTTCAACCGTCTTTGCTGAGCCATTTTAACCCAGAGACGGGGCAAATAAAAGCCCACTGCAGCCCCGGCAATGCCCATGATGATTGAACGATAATACAAAAGATATGCGAGCAGCCCAACCCCTAAGGTGCTAAGCAAAGTAAAGGTTAAGAATTCAGAGACCGTTAATTTAAGGTTAGCGCTGGCTAATTCCCGAGCTATATTTTCTCCAAAGCGTGTCCGCCGCGCAATGCTATCAAATCCGGCAACAGGACGCCTTTCCGCTCTTCTCTCCCGCTCTGGCCTTAAAGCAATCTCACGACCTGCAAAACGGTCAAGCCTTTCCTCTATGACCCTGGCAGGAGCTGAGATCATCTGGGCCAATCCCCAAAATATGAGGATTATCCCTAAGCTTAAAGAAAATGCTGCCACAAGGGCTATATTCATACAGGAATTACCTCCTCATTCCAACCTTAAGGCCGAAAATCTCCGGTGGGAGATATATTCCCGCAGCTTCAATCTTCTCCATAAACTTCGGCCTTATACCTGTAGGCCTGAGGCGTCCGATTATCTTGCCATTTTCTATACCTAACTGCTCAAAGACAAAGATATCCTGCAGGACAATGGTATCGCCTTCCATTCCCTGGACTTCCGTTATTTGAACAACTTTACGAGAGCCATCTTTCATCCTTTCCATGTGGACTATTAAGTCCAAAGCTGAAGCAATTTGCTGGCGTATGGCCTTAATGGGGATATCAACCCCAGCCATTAAGACCATAGTTTCAATACGGGCGAGGGCATCCCTTGGAGAGTTAGAGTGCAAGGTGGTAAGGGAACCATCGTGACCCGTGTTCATGGCCTGAAGCATGTCCAGAGCTTCCCCACCGCGCACCTCTCCTACTATTATCCGATCCGGCCTCATCCTGAGGGCGTTTATAACCAGGTCCCTCATAGTAACTTCACCTTTGCCCTCAATATTGGGCGGACGGGTTTCAAGGGTTACCACATGCTCCTGGCGAAGCTGAAGCTCAGCAGCATTTTCTATGGTAATTATGCGCTCATCGTTGGGTATAAAGCCCGAAAGGACGTTCAGGAATGTGGTTTTACCGGAACCGGTTCCTCCTGATATCACTATGTTTAGCCTGGCTATTACACATGCTTTGAGGAATTCCATAGCTTCAGGAGTTATGGTCCCAATTTCAATGAGTTTTTCCACAGAAAAAGGATTTTTGGCGAACTTCCGGATTGTCAGCACTGGTCCTATAAGGGAAAGAGGGGGAATTATAACATTCACACGGGAACCGTCGGGGAGACGTGCGTCCATGTATGGGCAGCTCTCATCCACCCTTCTCCCCAGGGGTGCCAGAATCCTGTCTATTATCCGCATAAGGTGTTCGCTGTCCCTGAAAGTTATGTTGGTTTTCTCAATCTTCCCATTTCTTTCAATGTAGACTTTGTAAGGGCCGTTGACCATAATTTCGTTTATAGTGTCATCGTTAAGAAGGGGCTGGATGGGTCCATAACCCAGGATTTCATCCATAAGCTGGTTGAAAAGCCGGTCCCGTTCAAGGCGACTCAAGAAAATATGCTCTTCCGTCAGGACTTCGTTCAAAATTTGATCTACTTTCCGCCGGATTTCGGCCTCATTAATTTCAGGCTTGGTCAAGTCTATCTCTGAAATGAGCTTATCTTGCACTTTCTGGAATATATGGGTAAATTTGTCAACTTCAACGGTCGGCCTGGTAAGTTTCCTAACATCTGCAGGCTTTTCCTGTTCTATTTTTTCAAGCCGCTTAAGAAGCGACATAGCTTCCTCCTTTCTGATGGATTCTATTGGCCAGCTTGGAGATCATATCAGAAAAAGCTGAGCTTCGTTCCAGAGAATATAATGGAACACCGCGGTTTACTGAAAAGAGCACGCGCCCTTCAATGTTCGGGATAACCACTTCAATGGGATGTTTAAGGCTGGCCTGGATTTCCTTAGCACCTATGCCACTGCGTCTGTCATCTTTATTTAACACCAGAAGGACGTTATTGGTTGGGTATTTCAAAGCTTCCAAGACCTGGAAAAATTGTTTTACGCCCTTTATAGCCGTAAGTTCTGGCGTAGTGATAAGGAGGATGATATCGCTTGTTTCCAGGGCGGTTATAGTTATGTCGTTCAAGAAGCTCGGGCAATCTATTATGACATAATCAAAAGCTCTTCTAAGGGTGGAAAGGATTCCCTTGACGAGCTCCGGCGTTATATAATCGGCCATTTCAGGGCGGGGGGGAGCCAGAAGGACTTTGACTCCGGAGGGGTGAGCAAGCATTGCTCCCGTAACCGTTTCTTCATCCAAGGCGATGTTTTCAGATGCCAGGTCAGCGATGTTACGACGTGGTTGAAGGTTGAAAATGACATCTTGTCCTCCAAATTGCAAGCTTAAATCTATAAGGGCCACACGAGAGCCCGTCTCAGAGCTCAAAGCTATTGCCAAATTAGCTGCAATGGTGCTGGTTCCGGCCCCACCTTTGGGGCTAAAAGTAGTGATGAGCTTGCCAACTTTTTCAGGTTTTTCCTTTGAAACAGGAGCTTTAGCCGTAGTTATTACTGGGCGAGCTTTACCAAGCTCGTAAACCCTCCTTATGGCTGAGATTAATTCATCGCCGGAAAAGGGTTTTATCAGGAATTCCCGAGCTCCTGCTAACATAGAGCGGCGCATGTAAGCGGGTTCTCCCTGGACCGAGATCATTATAACCTGAGCTTCGGGGACCTCACGGGAGATTATCTCAGTAGCTGTTATCCCATCCATCCCTGGAAGGTTTATATCCATAAGCACAATATCAGGGCGAAGCCTGCGGGTAAGCTCTATACCTTCCTCCCCTGTGGCAGCCATCCCCACTATTTCTATATCCGGTTCCAGAGAAAGGAGCTTCCGCAGATTTTCCCGGGTCTGAGGTATATCGTCAATAATCAGAACCCTTATGCTCATCGCATCAGCTCTCCGGCCCTGTATTTGTAAGATTGCTCCAATTTAGGGGGTATTGGGATGTTGAAACGGCGCAAGATGTATTCCAGAGTAACCGCCTCGGTGGCAACGATGCTCTGGTCTTCAGGATTACGAAGGGCTAAATCTATGATGGCCCCTATTTCCCTCAAATATTTTATAACCAAAGCATCCTGCTGGGAAACCAACAGGGTTATATAACTGTAAGCTACTACAGGCTGGGTTTCCCCTGTAGGTGTGATTACCTCAGTGGGTGCTGATCTCAGGCCTATATTTAGTACCTGAGCATTCTGGATAGTAAGTTGAGTCACATGCCTCGGTATTTGTTCGCCCGGGACTCCTTCAGGACACGGCTTCTGGCAGTGGGTTTCTCTGTCCACATCTACGAAGTCAATCCCCACTAATATGTCCACATAATCTCCGGGCTGGATGGAGTAAGCGACAGAGGACAGTTCGTCAACTCTTATGGTGAAGGCTACCTTGCCTGGAGGTATCATGTAGATAGGCTTTTCCTGAAGCATTTTCTCTTTGGTAGTAAGCATTTCCTCGGTGATTATATCTCCCCGGTATATGTCTACAGCCGCCAGCTTTCCCCTGGTTTTTTCCAGGGAAGAAAGGGCATCAGCTGGGACCTCATTGACAGGCTTTTCTATGATGGTAACAGCATCAGGGATGATGGGAGTCCCCGCAGGTAAATCCTGAACAGCTACCACAACTTTGCGGGTAGGGATTGGAAGTTGGCCTGGCTGTTGAGCTTGCCTGCTCATAAGGAAGAAAACAAGACAGCCTGAACCTAATGCCAGCAGTATTCCAATTACAAGGAGCAATCTACCCCTCATAAATTTGACCTCCTGACAAGGTGACGGAGCCTATTGATTGTTACCGCCAATATCCCCAGAGCAAGACCCGTAACCACTGCCCACCAGGCATTTCCCGTTTTAGGCAAGCTATAAGTTTTAGTAGGCGTGGGTGTTTGCACCGGAGCAGGTTTTATACTTCTGGCTTTCAGGACAATTTTGACTATGCTTTTTCCATCCAGAAATACTTTCGGATCCCCTTCCACTATTGTCATACCACTCAGGGAAATTTCCCCGACCCCGTAACATAAACCGTAGAACCTGAAAAGGCCATCAGACCCGGTGGCCGTTTGAGTTTTCCACCCGTTTCCTTTTAATTCTACCACAATCCCTGGCAGGGGCACACCTGTTTCTGCATCTAGAACCAATCCTTCAATGGTTGAAGAGCATAGTGGTCCAGTAGTAGGTGAGGGTAAAGGGGTAAAGGTAGGCACAGGAGTGGGGGTAGGAATTACAGTGATTGTAGGGGTTGGGAGAGGGGTAGGGGTATCAGTGGGAGGTGGAGCTAAAGGGGGAGGGGAAGCAAAACTGGGATTCGCCACCGTTGAAGCGATTGAAAATAATACAAAAACCACCATCCATGTCTTTTTTGACATGCCTGGTTCCTCTTGTAGGCTTTCAACTTTATTTTACCATTTCGGGATATTTTGAGCAAACTGTTCCCTAACACAAAGCGATATGTCATTTTGATTCCTTCAAAATTTTCGCCACCTGGAACGGGTCATCAGATATAACGCTTGCGGCATAAAGCTCCATGGCTCCAAAATCCGAAGTGCGGTTTGAGGGATCCCCTCTATCCACGATTCTTATAAGGCATGGGAACCCTTCCCAGCTTTCTGGAGTGGGGGACAGGGGGGGCATATAGAGGGCAAGGTTAAAGCTTTTCACTCCCATGCGGTCAATGAAAGCCCTCAGAACTTGATATGTTGCCTCCTGCAGGGAATCAGACAATTCTGGGGCCATAAGAATTGTCTCTTTTTCCTTTATCGGGGTCAGGTAAACAAAGATACGCGTGCCTTTTTCTTCCCAGCCAATTCCCAGAGCTTTATGTACCCGATAGAGGTCATCAAAATAGTTGGAGCCAAACCTCTCTTTATATTCAAGAGCCACTCTCCGGAGGGCCTCAACTTTGGCATAATGCATGCCCCTGGTCAAAGTCATCTGAAGGTGGCCGTGGATTATGGAGGCGCCACTTTTCCACAGGCAGTTCCACATAAGGAAGAAATAGCGGGCTTCCGGGTCGGCCTGGTAAGCTTTCCAGGCCCAGGCTAAAGCTGTATTAAAGTAGTCTTTGACCTCCTCTAAGCTGAAGCTAAGAGGATTGTGCTGGTCAAATATCACAAGGCCATGAAAACCGTCGTATTTAGCCACATTGGAAGCGGTAATAGAGTAGTGGCCTCTTATGCGCCCGAAAACATCAGCAGGGGTGAGCTCAAGAGGCCGGCAAAAGGGATCACCTTCCTGAGCTTTTATAATGTTTTCCACCTCTTCAGAGGAACGTGCTTCCATTGGACGATCCGCTCGCAAACTATTGAAGAGCGCGCTTTCCAGGGTAACCAGGTTTATTATTTTCACGATTTTCTGGCGCAACACCTTATTTATTGAGCCGAAACGGGCCTCAATCCACGGGACCATGGAGGGGGG
Source organism: uncultured Anaerolineae bacterium (assembly GCA_964655275.1). GTDB lineage: Bacteria > Chloroflexota > Anaerolineae > SpSt-600 > SpSt-600 > SpSt-600. The sequence continues at coordinate 25,158 of CAZZMI010000012.1, read as the reverse complement.
TGGCTCAAGGCTTCCCTCGGTAACGAATACTTTAAAGATACGCTCAAAAAGGCCTCGCTCTTCTTCCCCAAGTTGATGGAGGTATTCTTCAAGCTTAAGAATGTTCTCCTCTGCCAATATACTCCTCCAGCTTTTTAAGTTCTTTTCTGGAAGCGACGGCTTTGTAATACAGGTCTTCGTATTTTTTGGCTGAAGCTTCCCAGGAGAAATCAGCTCTCATCCCCTGAATTTGGATGCGACGCCATTCTTGAGGATTCTTGTAACGCTCCAGCGCCCTGACAATAGCCCCAAACAGTGCCCACCGGTCGTATCGCTCAAAGACAAAACCTGTCCCTTCACCCGTCACCGGGTTGTAATCTTTAACTGTGTCGGCAAGGCCTCCAGTAGCCCGGACTATGGGGACACTTCCATAGCGCATGGCGATCATCTGGCTGAGGCCACAGGGCTCAAAACGAGAAGGCATCAAGAACATGTCGGTTCCAGCATATATCCTTTGAGCGAGGGGAGCATTAAAGGTCAAAAACAGTCCCATGTTCTGAGGGTATCTGTTGGCCATTTCCCTAAGCCTGTCGTGGTAGTGCTGTTCCCCGGTTCCCAAAAGTACAAACTGCACTGCAAAATTGTCAAACAGGTGGTCAAGTATTTCCACCAATATGTCAAGGCCCTTTTGGTCAGTGAGGCGTGAAATCATCCCAATGATTGGGATATCGGGGTTCTTGGGAAGGCGCGCTTCTTCCTGGAGGGCTAATTTGTTCTGGATCCTTTTGTCCAATGAGTTCACATCGTAGTTCGCGGCTATATAAGGGTCGGTAGCAGGGTTGAAGGTCTCGTAATCGATCCCGTTGAGGATGCCGAACAATCTATCCCTCCTGTCCCTGAGAAGAGGATCCATCCTTTCGCCATATTCAGGGGTCAGTATTTCCTGAGCATAGCGGGGGCTGACAGTGCTTATAATATCAGCAAAATAAATCCCCCTGGCCATGAAGTCCACCACATTGTTGAGGTCAGCCATCTCAGGGTGGTAGAGGAACCCGTATTCATCCAGTCCAGCTATTTCCAGGACTCTGTATCCGAATATTCCCTGGTAAGCCAGGTTGTGAATGGTGTAGACCGTGGCGATATCAGAATAGAAAGGGTCGTCCTTGTATATAGTCTTGAGCCAATTGGGGATAAGAGCAGTATGCCAATCATTGCAGTGTATAACGTGGGGTTTAAAGTTCAGAGGTTTGAGCATTTCCAGAGCCGCTCTGCTGAACAGGATGAAACGCTCAGCATCGTCAGGATACATATAAATGCTTTCCCGATCAAAGTAACGGGTGCTATCTATGAAATAAATAGGCACATCTTTTCCAAGAGTGCCCTGGAATACTCGCACTGGTTCCCTCTCTTCATCCATCGGGACTTGGAGGTTGTCCAGGGCCAACTGAAGGCCAAATCTTTCAATGTTTATACGCCCGTAGCGGGGCATTGCTACTCGGATATCGTGACCAAGGGCTTTTATAGCTTTAGGTAAAGAGCCAGCAACATCAGCTAAACCCCCTGTTTTGGCAAAGGGCGTTACTTCCGCCGCCAGGTAAAGAATTTTGAGTTTTTGTTCCACCTTGCTCCTCCTTGCTTTAAAATCGGTGCAATATTTTAAACCAAAATTGGAAGCAGCGCAAAGAGCTGCACTAATGCCGCACAAAGTCAAGGATTTGACACGAGGGATGGGTTGTGCTATATTTTATCCGGGCAATTGAAGCCCTCAAAATAAAATTA
>CAZZMI010000012.1:0-23300 GCA_964655275.1 uncultured Anaerolineae bacterium | reverse complement strand
AAGGAAGTTGTAGTTACCCCTACACCCATCCCTAAGAAAGTCCTCAGGTTGAACCTTGGCCCCGGCGATGTCCCTACTATTGACCCTTCCCTGGCTACCGACGTTTCCTCTGTCCAAATCATTGAGCTTACTACGGTAGGTCTGACCCGCCAGAATGAGGAGACTGCAGAAATAGAACCGGGGATGGCCGAAAGCTGGGACATCTCCGAGGACGGCAAGACCTACACTTTCCACATCCGCAAAGGCATCCCCTGGGTGAAGTATGATCCTGCTAAGGGAGAAGTTGTCCAGGTCCTTGACTGTGAAGGTAAACCCAGGGAAGTCACAGCTAAGGATTTCGCATACGGCATAATCCGCACCCTCAAGCCTGAGACTGCTTCAGACTACGCTTATGTGCTGGCTTTCGCCATTGAAGGGGCTGAGGAATTTAATACGGGAGTCATAACTGACCCGGCTGCTGTTGGGGTCAAGGTTATAGATGACTACACCCTCCAGATAACCTTCAAGGAGCCAGCCGCTTACAATGCTAACATCGCCGGGATGTGGGTAGCTCACGCTGAACCTTCCTGGCTGATTGAAGGCGATGAGTGCACCGAGGCCCGCGGCGACAAGTGGACTGAGACCGGCTTCTTCCAAGGTTATGGCCCTTACACCCTTAAGGAATGGATCCACGAATATGAAATCACCCTGGTGAAGAACCCCTTCTGGCCTGGTATCCCCAGCGTTCCTCAAGCTAAAATTGATGAAATTGTCTTCAGGATGCTGGAGGACACTGCCGCCTTTGCTGAATATGAAGCTGGTAACCTGGATAGTGCAGGTGTTCCTATTGGTGAGATAGACCGAGTAAAGGCTGACCCTGTCCTCTCCAAGGAACTCTTCATCGCTCCAGTGCTTTGTACATACTACTATGGCTTTAACACCAAGGCTCCAATCGTGGATGATGTGAGGGTGCGCCGGGCCCTCTCCATGGCTATTGACCGCAAAGCCCTGGTGGAGAACGTCCTTAAGGGTGGTCAGGAGCCAGCCCAGTGGTTCTGCCGCCCCGGTCTCACAGGCTGCCCAACCCCCAAGGATTATCCCGACTTGGGCGTCAAGTTCAATCCTGAAGAGGCCAAGAAACTCCTGAATGAATATCTTGCAGAGAAAGGGCTGAAGCCTGAAGATCTGGACCTGACCCTGATGTTCAACGTGGGCGTGGGCCATGAAAAGATTGCCCAGGCTATCCAGGAAATGTGGAAGACCCATCTGGGCATCACTGTAAAGCTGGCCAGCCAGGAGTGGAAGGTTTACCTTAAGACCATTCGCGATCCAAAAGCTACTCCTCAGATCTGGCGACTTGGGTGGTGCCAGGACTATCCCGATGCTAACAACTTCACCCGTGAAGTCTTCGCCTTCGGCGGCTCTTCCAACCCCAGGGAGGGTGGCGGCGTGAACTGGAAGAACGACAAATTTGAGGAGCTTGTAATTGCCGCTGCCAAGGAGATGGATCCCAAGAAGCGCGTTGACCTCTACGCCCAGGCTGAGCAAATCCTGGTCTACGAGGACGCTGTGATCGCCCCCATCTACTGGTACACCCGCGTAACCGTAACCAAACCTTACGTCAAGAGGACCTTCTCCATCCTGGGTGGCCTTGAACACATTGAGAAGTGGGACCTCGCTAAATAAGCGCCACGGAGGAGGGGGGTAAAACGCCCCCCTCCTTAATTATTTTTATGAACTAGAGGGGAAGGAGATGACAAGATACATTGTCAGGCGATTGCTTTGGACTCTGTTGGTTCTTCTGGTGATTTCACTCATTACCTTTATACTAATGCATTCTGTGCCTGGCGGGCCTTTTGATCGGGAGAAAGCTGTGCCTCCGGAAATCCTGGCTAACTTGTTGGCAAAATACCATTTAGATGAACCCTTATACAAGCAATATCTCCGTTACCTCTGGGATATTTTCATCCCCCACATTTCCAGGATCCCACCAGGCTCAAGCCTTACGGATGACCACCTCATTAACATAAAGATTGGGAATAAGCTTTGGCTTAAGTGGATGAATTTTGGGCCCAGTTATAGCTCTCGCTCTCGCACAGTTAATGATTATTTCCGCCAGCAATTTCCGGTATCAGCTCAACTTGGGGTTATGGCCTTCCTTGTAGCAATTTCAATTGGCATACCTCTGGGCATCTTAGCAGCCCTCAAACAGAACACTATTATTGACTATATAGGGATGAGCATAGCCATCTTTGGGGTCTCAGTGCCGGTGATAGTGCTTGGCCCGATCCTTATCTGGATTTTCGGAGTAACCCTCAAGTGGCTACCCCCCACAGGCTGGGGGGCTAAACCTCCTTTTATACTGGGTTTTATCCCTTCTAATTTGAAGCCGGAATTTTTCAAATATGCTATAATGCCCTCCGTAGCTTTGGGGCTTGCGCAATCAGCTTTAATAGCAAGGCTTACCAGAGCCAGCCTCCTTCAAGTGCTCAGGGAAGATTACATCCGTACTGCCAGGGCAAAAGGCCTCCCGGAAAGGACTGTAATCTTCGTCCATGCCCTTAAAAACTCCATGATTCCGGTGGTGACAATAATGGGTCCAATGTTTGCAGCCCTGGTTACAGGGACCTTCGTAACGGAGACGATTTTCGGAATCCCTGGCTTGGGAAAGTATTTTGTTTTAAGCATAACCAACCGCGATTACCCCCTCATTATGGGGACAATCTTACTTTACGCCTTAATTCTGGTGCTGGCAAACCTTTTAGTTGATATAACTTATGCTTTCTTGGATCCGCGCATAAGGCTTACGGATTAAGAGGAGGTAAAGTATGAGCGAGCAAACGGTAGCTTTGAGGGTGAGACCGGAAGCTTTAGCACGGCCTGTAAGGGGTTTTTGGGAAGATGCTTTCCTCAGGTTGATCCGCAATAAAGCTGCTGTGCTGGGAGGAATAATAGTCATAACCTTAATCTTTGTGGCCATATTTGCTGATTATATAGCTCCCTATTCTTACTCGGAGCAGTCTCTGGTTGACAATAACGCAGTGCCAGCCTGGATGCTTAAAGTTTTTCCCACAATTAGAGGTTATGCCCGGATAAACAACAAATACCTCCTGGGAGCCGATTATGTAGGCCGCGACCTTCTCAGCCGCATAATTTATGGGACCAGGATATCGTTAACGGTGGCGTTTATAGGACCGCTTATAAGCCTACTTATAGGGACTATTTACGGGAGCATCTCCGGCTACTTTGGGGGAAGAATTGATAACATTATGATGAGGCTGGTGGATGTGCTTTACGCCTTCCCGGGCCTTCTTTTCATTATCCTGCTCATGGCTTTCTTCCGCTCTACCCTGACCAGGCTTACTCCGGGCACTTTCGCTTATTATGTAGGACAACTTGATGCTAAGATGGGGGGAATGTTGTTCATATTTATAGGCATAGGACTTACGGCCTGGGAGAACATGGCTCGCTTAACCAGAGGACAGGTGCTTTCTATTAAAGAGAAGGAGTTCATAGAAGCAGCCAGGGCTATAGGGGCAGGCCATTTAAGGATAATGTTCCGGCACATTTTGCCCAATGTCATTGGGCCCCTTATTGTAGCAGAAACTCTGGCTATTCCTTCTTACATATCTTTGGAGGCTTTCCTTTCCTTCATCGGCCTTGGCGTTAACCCTCCAACCCCCTCCTGGGGTCTGATGATCTCTGAGGGTGCGGGGGTAATCAGGACTTACCCCAACCAGGCAATATTCCCTGCCTTGGCCTTGGCCATTACGATGTTTGCCTTTAACTTCCTGGGAGATGGCCTCAGGGATGCTTTTGACCCACGCCTACGCGGGACTTAGGTGAAAAACCCAATGGCTCCGAACAGGCTTCAGGGTCTAGAGCTTACCTCCACCTAAGAGGGGGATGAGTTTAACCTCATCCCCCTCTTCAATTCTGTGGCTTTTTTCCACTTGTTTCCCGTTAAGCAACACAATCCCCACAAGGGCTGGGGGTATACCCAGCCCCTCAAGGATTTCCCCTATGCTTCTTCCCCCTTCAACTTCAATTTCCCCACGGCCTCCTACATAGTGACTCAAAATCCCAACCACTTTTACTTTTGCCACATTTTACGCTCCTGCGCCCACGATTTCCGTAAGCCCAAGTTCTTCCAGCTTTCCGGGAGTGGGTATGCCGTTCTTATCCCACCCTCGCTTCTCGTAATACATGTCCAGGAGCCTCTGGATGTCTTCCCAGTTCATAAGTTTGCCCTTGGTGGGCCCATAAGTTACAGGCTCTTTGTAGAAACGTGCAGGTGGGTAATCCCACTCCCTTCCAAAACCCTCTATCTCCCGTACCCAGTACATTCGGGTCAGGTTCCACACCCTTTCCGAAATCTTCATCAGATCTTCCCATGAACGGTCAATACCTGTTATGGCCTTCAGGATTGGAGGGTAGAGGCCCAGATCAATGCTAAGCTCAACCCACTGAAGCCTGCAAGCTCCAAGGCAATCAAAGAGGGGCCGGACATGCTGAAGGTAAATTACTCGGTCAACTTTATCGGGAGTGACAAGGTCACGGCCGACTTGTAGATCGTAAGTTATGGCCCAGGAGCGATTATGGTGGGCTCCAACATCGCAGGTCATGTAACTGAGGAGCATGGCAGGGGCATTATGGCACTCGTATCCGCTCATCTCCATGCCTTTGACATGGATGGCAAATGCTTCGGTATTTTCCCCCAATTTCTTGGAGAGATACTTCACCCCTTCAGCCAGGAGATCGCCGATACCTTCGCGGCGGGCTATTTTCTCCAGCAGGGCAAAGACCACCTCAGGATCACCCCAGCGCAATTCAAGACCGCCCGTGTCTTCTTTGGTTAATATACCCTTTTCAAAGCATTCTATGGCGAAGGCAATCACGTTCCCGGCTGAAATAGAATCTATGCCGAGCTCGTCGCAGAGCCAGTTAGCATAGGCCACATCTTCAATGTCCACAAGAGCGCAATCCCCGCCAATGAGGGCAGTAGTCTCATATTCCGGCCCTTCCACATAGATATTGTATTTTTTGCTATGGGAATATTTGCCGCATGGGCTCGGACAGCCAAAGCAGCCCTTATCAGTTATGACGATACGCTGGCGCATGGTCTCGCCGCTCAGGCCACTATAGTCTTCCAGGGCACCGGCCTGGAAGTTGCGGACGGGGAATGCCCCCACCTCATTGGACCAGACTGTCACACCAGCGGTGCCATACCGGACCCAGGCTTCAAAGGCTTCAGAGGCTTTGCAGGCTTTATAGGCCTCGGTCCCGAGGCGCAGAAGAGCCGGCGGGTCAGCTATGGGGATATCTTTGGTGCCATGGACTGCTATAGCCTTGAGTTTCTTGGCCCCCATTACGGTTCCAACACCACCACGCCCGGCTTGCCGCCCAAAATCGTGCGTTATGCACGCATACTTTACCAAATTCTCCCCCGCCGGGCCAATGGTGGCTATCTGGAATTCCTCCCCGAGGCGCTTCTTGAGCTCTGTTTCAACGGTTATTGACCCTTTGCCCCATAAGTCCGAAGCATCCCGCAATTCCACCTCATCATTGTTTATGTAAAGGTAAACGGGTTTCGGCGATACCCCCTCAACAATGATGGAATCGTATCCGGCATACTTAAGCTCAGCGGTCAGGTGTCCTCCCACACTAGCGGAGGCGTATCCTCCGGTTAAGGGGGATTTGGTGGTAAAATCCATTTTACCAGCACCTGGAGTCAATGTTCCAGATAAAGGTCCGGACGAGATTATAAGCTTGTTCTCAGGCCCAAGAGGGTTAGCCCCTTTAGGGACTTCCGTGTAAAGGAAATAAATGCCAAAACCCCTCCCGCCTAAGAATTTCTCGGCTACATGAGGAGGGGTCGGTTCCTTTGAAATTTGCCCAGTAGTAAGATTTACCCTGAGGATCTTGCCTCCATATCCGTTCATATTGGCCTCCTTTTCCCTGGGCTTTATTCAATCCAGAGAACTCCCGGTCCGCAGACCTCAATGCAAGCCCCGCAAAGGTCGCACTCAAAGGGTGTTGGGTAATCGGGGTGAGTGAAAATGACCTGCTCTGGGCATTCTTTAACACAGGCCATGCAAGCAATGCACTCGTTGGGGTCAATATAATAAGCACCTTTTTCGTTTACTTTTACCGCACCTACAGGGCAAACTTCGGCGCAAGTGCCACAGTTGGTACAGGTTTTAACCTCAAAGACGCCTGGGGACGGAAACTTAGGTATTATGGCCAGGCGAGCTTTTTTGGGATTGTTGACCCCAAATTTAGCCAGGCTACAGGCCACAAGGCAGGCTTTGCAGCCCGAGCACTTGGAACTATCGGCATGAAGGTAAACAGCCATGTCTACCCCCTACATCTGAAGGTATGAATCAGCATAGATTACCCTGTTCTTGAGGATCTGGACTGTCTTCCATATCGCCACCTGCTCTGGATCTTTCATGTCCACTGCTGATGGGTCCAGATCCTCTCCAGCAGCGGTGGCATCGTAGAGGGCCAGGAGGAGCTTGCCTACTGGAGTGCTATCATCCCGCTGCTCAATTATTCGTATGACTTCGTTCTGTTTCTCATCCAGAGGATCCAAGATGGCGGCGTCAAGGCCGGCAGCCATAAGCATTACAAGGTAAACCCGATTTACAAGGCTGCGGTTCTCTTTGGGAACACGATTGGACACATTGGAGAGGCCAACTACCGTCTTAGGTGGGGGGTCAGTCAGAGCTTTGAAGTAACGGATGGCTTCCACAGCATTGGGGACATATTCCTGACAACCGTTAACGGTAAGGACGAGGGGGTCAAGGTAAATGTTCTCTACAGGAACGCCCATCTCGGTAAGGCGGGGGATAAGGATTTCCATGGCTATATTAGCCCTTTCCTCAGCGCTGACCGGTATACCAGCCTGAGTCATGGTCAAAGCGATGACGGGGACGTTATACTTGGCGGCCAAAGGCCCAATGGAAGTGAGGCGCTCTTCCTCAGCCGATACAGAGTTTATCATTGCTTTTATACCCAATTCCTGGCACTTCTTAAGGCCAGCTTCAATAGCGAGGGGGTTCGTAGTATCAAGGGAAAGAGGCGTCCCCGGGACAGCCTCATCAATTATTTCAATGAGCCAAGGCATGACTTCATGCCCATCCTTTTTGCGCCGACCGATGTTGAGGTCCAGCATATGAGCTCCGCCCTTCACCTGGGCTTTAGCCAGCTCAATAAGGTAATCAGGTTCGCGGTTGTCAATGGCCTGGCGCACTTTTGGGGAGAGCACTTGAATGTTTTCTCCTATACGAAAAAGCATTTTACCACCTCCTTGGGGGTTTTATTGGGAAGGCGCGTAATAGCAACGCTTGGGCGATATTACTAAACCTTTCTTTTGAAGCTCTTTAATCACCTTTGAAACTTCCTCGCTTTTGAGGCCAGTCATGGCGGCTACATCACCCGGGCGGACAGGTTTCCCAGCCTGGCGCATTGCATCAAGGACTATTTGTTCCTTTTCGGTTAGCTCGGCCATCTCCATCACCTCCTCATGGTCTTGCTTCTAAGATCAATTTATCAATTTCAGCCACACGAGCTTGCTGAGCAAGCCAGTATTCGGGATCCCGTTGAGCATTAAGTTCCTCTATGGTTTTACCTTGCTGCTCAACCCAGGTGAAATACTTGAGGTTGTGCCACCGGCTACGCATCTCCCTGGTGCCTTCAAAGATCCAGTCCAGCTTCTGTTTGTGGAATATGCTTACGAGGCGAACAGCCGCTTCTACTTCGTCCATGGGCCCATACTTCTCCGTAAGTTCCCTCATTACTGAGCGATACCGGTCAATAGCATCGGTGAGGATGGTTACTATAACGTCATCTTTACCAAAGCCATAGAATTTGGCAGTCTTTATCGCTCCCAAAACATTGCACACGCCGGATATCCCGAAGATTTGTGCCATTTTCATCACTTTCTCTTCCGGCACTTTATACCTCTCTATCATAACTTTCCAGCCAGTTTCCTCTGTGAGAAGCTGAAGGCCCATCTTGCATTCCAAGTCATCAATGCACATGAGGGCATCCATGTTCCAGACGTTGTGGATCCAAGTGGCATGTTTATCACCTATGCCCTGGATATCGTGGGAGCCGTAGCCATTGAGGGAAAGGGTAGGACACTGGATTGGTTCCAGCCCAACCACTCTGCAATCAGGCCAAACCTGCTTGAGGCGATCGCCAGCGGCAATAGTCCCTGCCGAGCCCATGGCAGAGACGAAGGCAGCCACCTTACCTTTGCCGATGCCCTGGGTTTTAAGTTCCTCTGCCAGCTCTACGATGGTGTTACCGGTTACGTAATAATGAAACCGGTAATTCCCAAATTCATCAAACTGGTTGAGGATGCGTATCCGCTGTGGGTCCTGAGCTTTGAGTTCTTTACATTTGTCGTATATTTCTTTAACGTTGCTTTCAGAACCGGGGGTGGTAATGTAACGAGCTCCGTAGGAGCGAATGAGCTCAAATCGCTCTTTGCTCATCCCCTCCGGCAGAATAACCACGCTATCAAACTTCATCCGGCATCCGACCCACGCCCCACCAATTCCATAGTTACCGGTACTGGGCCAGACCAGGGTGTGGATAGTGGGGTCAACTTCACCGGTGAGCTCCTTCTCCACCAGGATAGAGTAAGCAGCGCCTACTTTATGGCTACCAGTGGGGAAGTCTTTGGCGTAAAGGACTACAATAGGGGCCTCAACGCCGGTTAATTCTTTAGGCAGGACTTCGTAATATATGCGATCGTTCCCATCCCGCCAAGTTATGTTGTAGAGGTTTATTGGGTCCAATGGATCTTTAATGCGGGCTTCAAGGGCTTTTTGTCGGATTTCAGGCTTGATTTTCCAAGGATGGAGCATTTCCTCAAAAGTCGGGCCTATAACCAGTTTATCTTTGCTCATGTTTTACCCCCATCACTGGATCAGGCCAACTTTGCGTAGGATCCCTTCCACAGCTCTGTAGAGGGGAGAACTGCTTTCCAGTTCTATTATTGGCCTCCCAACCAGGTCAAATTCAGTTATCCTGGGCTCATTGGGAAGTGTTCCTATTAATTCTAACCCCACCTCCTTGATCTTGTCCTCCAGCAGCCCGGGGAGTTCACCGTTTACTCTGTTCACGATTAAATAAGCCCTGCGGACTTTGGTGCCCAGTTCCCTGGCCAGCTCCACGATCCCCTTAGCGGCCATAATGCCCTTAACCGTGGGGTCAGAGATGACAAACAGGATGTCAACGTTTTGAGTGGTCTGACGGCTTATGTGTTCCATGCCGGCCTCATTATCTATCACTATGTAATCGTAGTTGCTTTTGAGGCGGTCAATTACGTTCCTGAGGATAGCATTAGCTGCGCAGTAACATCCCGGCCCTTCGGGTCGGCCCATAGCTATGAGGTCAACTCTATCACCTTCCACCAGTGCTTCGTTGATGCGCAGTTCCAGGTAATCGGCTTTAGATATTCCTGCCTGGAAAGTGCCGCTTTGAATTTGATTGAGGGTATCTTCCCGGATGCGACCAATTGTCTCTGCCAGAGGCAATCCAAGAGCTAAATGCAGATTAGAGCTGGGGTCACCATCTACAGCCAGGATTGAGCCTGTGGTGTTCTCTTTAAGGCATTTTATGATAATGGCGGCGAAAGTTGTTTTACCTGTTCCTCCCTTGCCTGCGACGGCGATGGTTACGCCCATAATTTCCTCTCCCCAACTTTCAAGGCTAATTTTAACTGTTTGCCTTGACGTTGTCAAACGCTTTTAAAATGGCTGGTTGTTTAGGCTTAAGGTTCGCTGCGGTTTTTGATCCCTCTCGTGGTTAATTTGCCCCTTTTGGAAACCCGGGGGCATCCACCAGCCCCATCTCCCATTCTGCAATCTTGAGGGCTATTCTATGCTCGCTCCCTCTTCCTTTTAACCCATTTTGCCAGTTCAACAGCCCAAAAGAGAACTGAGGCAAGGACAAAGCTCATGAGAAGTTCCCACCAGTTGAGGGAGGTCGTTTTGAAGATCCCCTGCAAAGGCGGGAGGTAGATGACCATAAGCTGAAGGATTACGGTTATGATCACTGAAGCCAGAAGGAGGGGATTGGAAGTGAAACCTATGCTGAATATGGAATCTCTTTCAGAGCGAACCACTAAAGCGTTGCCCATTTGAGCCAAAGCCAGGGTGGTGAATATCATCGTTCGCCAGGTTTCTTCACCTCCGATGGAGAGGAGTTCGGGGAGGAGGGCAGTAATTCCCAAAAGCAGCCCCACCAAAAGGATGTATTGCCACATCCGGGCAAAAATGTTTTCCCCGGGTGGCCTGGGAGGGCGCCTCATTATATCCGGTTCGGCGGGGTCAAAACCCATGGCCAGGCCTGGAAGGCCGTCTGTCACCAGGTTTATCCAGAGGATCTGGAGAGCAGTTAGAGGTATTGGCCTTCCCAGAAGAGGGGCTACCATCATCACAAAGATCTCGCCAACGTTGCTGGAGAGGATGTATTTTATGAACTTGCGTATGTTCTCGTAGATGACCCTTCCTTCCTCCACCGCAGCCACTATAGTGGCAAAATTGTCATCCAGAAGGACCATTTCTGAGGCTTCCTTGCTGACATCGGTCCCGGTTATGCCCATGGCCACACCAATGTCTGCTTTCTTAAGGGCAGGGGCATCATTTACACCATCGCCAGTCATGGCCACAATGTGACCTCGTCTCTGAAGAGCTTCCACTATCTTCAGTTTGTGTTCAGGGGAAACGCGAGCATAAACGGTAACGTTTTCCACCCTTCTTTCCAGTTCTTCTACGGTCATTTTTTCCAGTTCAGCCCCGGTAATGACTTCCTCCCCTTCATCTATTCCCAATTGTCTGGCTATGTAAAGGGCTGTCTGGGGGTGATCACCTGTTATCATTACAGGACGAATTCCGGCCGTCTTGCACTTGGCTACTGCATCCTTGACCTCAGGCCTGGGGGGATCTACCATTGCCATCATCCCTACGAAAATCATGTCTTCCTCTGATTTTTCAGGGATTTCATCCAGAGGCCTGAAGGCAACCCCCAGCACCCTCATCCCCTGGGAAGCGAAACCAGAGTCAGCTTTAAGGATGCGCTCACGCCAGTGGTCGTCCAGAGGCTCTGGATGGTCCACGTTCCAAACCATGGACGAGATTTCCAAGAGGCTTGAAACCGCCCCTTTGCAAAAAGCAACGTATGGTGTGTTGAAGGGTATAAGGGAGTGGTCGTTAAGTTTGTGGATTGTGGTCATACGCTTGCGTTCTGAAGTGAAGGGTTCCTCGCCCACTCTCGGAGCTTTTCTCTCCAGCTCATCCTTCCACAAGCCAAACCTGGCAGCAGCTATTACCATGGCCCCTTCGGTGGGATCGCCTTTGGCGTAAAGCCGCGATGGGTTTGAAGGATCAGGTTCCAGATAAGCATCATTGCAGAGAGCCCCACCGATAAGGAGCAGGTTTATCGCCTGGCTTCCTTCTCCCAGGGCGTTCTCGTTTTCTTCCAAATAAGGACCAATTTTTGTGAGTTTTTCAGTAAGATCTAGGGTTTCACCAGCCACATCCAGAATGGTTACAGTCATGCGGTTCTCGGTAAGAGTTCCGGTCTTATCGGAGCAGATAACAGTTACAGAGCCCAGGGTTTCCACGGCCGGGAGCTTGCGGATCAGAGCGTTACGCCGGACCATTTTTTGAGCTCCCAAAGCAAGGGTTATGGTGACAACAGCAGGCAATCCCTCGGGGACGGCCGCTACAGCCAGGCTTACAGCCGTAAGGAACATAGTGTGGGGATGCTCACCCCGCCAGAGGCCAAGGGCAAAGACTATCACCACCAGTATTCCGGCAGCTATAGCCAGCCCTTTGCCAACCTGAGCCATTCTCTCCTGCAGGGGCGATGTTTCCCGCTTCACGGTTTGGAGCATCCTGGCCACGCGGCCCAGTTCAGTCTTCATCCCCGTTTCCACCACAACCCCTACCCCGCGCCCATAAGTTACCCCAGTACCCATAAAAGCCATGTTGATCCTGTCGGAAACAGGGGTTTCTGGTGGGAGGATGGCTTTGGCATCTTTATCTACAGGGGTTGATTCCCCGGTAAGGGGAGCTTCATCGGTACGAAGGTTTATGGTTTCTATTAGGCGCAGGTCCGCCTGGATCCTGGTCCCAGCTTCCAGCAGGACTATGTCCCCGGGAACCAGTTCCTCAGCAGGAATCTCACAGATTTTGCCATCCCTTTTGACTTTTACTATGGGAGCTGCTAATTGCTTGAGGGCCTGCAAAGCTCTTTCTGCGCGGTATTCTTGAACGAAACCCAGGATGGCGTTGAGGATGACTATAATCATGATGGCGATAGTTTCTTTAACGTCGCCCATGAAGAAAGATATGGCTGCTGCTATGAGGAGTATAATGACCATTATCTCGGTAAATTGCGAGAGGAAGATAGCGATGGGGTTGGGCCCTTCTCGCTCTTCAAGTTTATTGGGGCCGTAATGGGCAAGGCGTTTCCTGGCCTCTTCCGAAGAGAGACCAGTTTCAGGATTGGTTTCCAGGTGCTTTAAAACTTCGTCAATACCGAGGGAAGTCCAGTTCATGGGTTATGCCTCCTTATTCCTGACTGGATTTTTCCACTTCCACATAATTGCTGTAAAAAGTGGCTCCCCGGCCAAGGTCAGCTTCAAGGTCCGGAGTGGTGGAATTAACCCCCGTCCCCTTGGGGGAAAAGCTTCCCCACCATACACTTGGGCTTACCACTACCCCTGGAATTGTCTCATAGCTGACCCGCGCCCAGAGATAGCATTCGCCCCTTTCGTTCCAGACTCTGACCAGGTTGCCATCAGATATATCTCTTTTTTCGGCATCCTCTGGGTGGATTATGAGCTCGGGACGGCCTTCTTTAGCCCGGAGGGAGTCAACGGCGCCGAAGCTTGAGTTCAGGAAATGATGGGCGCTCGGAGTAATGAAAATCAGGGGGTAGGGGCTTGCGGGAAGAGGTTCGTAATAGGGGAGTGGGTCCAGGCCCATCTTCTCCAAGCGATGAGAGTAAAATTCCAGTTTTCCGGATGGGGTTGGGAATCCCTCAGCGAAGGGAGTGAAAGGCCTGGGGAGGTTCAGGCGGACCCACCCCTCTCTTTCCAATTGTTCCCTGGTGATGCCACTTCCCTCCAGAGCCTGGTCCACCAGTTCCTCATCCGAATCGCTGAAACATTCTTCTTCAAAGCCCATAGCTCTGGCCAGTCTCCGGAAAAGCTCAGTGTTGCTGATGCTTTCCCCAAGAGGTTCTATAGCTGGCTGGTTCAAGCTGATGTAATAATGGCCATAGGAAGTGTGAAGGTCAAGCCTTTCCAGCTGGCTTGTAGCAGGAAGAACAACATCAGCAAAGCGGGCAGTGTCAGTGAAGAAGATGTCATGCACTACCACAAAAAGGTCTTCCCGCATGAGACCCTTTATGACCAACTCGCGGTTGGGGGCTGTGTTAGCGGGGTCCGCATTGTAGACGAAGAGGGCTTTTACCGGTGGGTCATCAAGCTCAGTGAGCGCTTTGCCCAGGTGAATCATGTTTATTGTGCGGGGATTATTGGGTAAAAGGTCAGGCCGCTGAAGTTTTTCCTGGTTTATTTGGAAGGCGCCGCTGGTGGTAAGCAGTGCGCCGCAGCCAGGATAAAGCCACGCACCTGTAAGGCCCGGAAGGCAAGCGATGGTTCGGACAGCCATTCCTCCGTTGGTATGCCGCTGAAGGCCATAGTTCAGACGGATGAGAGAATAAGGTGTCCCGGCATAGAGTCTGGCCAGAGCTTCTATGTCGGCCGCCGGAACGCCGGTTATTTCCGCTACTTTCTCCGGAGTATAGAAAGCAACCCTTTCTTTAAGGGCTTCAAAGCCGCAGGTAAACCGGCTAACGTAATCAGCATTGTAAAGATTGTCGCGGATTATGACATGCATTATGCCCAAAGCTAAAGCACCATCAGTTCCGGGTTTTATCGGTATGTGGACATCAGCCAGAGAAGCAGTCCGCGTTCGTAAGGGATCTATAACTATGAGCTTAGCCCCCTGACGGCGTGCTTTCTGAATCAGTGGCCAGTAATGGGGATTGCTGGTTATAGTATTAGTTCCCCAAAGTATTATGAGCCTGGTTTTAGGGATGTCTTCGGGGTCGGGACCTAAAGCGGCACCCACTGTGGCGATAAATCCTTCTTTGCCTGCCGAGGAGCATATCGTGTAGAGAAGCCGGGTTGCTCCCAAGCGGTGGAAGAATCTCCTGTCCATGCTCCCGAAATTAAGGACTCCGAGGGTTCCAGAATAGTTATAGGGCATGATGGCTTCAGGGCCGTAACGAGCTTTTATTTCCCGAAAGCGGGAAGAGATGAGTTCAAGAGCTTCTTGCCAGGTTATTCTTTCAAACTGGCCGGAGCCCTTTGGGCCTACCCTGCGGTGAGGGTAAAGGACACGGCGAGGGTTGTAAACCCACTCAAGGTAATGGTTCAGCTTGATGCAGAGGAAGCCCTGTGTTATGGGATGGGAAGGGTCACCCTGAATGGAAACAGCTTTGCCTTCTTCCACCGTCGTTATAAAAGCGCATGTATCAGGGCAATCATGGGGGCAAGCACCTTTCACCTTCCTTTTCACAATTCACCTCCAGAAATCCAGGGCCCTTAACTCCTGAAACACCGCTTCAGGTATACCTAATTTTAATGGCCCGAATTTCAAAAGTCAATTGACCGGCTGCCGGGGGCATTTTGCCTGCATTCGCCATTATTGTATAATCCTACCAGAGGCCATGCTTGCTGTGATAATCGTAAGCTATAATGTTCGCCAATACCTTGAACGCTGCCTTGAGTCCGTGCTGGCTGACCTCTCTTTTTCCGGAGTAAAGGGTGAGGTCTGGGTATTTGATAACGCTTCATCCGATGGAAGTCAGGACCTGGTGAGGGAAAAGTTCCCCCAGGTTAAACTCCATGCCAGTGAAACCAACATTGGATTTGCTTCCGCCAACAATTTTGTGATGCGTAAACTTTTGACTTCCCCTTCCCCTCCCGATTACTTTTTCCTCCTCAATCCCGATACCGAAGTCCTTCCGGGGGCAATTGAAATGCTTTTAGGGTTCATGGAAGGAAAAACCAGAGCGGCTGTAGCAAGCCCTAAACTCCTTAATCCCGATGGCTCCCTGCAACCCTCAGCTTTCCGATTTCCGGGGCTTATCCAGACATTCTTTGACTTCTTTCCCCTCCACCCCCGTCTCTACTCTTCCCCATTGAATGGTCGTTATCCAGGTTTCCTTTACCGCAGAGGAAAGCCTTTCGCCATAGACCACCCCTTAGGGGCTGCCATGCTGGTCCGCCGGAAGGCTGTGGAAGAGGTAGGCCTTATGGATGAAGGTTTCTTCATCTATTGCGAGGAAATTGATTGGTGCTTGCGGTTTAAGAAGGCTGGCTGGCTCATCTATTGTGTACCTGAGGCTCATGTAGTCCATTACATTGCCAGAAGCACTTCCCGTTTACCTGAAAGAACAACGATAGAACTCTGGAAAAGCCGCTACCGGCTTTACTCCAAACACAAAAGCCCCTTTTTCCTCAAAGCCTTCCGCGCACTGGTTAAAGTAGGCCTGCGATATAAGGAGCTGACCGATTCCCGTCTTGCCAGCAGGGGGGTCATTTCCCGGGAAGAGTTTGCCAAACGATTAGAAGTTTACAGGGCCATATGGAAAGAGTTACAGCCATCGTGCTTACATTAAATGAAGAAAAGGAAATAGCTGAATGTCTTCGGACATTACTTTGGGCCGATGAGATTGTAGTGCTGGATTCTGGAAGCCAGGACCGCACCGTTGAAATCGCCAGGGATTTAGGGGCGAAGGTTTTCTTTCACCCTTTCCGCAATTATGCCGACCAGCGCAATCATGCCCTTGGGCTGGTCAGGACTGAATGGGTTCTCTTCGTGGACGCCGATGAGAGAGTGCCTCCGGAATTGGCGGAGGAGATCCGGGAAGCAGTGGAGGAGGAAGGATTTTGTGGGTGGTGGATACCGCGGAAAAATTACATCTGCGGCCGCTGGATCCAGCACGGGGGCTGGTATCCTGATTATCAGCTTCGCCTTATGCGTCCTCAGAAAGCCTATTACAACCCTGTTTGGGAGCTCCATGAAATTGTAGTTGTTGAAGGGGAAACTGGCTACCTCCGCCATCACCTTATCCATTACAATTACAGAACCTGGGGTGAATTCATTGCTCGCCAGAGAGCCTACCTGCCCCTTGAGGTAAGAACCCTCTACAAGCGGGGGATGAAAGCTAAGATCTGGAGCCCCCTCTCAATGCCCCTGAGGGAATTCTGGAGGCGCTACCTTAGGCTTGAAGGATACAAAGATGGCCTGCATGGCCTGATTCTGGCGTGCCTTATGGCCTTTTACACAATGATGGCCTATACTTGCCTTCTCCTTTCAAAGCCTGAAATAAAATGAAAGGCAACGGCCGATTTTTATCCCTGGTGCTCCTGCGCCCCGGAGGGTTCAAATCTCCCTTGCTATTGCTAAAAAAGCGAGCTTGCCTTAAAATCCAACGTGGCAGGAGTGCAAAGGTTGCATCCTGAAATGCTGCAGGAGGCTAACCATGGAGAGCCAACGGCTTAGAAAACGGGTTTGCTACCTTCTTGTGTTTTTTACTATCTCGCTAATCATTAGCGGGTTAACAGCAGTGCCGCTTAGATGGGAAATAGAGATTCTCCAGAACTTATGGGGCGAAGGGACTTGGATGGAGCAGAGGTGTGCACCGGTGGCACATTGGATTTCGCTTGTTTACCGCGCACTGACAGAGACATCGGAGAAGTATCCATTCATGTTTTATGGTACGGATTGGCTTGCCTTCGCACACCTCGTTATCGCTGTGGCATTTCTGGGGCCGTTGCGAGACCCGGTGAGGAATGTATGGGTTATAGAGTTTGGGATGATTGCATGTGTGATGGTAATACCAATGGCTATGATAGCTGGGCAAATTCGCGGGATTCCGTTCTTCTGGAGGCTAGTGGATTGCTCGTTTGGGGTGTTTGGCTTTATACCATTATGGTTGTCGCGATACTACATACGGCGAATAATTGCCCTTGAAAGGGCACAAGGTAAATGTTGACCACCTTAGGCTGCGCAACTGAGTGGCCTGCTATTAGACAGGCTGGGCTTGGCAAGAGAGGTAAAGAGAGATGCCAGACATTATTCCGGTTTGGTGTGAGCGATGTAACAAGCAAGGCTATGTCCGTGTGGAGAGTGCCTTGGGATCCTATCGTGTGGTGTGCAGCAATTGCGGCTGGCAAACCTCACTTGTGTTCTGTCCCAAGTGCCAGATAGGCGGTGAGTTTGTGGAGAACATTAATAGCCAACCACAGCATTGGACTTGCCCGGAGTGCGGCACCCGGTATGAACTCCCGCCAACCTTTTACAGCGAACACGTACCTCTGCAGTTCGCGAGAACTAACGAGCTCACCGATGAATTCTCTATAGATCTTCGGTTCTTGCACGGGGAGAAATATGAACTTCTGCTAACTGGTGGATTTCTCCTTTTCCTGTTGGCCTTACCTTGCTTATTGCTATATCCCAGGAATGCCTGGCCTCTTCTCCTTGTACTTGTAGCAAACCTGGCTTGGTCCTTAGTGGTAGGAATTGGACATCGGCCCATATCATGGGACGAGTTCAATGCGCTCACGGACCTGGAAAAACGGCGGAGAGCCTATTATGATTCAGCATGGGCTCACTTATACGGAGGAGGTCTTGCTCTCTTCATAGCAGCGGTCTTTGCCTGGGCAACGTTGCTCACTGTGCAATTCACTCCTCCGAAAGATCGAATAGGGTTGATATTAGGGGTATTGTTGTTTGGAGGGATCTCGCTTCTCCTAGTTTATGTGGGTGTGAAATCGCTTGCAATTAGCAGTATACAATTTCGCAAGTGGAGGGGTAGCGATTGAGAGGCAAGGTTGGAGAGTGTTTCGGCGCAGGGATTTAGCTACTTGGTGGCTGAGGACGGGAGTTAGGCCCTTTCTCGCTGGGGCGGTATTTGACAGGGAGGGGGTGAGCTGGTATAATTTTTATTAGAAAATCCTGGGCGGGTTCCCGAGTGGCCAAAGGGGGCGGACTGTAAATCCGCTGGCTCAGCCTTCGCAGGTTCAAATCCTGCCCCGCCCATTTTTTTGTTTACCGATGCATTGGGACAGAATTTATCTTACCGGCCTTCCTGTGGATAATCTGACCTCCGAAGAAGCCCTATCCGTCCTGGAAAATTTTATCCATGAGGGCCTTCCCCATCAGGTTGTTACTTTAAACCCGGAAATGGTGGTGCGGGCCTCCCGGGATCACGAATTCCGAAAAATCATCCTTTCAGCTTCCCTCGTGCTTCCGGATGGAGTGGGAATTGTGCTGGCTTCCCGGTTCCTGGGCAGACCTTTGAAGGAAAGAGTAACTGGAGTTGATACGGTGGAGAGGTTCGCTGCTCTGGCCGCCAGAAGGGGTTACAGGCCCTTTTTCCTTGGGGCAGGTCCGGGAGTGGCTCAGAAAGCCGCCTCTGTGCTGGCGGATAAGTATCCGGGGTTTAAGGTGGCGGGTTTTTACTCAGGTTCACCTTCACCTGTGGAAGAGGAGCCTATCTTGAGAGTTATCAAGGAAGCAACGCCTGATGCCCTCTTTGTAGCTTTTGGCTCACCCGCCCAGGAGAAATGGATCGCCAGGAACTTGCACCGCCTTGGTGTACCAGTAGCTATGGGGGTCGGAGGGGCTTTTGATTTTATAGCCGGGGTGGTCCCGAGAGCCCCCAGGATAATGCGCCAAGCAGGCCTTGAATGGCTCTTCAGGCTTATGGTTCAACCCTGGCGCTGGAGAAGGCAGCTGGCTCTGACTTTGTTCTGCTTCCTCGTTTTAAAAGAAAGGTTCAAAATCAGTATTCCCTGCCTACTATGAAAGATGCGAGCTCCTTTAAGGCGTGTATTGCCTCCGAATCATATCTAAGACTTGCTAATTCTCTCAGGGCTTCCTCGCAAAAGCGATAAGCCTGAGCCTGGGCAAATTCTTTAGCCCCCGATTGGTTTACAAGTTCCAGTGCTTCGGCAAATTCCTCTTCCCCCCATTTAACCCGGGTCATGATGGAGAAAAGGCGCGGTTCTTTTTCCATTGCATAGATTATTGGCAGGGTTTTCTTGCGCTGGCGCAGATCATCGGCTACGGGCTTGCCCGTTACAGCCTCCTCCCCCCACAATCCCAGAATATCGTCCTGAACCTGAAAAGCTATGCCTAATTTCTCCCCAAAACGTCTGAAGCTTTCAATAATTTTTCTATCCTCGGTCGCTATAATAGCACCCAGCTGCGTTGAGGCTGCTATAAGGGCGGCGGTCTTTCGCTTTATCATTTCCATGTATTCCTCAAGGCTCACCCTCTCTTTTTTCTCAAAAGTCAGGTCCAGAAATTGACCTTCGGTAAGGGAAAGGCAGGCTTCGTTCAGAACATGACAGCATTCCCGGTATTTATCCCGGGGGAGCTTTTCCATGGCCTTGCAAGCCAGGATCAGAAGGGCATCCCCAACATTTATAGCTAAAGCTTCTCCCCATAGCTTCCAGACGGTTGGACGATGCCGGCGGAATGTGCTTCTATCCTGAATGTCATCGTGAACAAGGGAGAAATTGTGGACAAGTTCCAGAGCAGCGGCTGCAGGGATTGCTTCTTCCCAGTTTCCGCCAGCGGCTTCGCAACTGAGGAGGCAAAGGAGAGGGCGAAGCCTTTTGCCAGCCGGTGCTGCAATGGGTTTTAACTCCTCATCAGCCCAACCCATGTGATAGCGCATCATGCCGTAATGCTGGCTCAATTCGCCCTCTCCCTCACCTACGATCTCCCTGAGGAATTCCTCCACGGAAGGCAAATAATCGGCAGCTATCTCTTTCCAGGATCTCCTCATTTTATCACCTCTATCCCGCCCATATAAGGGCGAAGAACCTCCGGGATGACAATGGAGCCATCCTTCTGCTGGTAATTTTCCAGAATAGCGATCATGGTTCTGGGAAGAGCAAGCCCGCTCCCATTCAAGGTATGGACATAGCGAGGCTTGGCATTGGGGGCTGGGCGGTAACGGATGTTAGCCCTTCGGGCCTGAAAATCCAAGAAGTTGGAGCAGGAGCTTACTTCAAGCCACTCCTTACATCCGGGGGCCCATAGCTCAATGTCGTATTTTATAGCCGCCGAAAAGCTCAGGTCCCCGGTGCACATTTGAACCACCCTGTAGGGTATATTGAGCCGACGGCACAGGTCTTCCACATCAGCGATTAGCTTTTCCAGTTCTTCATCGGAGGTGTGGGGTTCCACAAATTTGACCAGTTCTACTTTGTCAAACTGGTGCACCCTTTTGATACCTCGCGTATCTTTGCCCGCGGCTGCCTTCTCCCTCCTGAAGCAGGCTGAATAGGCTACGTGATATATGGGCAGGGAGCCCGGAGGGAGGATTTCATCCCGGTAAAGGTTGGTCACAGGCACTTCCGCGGTGGGTATAAGCCAGAGGTCATCCTCAGCATCGTAGTAAAGGTTATCGGCGAATTTGGGAAGCTGAGCGGTGCCGATGAGGCATTCCCGCCGGACAAGGTAGGGGGGGTAGACTTCAGTGTATCCATGTTCGTTTATGTGGACATCCAGCATCCAGTTGATGAGGGCACGCTGAAGCTTAGCCCCGAGCCCTTTCAGGACATAGAAGCGGGAGCCCGAAATTTTAACCCCTCTCTCAAAGTCAATGATGCCAAGCCTCTCCCCCAGTTCCCAGTGCGGGAGTGGTTCAAAATCAAATTCCCTTGGTTCCCCCCAGACTCGCACTACAACGTTTTCGGTTTCGTCTTTTCCCACCGGGACTTTGGGGTGAGGCATATTGGGGACCCAGAGGAGGGCCTGGTAAAGTTTTTCCTCTACATCTCTTAATCGCTCCTCAAGCCCATCAATTCTCTCCCTCACCTGGCGCATCTCTTCAACCAACTCTTGACGCCTGGCCTCGTCCTTTACAGCTGGTATCTCTTTGGAAACGACGTTCCGGCGATGGCGGAGTTCCTCCAGCTCTTTGAGGATTTCCCTCCTCTGGTGATCCAGCTCCAGAATCTCATCAATGGGGGCATCAGTGTTGAGCTTGATTAGAGCTTCTTTAACCTCATCAGCATGCTCTCTTATGAAATCCAGGTCCAGCATTGTCCACACCTCCCTTAAGAGAGATTTAGCCTTATTAACAAAAAAACTTCCCGCCCGAAAGGACGAGAAGTTCAGCCTTCTCGTGGTGCCACCTTTCTTCGCCGCAGTTTGAAACTGCGGCCTTTATGGCCCTATAACGGGGGCCCTCCGGCTCAGCATACTCAGCCCTTTCGGGCCTTTCCTCCTGCAGCTCGGGAGGGGATTCAGCAGCCACCAGCCATCGCCTTCCCAGCCCCGGCGACTCTCTGTAGACCGGCACGGCTGCCTACTACTCTCCGTCATCGCTTTTGGAATATTCAGCTCTGCAATTTTTGCACAGCCCTATAAAGTCTATGTGGGCTGATTTAACTTCAAATCCGTAATCTTTCTTCAGTTCCCCTTTGATCTTCTCCACCAGTTCGCTTTCAAATTCTTCTATCTTCCCACACCGCGCGCACACCATGTGGTAATGGGCAATCCCTTCCACAAGTTCGTAGTGGTGATGTTCCTCATCAAGGTGCAGTTCCCGCACCAACCCCAGGTCTTTAAGGATGTTGAGGGTACGGTAAACAGTGGAAAGACTTATGTGAGGGTCCAGCTCCTTGGCTCTTAAGTATATTTCTTCAGCTGGGAGATGGCCCTCACTTTTATGGATTACTTCATAGATAAGAGCCCGCTTTGTGGTAAATCTTTTCCCTTCGCTTTTTAGAAGAGCTGCGATTTTACTTTCTTTCACCGCACATTCACCATTACATTGGCAGTCATACCCCACTTAACCTGAGGGGCAAAAGACAGCATTTCTACATACATATTATAGCGCGTTTCGCTGGAAGAGGCAGGCACTATCCTTACGATTTTGCCTGGGAGAGCCAGATTTGAGATGGATGGGAAGGTTACAGTTACTTCCCGCCCTTCCTGAACCCATTTCAGATCGTCCTGGGTTAACCCTGTGGCCATTACCCTAAAAGAGGAGCTATCACCTATGGTTATCACAAAATCGCCAGGAGATACAATTTCCCCCTCGTTTTTCCACACACCCCAAACCATTCCATTAAAGGGGGCCCTGAGGGTAGCCTGCTCAAGGCGAAGGCGAGCAGCTTGAACCTTAAGTTCGGCTATCTTAACTTTGGCTTCTGCTAAGGCAAGCTTTCCCCGATCTGGCCCTTGTTTGAGGTTATTATATCGGGCCTGTACTCCAGACAGCTTCGCTTCGGCGGCTTTCAATCGGGCGTAGGCTGCCTGAACTTTGGAACTTACCACCTCTTTCTGGTCCTCCGTAGGGCCTTTCAAAAGAGCTTCATAACGGGCTTTGGCCAGTTCGTAATTAAGAGTAGCCTGCTCCAGAGCCATGGCCTGGGGACTTGCTCCAGCCCCTGGAGCCCAGGCCACTTTGTCGTATTCGGTCTGAGCTTGACGCATTATAGCTTCGGCTCTGTCCATTTCTGCTTTGGCAATGCGCAACTCTTCTTCTGAAGGGCCAGCTTCAATGATTCTAAGCTCGGCCTGGGCTGCAGCCAGCTCAGCTCGGGCTTCTTCCACAAGGGCCCTGGCCTCCTTAAGCTCCGCTTCGGCCATACTTAGGGCTTCTGAAGTGGTTTTAAGGCTTTCCAGTTCTATCCTCGCTTCCTCCAGCTCTGCTTCAGCTATTGCCAGTTCTATTTTCAAGAGGGAATCTTCAAGGGAGGCGAGCAATTCACCCTCTTTCACTAAAGCCCCTTCCTGAACATATATTTTTGATATCCTGCCGGCGATAGGGAAGGACAATCTGGCCTCGCGAGAAGGTATGACTTTACCAGAAAAGCGGATGAACATTGGAACTTCTTCAGGCAGGACTGTTTGAGGGGGTTCGCGGTAAGGCGTTTTATAAGTGTAAAACGAATAAAGCCCCAGCCCCAGGAGTATTATAAAGGTTATCAACGAAAGGAAAACAAGGTTTCTGACGGTCATTTCAAAGGCAATTTTAAACCCATGCAGAGCAGCTGTCAAGCTTTAAAAGAGATGCCTGTAAATGTGGCAGACTTCAAGGTAAATGGGAGGACTTGAGGCTGGTAACAGTTGCCAAAAATATTGACTAATATTCCCAAATGTAGCATAATGTCTTTCAAAGTGGGCCAAAAATGAAGGTTAAGCGTGCGTATAAAACGGAATTAGCCCCAAACAGTTTCCAGCGTTCAGCTT
>CAZZMI010000011.1:0-35576 GCA_964655275.1 uncultured Anaerolineae bacterium | reverse complement strand
CTCCCAGACGTGCTTGGGCACTATAGCGACAGAATAGAGGGTGTTGCCCCATTCCTGGTGGCGGACTTCTTTGAAGGTGAAGCGGACGGTGTAATCGTCCACTGCTTCCACTTTCTCCAGCCAATCCCAGAGCGGTTTGTAGTAGACACCTTCCAGCTTGCCCAGCTCAAAGGTGTAAACGACATCTTTAGCAGTGAAAGGCTGACCATCCTGCCATTGGATGCCTTTGCGGAGTTTCACCTCGTAGACCTTGTCACTAACGAACTTGCCGCTTTCCGCCAGCCAGGGGATGTATTTGTTGGTTAGAGGGTCGTAGAGGAATAAGGTTTCATAGCAGAGACCTATTACTCCCATGGCGTAAGTGCCGGGCTGGAGTGGGTTCCAGGAAGTGGGTGGACCCCACTGCTTGCCGCTGGTGTAGAGAGTCTCCTTGCGTGGATATGTTACCTCTGCTGGGGCCGGAGTTGGCACAACCGTCACCACCTTCTCCACCACAACGGTTACAGGCTTCTCTTTCTCAATTACAACTGGGGTGGGGGTGGCGCATCCAAAGAGCAGCAAGCTTAAAATCACTAACAAACTTGCTGCGAAAAGGAGAGACTTACGCATTTTGCACCTCCTTATTTCCCCGCAGGCTTAAGCCTCTGCGAGGTTCTTTTTTACCGCTCCACAGGAGGCTCTTACTACAAGCTCCGTAGGGAGAACGATCCTCTGCACCGGCATCCGCTCGCGAGAAGGCCTTTCCAGCAAGCTCAGTAATAATTCTGCGGCTATGGCTCCGAGGCGCTCAATCGGTTGACGAACTGTAGTTAGAGGAGGCTCAATAGATGAAGCGAGAGGGATGTCATCAAAACTAACGATAGCTACATCATCAGGGACGCGCAGACCTACTTGGCGCAGAGTCCTGAGGCTCCGATTGCCATCATATCGCTGGCGACAAATACAGCTGTGGGGGAAGCCGGTAGCAGCCGCTGCATACCTAACATACCACTGCCTTCTGTAAAATCGCCTTCAACGATAAGGGACTCATCTACAGGGATACCGTTTGCCTCCAGGGCTTGACGGTAGCCATTCAATCTGTCCTGGCTGGCGACCATGTCCAGCGGTCCGGTGATGGTAGCAATGCGTCGGTGTCCCAACCGTATCAGGTGCTCAACGGCCATGCGTGCTCCACCAACGTTGTCAACATCCACATAGTTCACCCGTTCATCTGGATATCGTCCTACGGACACAAAGGGAATTTTATCGCTCAGCAAGTTAGGGATGATGGGATCATTCAGAGAAGCGGAAGCGACGATGACTCCATCAAGGTATCCGCTGCGCAAAACGCGCCTGTATAGCTCCTGGCGGTCAATGAGTCCGGTAAAGAGAGAAAGCATCAAATGATATTGGCGGGCATTACAGATTTCGGTAGCGCCGCGCAGAAAGAGGGGGAAGAAGGGGTCAGTAAATATTTTCGTTACGGCTTCGGGGATAATCACGCCAATAATTTGGGTACGGCGGGTGACAAGGCTACGAGCGGCGGCATGGGGCTGATAGCCTATTTCCTTTATAACTTGTAGAACTCTTTCGCGGATTTCAGGACGAACATTGGGGTGGTTATTGATAACCCGCGAAACTGTGGAGCGCGACACACCTGCCAGTTTTGCAACCTGTTCCAGAGTTGGAGGCACGGCACCCTCCGTAAATTGCGAATTTTTGAGAGCGCTCCCAAATCCGCTAATATTATATACCATATTTGCCCGCTTGTCAAGTGGGAGCGTTCCATTATCAGAACTTTCCAATTGTTCTCGCATATATTGGCAACATGCCCATAAGTGGTTGCCCCCTTTTTGGGCTTTGCTTATGAAAGCTTTGTTGCCACAATTTCGGCCTTTGGGATATAATATTTGTGAGGAGGTGGAAGAAATGCTTACCAAAAGGCGTCAAGAGTTCCTTAAGACCGCAGTAGATTTATATCGCGCAAAAGAGCAGCCTGTTCATTACACTGAAGTGGCTGAGGTCATAGGAGTAAGCCCCTGGACAGCTTACGATATACTTACTCTCCTTGTGGAAAAGGGTTATTTAGAGGTGGTGCATGAAATTGACAGGGAGGAAGAAACTCCGGGGCGATCAAGGGTCAAGTTTAAGCCAACTCCGCTGGCTTTTACCGCCCTCAGTGGTTATTCCAGAAAAGACTGGGAAAACATTCAAAAAGAGCTCTTGCAACGCCTCCACGAAGCTGACCGGAAGGGAGCTAAGGCTATAATTAAAGAGACCCTGGGAGAACTGTCAAAGGTGTCCAACCCCTTGGTTTTCTGCGCTAAACTCTTGCTGGCCCTCATCCTCGCTATCTGGACTATCCGTAAAGCTGCCCAGGCCCTGGTGGTTGTGAGGGAAGTTGTAACCACTTTTAACGCCACAGAGACGGCCCTTATCCTTCTGGCCGGCCTGCTTCTCGGATATCTGTGGAAGTCGGGCAAGAAAGAACTGGGAAAGGCCTTTAACGGCCACATCGCCAGGTATGTAGACGAAGTCCGAAAGCTGGAGGAGGAAGACAGAGAAAAACTTCTAAAGTTTGTTAAGGATGCAACAATGCTGAACCCATCCCCAAGCTAAGGGGATGGTTTTTTTTGTGTCAGTAATTTTTGGTCTTTTGGGAGGGAATATGGGGAAGATCGCAATCGTTACAGATTCTTCAGCGAACCTGCCGGAGGAGCTGGTAAGAGAGCATAATATAAAGGTGGTGCCCATTTATCTTATCTGGAATGGCATAACCTACAGGGATGGGGTTGATATTTCCCCTGCTGAGCTTTACAGGAGGTTAAGGGAAAGCTCATCTTTGCCCAAGACTTCAGCGCCTTCAGTGGGGGATTTTCTCAAAACATATATTTCCCTGGCTTCAGAAGCTGAAACGATAATTTCAATTCACCTTCCTCCCAATTTAAGTGCCACTTACGAAGCTGCCAGGACCGCGGCCCAGATGGTGGAAGGGGTAAAGGTGTACGTGGCTAACGCTCATACCGCTGCCGCCGGGCAGGGTCTAGTGGTCTTGGAAGCAGCAAGGCTTGCCCGCAAGGGGATTGAACCTGAAGCTATTATTAAACGCATTGAAGAGGTTGGGCAAAAAGTTCACCTGTTCGCTTTCCTGAGCACTCTTAAATACCTTTATTTCGGGGGGAGAATCGGCCTTGCTTCGGCTTTGCTGGGCTCTGCCATTCAGCTTTGCCCTGTCCTTTACCTCAGGGATGGGGTGGCAGATGTCTGGTCCAAACCCCGTACCCGCACAAGGGCTCTGCAGGAACTTTTGAAGATAGCCGAACAGAAGATCGGTAATCGCAGAGCCCATGTAGGAGTAATGCATGGAGATTCCCTTGAGGACGCTTTATACCTTAAGGAAGAGATGGAGAAGCGATTTGATTGTGCGGAGCTATTTGTCACAGAATTTACTCCCGTTATGGGGGCCCATACCGGCCCTGGCCTTGTGGGCATAGCTTTCTGGTGCGAATAATTGGGATGGAGGGGTGAAGAGATGCTCTGGGGAATATTGTGGGTGTTTTTTTCTTATCTTCTGGGGTCTATCCCTTTCGCCTTTATCATCGGGAAACTCAGGGGAGTTGACCTGCGTAAGGTGGGGACCCGGAACATAGGTGGAAGCAATTTGTGGCATTCCGTGGGGAAACTGGAGGGAACTATTGGGGCTATTATGGATATAGGCAAAGGGGTTATAGCGGTATGGTTGGCCAAAAGGCTGGGGTTTTCCCTTCCTTTCCAGGCAGCAAGCGCGGTAGCAGTTGTGGCCGGGCACGATTGGCCCATATTCCTCAGGTTTCAGGGAGGGAGAGGAATGGGGCCAGCGTTAGGGGCTATGCTCCTCCTCGTTCCTAAAGCTATGCTTCTGTCCCTCATTTTTTACGCCCTCGGGTTTTTTACTAAAGCCCTCGGGTTTGGGGTAGCGGTTGGCATCCTGGCCCTTCCATTTTTCACATGGCTCCAAAATTATCCATTACCCCACATAATCGCCTCGGCGATAATGTTTGCCTTTATGGTTATCCGGCGGTTGACGGGGATAGGGGTTTTAGAAGAGATAAAAGCTTCTCCCCACAAGAAAAAGCTTATCGCTTACAGAGTCCTGTTTGATAACAATTACGGGTGGGGCAGGCCCCGTAAATAAGATTGCATTCACTTCGTGGATATGCTAAAATTACTTTGGTCAATCCAAATTTCGGAGGAAACTTCATGGCTCCCATCAATTTTGTTCTTGTGGGGGTAGGAGGCCAGGGAGCAATTTTGGCAAGCGACATCCTTACTGATGTAGGCCTCAAAGCCGGCTACGACGCCAAAAAGGCGGAAGTCCACGGCATGGCCCAGAGGGGAGGAAGCGTTATAACTCACATCCGCTGGGCTGAAAGGGTTTACTCCCCCCTTATAGGTAAGGGGGAAGCCCATTTTCTCTTAGCTCTGGAAAAACTAGAAGCCCTCCGCTATATTGAGTTTTTGCGTCCTGGGGGGATTGCCCTTATAAATGACCAAGCTATACCACCGGTGGCTGTTAATATTGGGGCTGCTTCTTACCCTGATGATGAGAGGATTAAAAATACATTGGCCCAGGTGGCTGGGAAAGTCCTTTTCATTCCCGCCCTGCGTAAGGCTGAAGAGCTTGGAAACCCAAGGATTGCCAACATTGTCCTTTTGGGAGCCCTCTCATCCTTCCTGGAGGTCCCTGAAGAAATATGGCACAAAGTGATAGAAAGGCGTGTCCCTCAGCGATATATTGATTTAAACCTCAAAGCTTTCCAAGAGGGCCGCAGAATGATCTGAAGGAGGAGCCGTGAAAGCTGTAGTTATGGCCGGAGGGGCAGGCTCAAGGTTGCGCCCCCTCACCATGGGGCGTCCTAAACCCATGGTTCCCCTGGTCAATAAACCTGTTATGGCTCACATAATTGACCTCCTCAAGCGCCACGGCTTGAATCGTATCGCAGCCACCCTTCAGTATATGGCCAATGATATACAGGACTACTTCGGTGATGGAAGCGCTTTTGAAGTTGAACTTACTTATTTCATAGAAGACGAGCCTCTGGGGACAGCGGGGAGCGTCAAGAATGCCCAGCCTTTTCTGGATGAACCTTTCCTGGTTATAAGCGGCGACGCAGTAACCGATATAGACCTCAGCAATATTATAAGCTTCCACCAGCAGAAAGGAGCTCTGGTTACCATTGCACTGTACAGGGTTCCAACGCCTCTGGAATACGGCGTAGTTATAACTGATGAAGATGGACGCATAACCCAGTTCCTGGAGAAACCCGGTTGGGCGGAGGTTATTTCCGATTGGGTGAACACTGGCATTTACGTTCTGGAGCCTGAAGTTCTGGATTACATCCCTCCGGGCCAGCCCTTTGATTTCAGCAAAGACCTTTTCCCGATGCTCCTTAAGAAAGGGGCTCCCCTTTTTGGCTTCAAAGCTTCAGGTTACTGGTGCGATGTGGGGAACATCCAGGAATACGTTAGGGCTTCCTTTGACTTCCTGCAGGGTAAAGTAAACCTCCCCGAGCCTGGCCGGAGGATCGGGCCAGGATTATGGGTGGGGGAAGGGGTGGAAATTGCTCCGGACGCTAAGATCTATGGCCCTGTCTACCTCGGAAATGAAGTGAAAGTAAAGGGAGGAGTTGTAATCCAGGGGCCCGCTGTGGTTAGGGATTATACCGTGGTGGATAACAGGGCCCTGGTGGAGCGAAGCATAATCTGGCGCAACTGCTACATAGGAGAAGGTGCAGAGATAAGAGGGGCAGTTATCGGAAGGCAATGCACAATAAAGTCCAACGTGGCCATATTTGAGGGGGCAGTCCTGGGGGATAATTGCCTGGTAGAAAGGGGAGCTGTTATCCACCCCAAGGTCAGGCTATGGCCCGGGAAAGAAGTGGAAGCGGGGGCTACCGTTAAAAGCACTTTGATCTGGGGGGGACAGGTAAGGCGCACTTTGTTCGGAAGGTATGGGGTAACGGGTGTAGTCAACGTTGACCTTACTCCGGAATTTGCCTCTAAATTGGGAGCAGCTTATGGTGCAACCTTGCCCAAAGGTTCTACTGTCACCATAAATCGTGACCCCCACCGTAGCCCCAGGATGATAAAGAGGGCGATAATATCAGGCCTCCCTTCTGCGGGAATAAATGTTTTGGACCTGAGAACTGTCCCGATTCCGGTGGCTCGGTATTACACCCGTATTACTCACGCCGCTGGAGGCATACATGTGCGTCTTTCCCCTTACGATCAAAGAGTTGTAGACATAAAGTTCTTCGATCACCGGGGCCTTGACCTTTCAAGGTCTGAAGCCCGCAACGTGGAACGCACTTTCTTCCAGGAGGATTTTCGCCGGGCTTATCTCAACGAAATTGGGCTCATTGAATATGCCCCCGATGCCGTGGAACGCTATAAGGTCAATTTCCTGGCGGCCCTGAACATTGAAGCCATAAGGACCGGAAATTTCCATATCGTGGTGGACTATGCCAATTCCCCCAATGCTCTCGTCCTGCCTGATATCCTTAATGAGCTCAGGGTTAATGCCGTAACCCTTAACGCCAGCCTTGACGAGAACAAACTGGCTATCCTTAGGGAGGAATTTGAAGCTGCTCTGGAGCAACTCCGCTCCATATGCTCTGCCGTGAAAGCTGACCTTGGAGTTAGGCTTGAGGTAGGAGGGGAGAAGCTCTTTGTGGTGGATGATAAAGGTCGGCTCTTGCCCGATATTGTGTTCGCTGCAGCCATGGTGGAGCTGGCCTTCAGAACCTGGGGGGCAGGAAAAGTGGCTGTGCCTGTAAACTTGCCCCTGATCTTTGAGAAGATCGCCTCCCGTTACGGTGGGGAAATAATCCGCACAAAGGTTGACCTTGGCCATTTGATGGAGATAGCAGAGGGTGAAAAGGTTATAGTCGCCGCCGACGGCACAGGTAACATATCGCTACCGCGTTTCCATCCAGCTCCCGATGCCCTCTTTGCCCTGGCTATGCTCCTGGAGTTTCTCGCCCTCCAGAAGGTTAAGCTTTCAGAGGTGGTGGATTCAATTCCTCCCTATTACTTAGTGCATCGCGAAGTCCCCTGCTCATGGGAATCCAAGGGTCAGGTCATGCGCCTTTTGAACGAGCAATACAAGGATGTTCCCCACGACAACATTGACGGTATAAGGATATGGCTTAATGAAGAATCATGGATTCTTATCCATCCCGACCCCGATAGGCCTTCCTTCCACGTTTATTCTGAATCCAGCTCTCGTGCCGAAGCTTCCAATCTTGCGGAGAGATATGCCCGCATAATTGAAGGCTTCAGAGAATAGCCGGGCTTAGGTGTAAAGGAGCCCACATCTCCGGAATTATTTCCCGATGGAGGATTTAGATGAAAGCAGCTTACATTGGCCTTTTAGTTGGCATAATCTCCGTTTCTTTTGCTTCCATCTTCATACGTTTGGCCGACGCTCCCGCTCTGGTAATCGGCGCTTACAGGTTAACCATAGCCTCCCTGGTTCTTACTCCCCCGGTCTGGTCCAGGGTGCGGAAGGAGCTTCTTTCTCTTTCCCGCCGGGATCTGGGCCTGGCAATTCTCTCCGGGCTTTTCCTGGGGCTCCACTTTGCTACTTGGATTGCTTCCCTCAATTATACATCGGTGGCAGCCTCAGTGGTACTGGTAAGCACTTCTCCCTTATTTGTAGGCATTGCTTCCCATTTCCTGTACGGGGAGAGGCTTTCCCCCATGAAATTATTGGGCATAATCATGGCAATAATAGGCGCCGGCATAATAGGCATGGGGGGCTTTGAGGTAAGCCTCGGTGCTCTCTGGGGGGATGTTCTTGCGTTGCTGGGGGCGATAGCTGTCTCAGGATATTTCCTTATCGGCAAGGGATTGCGCCAACGTTTGTCCATTATGGCCTACATTTACCCAACTTATTGCACTGCCGCCCTTTCCCTGATCCTGGCTTCGGTTGTAGCCGGACATCCTTTCACTGGTTACAGCCCCCGCACATATCTTATGTTTTTGCTCCTGGCCCTTATCCCACAGATCCTGGGCCATTCTTCATTCAACTGGGCCCTACGCTATGTTTCTTCAACCCTGGTAACCGTTGCTACATTGGGGGAGCCTGTTGGAGCCACCCTCCTTGCCTACTTTATACTAAGGGAAAAACCTTTGCCCCTGGAAATAATCGGGGGTATAATTGTTTTGGCTGGAATATTCATTGTAAGCCGGCAGGAAGAGCAGGCTGTTCGAGAGGTCACTGCCGAATGATAAAAATCCTGGCCTTTGACTTAGACGAAACTTTATACCCCTCCAGCACAGGGCTGATGGAAGCCATAAATGAGCGCATAAAGCTTTATATGGTACACAAGCTTGGCTTTGACCCTGCAGAGGTGGAGAAGATAAGGCAGAGTTACTACATCCGTTATGGGACAAGCCTGCGAGGCCTCATGGTGGAGTACGGCATAGACCCCGACGATTACCTGCGTTTCGTGCATGATGTACCTTTGGAACGCTATCTTTCCCGCGATAACCAACCTCTCAGGGAGGCCCTTTCCCGTATCCCTCTGGAAAAAGTCATCTTCACCAATGCTTCGCGGGAGCACGCTATAAATGTTCTGAATTACCTTGGCCTTGCGGATATCTTCTCCCGCATTGTGGACATAAGGGATTTAAACTTTATTTGCAAGCCTCATCCTGAAGCTTACGAACGTTTTTTGAGAATCATAGGGGTAAAGGGCGAGGAGTGTATATTGGTGGATGATACCCCCCGAAACTTGGTGGCGGCCAAAGCCTTTGGTATAATTACTGTGCTTGTGAACGGTGAATTCCAGGAGGGGGTGGATTTTGTGATAAAACATCCAGCTGAGATCGAAAAGGTAGTGCAGGAACTCCTCGCAACCACAGGAGGGTCTAAGGGTTAAACTCCATAAGCAAAAGCACCCAGAGGGGGGAGAAGAAGCAAACTATGAAGCCGGAGGGTGAGTGGGCATTACATAAGTAATTTGGAGGTAAAGATGCGGGTTTATAGCTTTTACAATGGTAAACGTTTGGAATACGAACTCCCTGAAGGCTGGAACCTCTTGGCTATGAGCGAGCCCCGGGAGGCAGCTCCGGTTGATGACCTGGCTTCCGAAGTCGTTAAAGCTGTGGAGAACCCGATTGGATGTCCGCCACTTTCAGAGATGGTCAGGGGGCTTGGGAAAGGGAAAGTGGTGATTCTGAGCGAGGATCAGACCAGGCCAACGCGGACTGGTCTTGTAATACTCCCTTTACTTGAGCACTTGAACGAGCTTGGAGTAACCGACGACCAGGTGGAAATAATCATTGCCCTGGGAACTCACCGCAAAACTAGAGAGGAGGAATTGCGGGATAAACTTGGGGATGAAGTCCTCAAGAGGGTAAAAGTTTCACTTCATGACCCTGATGACCCCAATGGCCTGGTTTTCATGGGGACCACAAGCCGGGGTACACCATGCTGGATCAATAAAACTTTTGCCGAAGCTGGCCTTAAGCTTGGGGTTGGAACCATTAATCCCCATTACTTTGCCGGCTACAGCGGCGGCCCCAAGATAATACTTCCGGGGGTGAGCGGAAGGGAAACTATAAAACGCAATCATGTCCTTATCCGGCATGAGGGGACAGTTCAAGGCCGTAGGGAAGGAAATATCCTCTGGGAAGACATGCTGGAGACAGCCCGCATTGCCGGACTTAACATGAAGATTGACGTGCTCCTTAACACTAAACAAGAAATTCATCGCCTTTACGCCGGGGATGTAGCCGAAGCTCAGAAAGCAGCCATTGAAGGCTTCCTCAAGATCTATGGCGTTCCAGTGCCTTCCCAGGCCGACATTACCATCACTTCCAGTTATCCTCTTGAGATAGACCTTATTCAATCGGGCAAAGCCATACTTCTGGCAGATCTGGTTACAAGACCCGGAGGGACAATCCTTGTCCTTTCGGCTTGCAGGGACGGAGCCGGTCCTCTCATGTATGAGACTCTTAGCCAGAGGCCCAGTCCTGAGCAGGTGGTGGATTGGATTGCTGAGGGTAAGGCCTCTCCCACTGGTGGACCTATGGCTTCCAGGTTGCGCCGGCTCCTCCAAACCAAGAATCTCTATCTGGTAACAGAGGGTTTAACACCTAAGCAGCTGGCCGATATGGAGATGGGTTGGTTCCCCAGGATTGAGGAAGCTCTGACTGATTTAAAGGAGAGGTATAAAAAGGCTAATGTTCTCGTATTACCCGTGGGAGGTGCCTCCTTCCCATATCTGGAGAAAGCGTCTTGAAGACGCGGCCAGCTCCTTTGCTAAGGAGGAGGTTCATCATTGCTTTGCTGGTATGCCCTATATACTAAGCCCTTCAAGGAGTTCCAGGTGGCGGAAATCCTTGAAGGGAAAGGGGTGGAGGTTTTTCTCCCCACCATCCGGGTCTGGAAAGCCCGCTTGCGCCGTGAGAAACAAGAGCCGTTTTTCCCTTGCTACCTATTCGCTCGTTTTGACATTGAAGCCCTGGGGCCTTCGCTCATTCAATGGACACCGGGGCTTAAAAGGGTTGTCGGTTTTGACGGCCAATGGACTGTGGTTCCGGATGCGGTTATAGAATACATAAAGACCCGCATTCAGGAGGTAAATGAAAAAGGCTTTGGAGGGGTAATGCCAGGGGAGAGGGTAAAGATAGTAAAAGGTCCTTTAAAAGGACTGGAAGCAGTGTTTGAGGCGCCTCTCCCCGCCGCTCAGCGGGTCAGAGTTTTGCTGGAATTTTTAGGTTCCCTTCGCCGTTGTGAGATTCCGGCTGACTGGATAGAGAGGATAAAGTAAAATACTCCCTTAAAGGAGGATTTCATGCGCCGGGTGGTCATTACAGGCCTCGGGGCTATAACTCCAATTGGTAATGATGTGGAAACTTTCTGGAAAAACCTCCTGGCTGGTGTCTCGGGGGTGGATTTTATAAAATCTTTTGACACCACCGGCCTTGAGGTCAAGTTTGGAGCCGAAGTCAAAGATTTCCGCCCCGAAGATTACATGGACTATAAAACAATAAAGCGCTCCAGCCGTAGCTCCCAGCTGGCTGTTGCTGCTGCTCTCCAGGCCCTCAAAGATGCAGGTTACGAAGTAACCCCGGAGGAAGCCGAGAGGGTTGGGGTCGTGATAAACACCGGAGCAGGGGGAGTAGCTGAGGTCTTTACTGAAGGGGTAAAATTTATCCAGAAAGGCCCCCGCTTTGTTAACCCTCTTTTCATCCCCATAATAATGCCCAATGCTCCTTCCTGCCTTGTTTCCCTCGTGACCGGGGCCAGAGGTCCAATTCTTACCAGCGCTCTGGCTTGTGCCAGCGGCAATTATGCCTTTGTGGAAGCAATGCACTTCATACAGAGGGGAGAGGCTGATTTGGTTATAGCCGGGGGGACGGAATCAGCCAATGTGCCCCTTACTCTTGCAGCTCTGGAAAGGATGGGAGCTCTTGCTAATTCTGATAACCCTGCCAGGGCTTGCAGGCCTTTTGACAAAAATCGCTGTGGAATGGTATATGGTGAAGGTGCAGCAGTAATGGTTTTGGAAAGCGAGGAGCATGCTCTGAAAAGGGGTGCCAGGATTTACGCCGAGTTCCTCGGGGGAGCTTTAACTGGCGATGCTTATCATATTACTGCTCCCGACCCCGAAGGAGATGGGGCGGCCAGGGCTATGAGCCTGGCCCTTAAATTTGCTGGCCTAAAGCCTGAAGAAATAGACGTTATCTTCGCCCACGGGACTGGCACACCCCTTAATGATGTTTCTGAAACCAAGGCTATAAAGAAGGTTTTTGGCGAGCACGCTTACCGCCTGGCTATCACCGCTACCAAGTCAATGGTCGGGCACCTCCTGGGGGCAGCAGGTGCTATCTCTTCCCTGGCTGCAGTGCTATCCATAAGGGATGACATCGTGCCCCCTACCATAAACTTGGAGGAGCCAGACCCCGAATGCGACTTAGATTATGTTCCCAAGGTGGCCAGGAAAATGAAGGTAAAGAGAGCAATGGTTAACGCCTTCGGATTTGGTGGGCAGAATGTAGCGGTAATCTTCGGCAAATACCAGTGAAAGCCGTGGAAAAACTGCGCTTCCTTTCTATTGCCAGAGAACTGAGGGCTTTTACATTATGGATAGCTCAGGATCAATCAGGCAATAAATTTTATTGCTTTCGCCTTCGTCCCACCCTTTCAGCTGATCCCGAGGTAAGGGAGAGTCTGGCCAGAAGCCTTGCCCCATTCCAGGGGCTATCCCATCCGGCCTTGGCTCGCTTCTACGGAACGCGGGGGGTAGAAGAGTTCCTGGCTCTTTATGAATATTGTGACGGCGAATTCCTCTCCGATGTCCTGGCTTTGAAAGGAAAATTGCCGTTAAGCGAAGCCCTGGAAATAGCCGTTAAAGTAAGCGAAGCCCTCGCGGAGCTCCACAGAGCAGGAATGGTTAACGGTAGCCTTTCTCCCGATGAAATACTCCTCTTGCGAGGGGGAGGGTTAAAGGTTTTGGGAGTAGGCTTATCCCAAGCCATTTACCACCTCGGTGCTCCTTACAGGATATGGCTTGACCCGCTCTGGATAGCACCAGAGATGCATCAGGGCAAGCCCCTAACTCCGGCGGCTGATGTCTATTCCGTCGGCCTTATCCTGCAGAGGATGCTCACAGGCCCTTACCCCACGGCCGAAAGGATCATCCCTTTATCCCCTAAGCTTGAGGAAATATTGAGGATCTGCCTTTCTCCTAATCCCCACAGCCGTTACCGGAATACTCATCAGGTCCAGATGCTCCTTACGGATGAACTTAAAGCCAGTGAAAAAGAGCAAGAGGCTGTGGAGGAGGAAATGTTTGATTGGGTGGCCCTCCTTTTAGGCGCCATAGCCCTTTTAGCGGTGGTAGGGGTGGTCATTCTCTGGACCATTGTCTATTACCGTTATGCTGGATTACTTTAAAGCGGAGGTAGAAAAATGGAAATCTTCCTTGACACTGCCAAGATAGAAGAAATTCGTCACGCAGCTGAGCTGGGCATAATAACTGGTGTAACCACCAATCCGACCTTGATGATGCGAGCAGGAACTTCCAATTATAAGGCCGTGGTTCAAGAAATATGCTACATAGTCCAGGGCCACATTAGCGCCGAAGTCACTTCCCTCAAAGCTGATGAGATGGTGGAACAGGCCAAGGAAATAGCTACCTGGTCACCCTATGTTGCAGTGAAGATCCCGGTATGTGAGGAGGGCCTCAAAGCTATAAGCCGGCTGGCTTCGCTGGACGAAGAAGACCTGAGGCCAATAGCTAACAGGGTATGCGATGGTTGTCCCTGGCTTGGAAAGTGCTTTACACCTATTGAAGAGGCAAAGGACATTGTTATGACCTGGGGGGTGCGCACCAATGCTACCCTTGTTTTCTCAGCTAACCAGGGGCTTCTGGCCGCTGTAGCTGGCGCCTCTTATGTCTCTCCATTCATCGGCAGACTTGATGATGCTGGTCACGAGGGGATGACTGTGGTATCGGAGCTGGCAACAATTTTTGAACGCTACGGCTTTGAAACTTCAATAATAGCAGCTTCCATCCGGCATCCCCGTCATATCACTGAGGCAGCTCTGGCCGGAGCTGACATAGCTACTGTTCCGTATGATGTCCTGATGAGAGCCATCCAGCACCATTTTACCGATGTCGGCATAAAGAGGTTTATGGAAGACTGGGAGAAAGTCAAAGGTATAAGGCCATGAACGAAGAACTTCGCAAACTTCCAAGTGTAGATGAGCTATTGAGGAGCGAAACCCTCAGCCCCCTGATCGGAGAATATGGTCGGGAAGCAGTGGTAGAAGCCGCAAGGGAGGCGGTGGACCGGGCCCGTAAAAAGGTGCTTGAGGGTGAGAAATGCCCTCCTTTTGAAGAGATAGCTCAGGAAGCGAAAGCTATAGTTTTAAAAGCGTTTACCCCTTCAATCCTTCCCCTAATTAACGCCACCGGCGTTATCATCCACACAAATCTGGGCCGGGCACCTTTAAGCCTTGAAGCCAGGGCAGCCATGGAAGCCGTGGCTCGTGGTTACTGCAATCTGGAGTTTGACCTTGAGCAGGGGCGCCGTGGCTCTCGCTATGTCCATGCCGAGGAATTGCTTACTCGTCTGACGGGAGCGGAGGCTGCGCTTGTAGTAAACAATAACGCCGGAGCGGTACTGCTCATCCTCTCGGCCCTGGCCAGGGGTAAAGAGGTGATAATATCCCGGAGCCAGCTGGTGGAAATAGGCGGGGGCTTCCGGATTCCTGATGTTATGCGCCAGAGTGGGGCCATTCTGGTGGAAGTCGGCACCACCAACCGCACATACCTTCGGGACTACGAGGAAGCCATAACCGAAAATACGGCCCTCATCCTTAGAACGCACCGCTCCAACTTCCGCCTTACTGGCTTTGTTCGCGATGTCCCTCTGGAAGAGCTGGCAGACTTAGCCCATCGCCATAGCCTTTACCTTGTGGATGATCTGGGGAGTGGAGCTTTGCTGGATACATCCCGTTACGGCCTGTCCCATGAACCCATGGTCCAGGAAAGCATTGCCGCAGGAGCCGATGTGGTCTGCTTCAGCGGGGATAAGCTCTTAGGGGGGCCTCAGGCGGGAATAATAGTTGGCAGAATGGAAATAATTGAGCGCCTCAAGAAATTCCCCCTTACAAGGGCTCTGCGGGTGGACAAAATAACCCTTGCCGGGTTGCAGGCCACCCTTCTTCACTACCTTAAGGGCGAAGCAGAGCAAAAAATACCCGTCTGGCGCATGATTTCGGCCGACCCTGCGGAAATCAAGCGGAGGGCGCAGCGGTGGGCTATTTACCTGCGGAAAGCAGGTTTTCAAGCGGAGGTTGTGAAAGGTCGTTCAGCAATAGGGGGAGGAAGCCTGCCTGGTGAAACCCTTCCCACCTGGCTTCTGGCTCTAAAAGTGCCTTCCCCTGACTCCGCAGCCCGTGCCCTCCGCAAATACAACCCACCTATCGTTGCCCGTATTGAAGAAGATTTGCTTTTATTTGACCCCCGGACCGTATTACCTGAGGAGGAAACTGCTTTGCTCAGGGGGATTAAAGCCTCCCTTGCTCCTCACACCTAAGCTCATTATGCTCTGGAGCAACCGGATAAGCCGGAAAAGGAGGCTGGATTTCTCCGGAGATTGCGGGGGCAGTTCTGCTCTTTCCACCACTTTATAAGCTTTACCTTTTTCCACCACTATAATCTGCCTGCCAAGGGAGAAATATCGGCCGATTCGGGGATTTTCTGACAGCAAGCGGAAGTAAGCTTCACTCCCGAAGGGCACTTCTATCACCTCCATCTTCCCCTGCTCAAAGGTTGTATCAATCCAGAACCCGCCTTTTAACATAAAAGCTTTATCACCCACTTGCTTTATCACTGCTGGAACCCCGGAAGGTGCGGCTAAGGTTGCTTCCTTTAGGTTCCTCTGGATTATACTTTTCTGCACCGCTTGCGCGCCGAAGGAAGCTTCTGGCGCCATGCTCAGGCTGGGCATCAGTTTCCTAGCAGCTTCCTCTTTTCCTTCGGGTGTAAAGATTTCCTCTTGCACTAAGAAGGAAGTGTAAGGAGTTATTAGGCCATAGCGCAAAGATAACTCCACTATTTCGTCCACAATTTCTTTGTTTTCCCCGTGCAGCCTTATCTGTTCCATCAAGTAACCTATCCGTCTGGCAGCCCATATCCTGGAAATAAACTCCTCACCGCCTTTGCTGAGAAATTCAACTTCCCAGGAGAAAACCTCCTCTTTATCACCTACTTTGCCCCTGAGGGTCACAGTGGCTTTGCCTCCATCTTTGTATCGTCCCACTATTATAAGCTGTGAACCCGCAAAAAGGTCAGGTAAAGGCGAAGGGTAGAGGTCCATTACCCTCACCCCTTTGAATTCCAGGGAAATATCGGTAAGGACGGGGAGGCTTATGCGGGAATAGAAGGTGGAGATGGCTGCTTCCAGGTCCTCGCCAGGCCGCACATAAATGCTTGTCCCTTTATGCTCTGAAGAGAGCTTGTCCAGAAGAAAGGTA
The DNA here is from genome assembly GCA_964655275.1 of uncultured Anaerolineae bacterium. Taxonomy (GTDB): domain Bacteria; phylum Chloroflexota; class Anaerolineae; order SpSt-600; family SpSt-600; genus SpSt-600. Next base: position 19,558 of record CAZZMI010000011.1, on the reverse strand, counting down.
TTAACATCATCTCCAACGCCGAAGGCGAAAATTCGGGCATTCTCCGGCATCCTCTGCTCAACTTCTTCCACTATCCGGCGGACATCGGTAATCCCTACGGTGGGCAAACCGTCGGTCATGAAAAGGATGTAAGCAGGCCTTTCCCCCACATCGGCCAGGGCTTCCATCAGGGCCTGATAGATGTTGGTGCTTCCTCCAGCCCGAAGCTCATCCACAAATACCTGAGCTTTCCTGTTTTCCGAAGAGGGCACCAGGGAATCAGCAAAGCGATAGACCCCTGTTGAGAAAGCTAATATGTTGAAGCGGTCGTCCTTGTTCAGACGGGACAGGACAAATTTCAAAGCTTCTTTAGCCTGGTTAAGCTTTTCCCCTTCCATGCTTCCCGAAACATCCAGCACAAAGATCACATCTTTGGGGATTTTCTCTTCCTCCTCCGGGATTTCAGGGTACAGGAAAAGGATGAAGAACCCGTTTTCCCCCGCTGGTTTATAATTTAGTAGGCCGAAGCCCACTTTATCGGTAGAGAAGGAAAAATAAAGGGCGAAATCTCTATCCGGAACGACGTTTTTCCCTTCATACCCTATGAGGGCTTTATTTTCTCCCCTTCGTTCAACCCTGACCTCGTGGCTTGGAGAATAGACCAATTTGATGGGTTTCTGGGAAGTGATTTCTACATTTATGGTTACCTCTTCTATCGGCTTAGCAGAAAAGCGCTCTGTATCCAGGGGGTAGATGTATTTAACAAACCCGCCTTCGTAAGGGAGAATTTGGGTGTATTCAACCTGAATCCTCCTTTCGCCCTGGGGAGGGATGGGGAAAATGCGGGCCTGGAAAGCATTGCGTTCAATGTATTCTAAGAGGGCTGGGTCTTTTGATTTCCTCACAATTTCCTCGTACAAACGCCTGGCTTCGTCTTTCTTGAGGATTTTCCCTTCCAGCCTTTTGCCATCCACATACATGGAAAAAGCGGAAATGGCTGCTTCTTCCGGGAAGGGGAAAACGTAAACTCCTTCTATGGGGAATGGGTTGGGGTTGTAAAATAGCTGGTCAACCATGGTTGTAGCGACCTGATCATTTATCCTGACGCTGACCCTGTGGTACTTTATCACGAGGGATGAAATGGGAGGGATCGGGGGTTTCGGTGGGTAGGGGATTATAATGCCGTCGGCCAGGGCTGGCGATGAGAGTAAAAGAGCAACCAGCAGGCTTAAAGCCATCGCTTTGAATGCCCTCATTATAAATACCTCCGGAAAGGTTTCTGTAAATAGAGACGCTGGAGGTTTTCTGGCTGTTCCGAAAATAAAAAACCGCCGGGGGCTATAAACCCCCGGCGGCAGCATTTCTATACCCAGCCCCGCAGTTTCATGGCCTCCACAACCCTGGAAACGGCCACTATATATGCTCCGAGGCGGTTGTGGACATTGTACTTCTTAGCGGTCTCATGTACTGCGTGGAAAGCTCTGGTCATCCTGGAATCCAGGCGCTGGTGCACTTCCTTTTCATCCCAGTAGAAGAGGTAGAAGTTCTGGACTTGCTCAAAGTAGGAAACAGTCACACCCCCGGCATTGCAGAGGAAATCGGGGATAACATAAACACCTTTGCGGAAGAGGATTTCATCGGCTTCAGGGGTAGTGGGGCCATTGGCCAGTTCTGCCACTATCTTGGCCTTAATCCGATCGGCATTCCAATCCCCGATCTGGTTCTCCAGGGCAGCGGGGATGAGGATATCTACATCCAGCTCTAAGAGCTCTTCATTGGTAATGTTATCGGCACCTGGGAAATTGAGGACAGTGCCTGTCTCTTTCTTGTGGGCGAAGACTTTTTCGTAATCAAGGCCCTTGGGGTTGTATATACCGCCTTTGGAGTCGGATACAGCTACCACTTTGAGGCCGAGGATTTCTGTGCCCAGCTTATGAGCGTAGGTTCCGGCATTTCCGTAGCCCTGGATGGCTACCGTTGCGTCCTTAAGAGTTATGCCAAGGACCTTAGCTGCTTCCCGGATGCAGTAAATGCCGCCCCGCGCAGTGGCATCTTCCCTGCCGACAGAGCCGCCCAGAGCCAGAGGTTTTCCGGTAATTACACCCGGGGCATTATGGCCCACAATTTTAGAATATTCATCCATCATCCAGGCCATGATCTGAGCATCGGTGTAAACATCAGGGGCGGGCACATCAATTTCGGGGCCGATGTAGTGGGCCAGGGCCCTAATGTAACCCCGGCTCAACCTTTCCAGTTCTCCCTTGCTCATCTCCTTAGGGTTACAAACTACTCCTCCCTTTGCTCCCCCAAGGGGAAGATCCATAACCGCCGTTTTCCAGGTCATCCAGGCTGCTAAAGCCCTTACTGTATCAAAAGTTTCTTCGGGGTGGAAGCGAATTCCACCCTTTGTTGGGCCGCGGGCATCGTTATACTGCACCCGGAACCCCTCAAAAACTTTCACGCTCCCGTCGTCCATCCGGACGGGAATGCGAACATGGAACTCCCTCATTGGCCAGCGCAAAATTTCATGTGTGGCTTCATCCAGCTTCATTATTCTTGCTGCCTCATCAAGCTGTTTCTGAGCAATTGCGAAAGGATTTAACTCTTTGCTCATCTCTCCTCCTCCTGGTTTAAATTAAAAAAAGCTTACCCCCTCTTCGGGCTGGTAAGCTTTTCAGGAAACTTTGCTTTTTCACAAACTTTTAGCTCTTTCATCACCCCACCTTGGGCAAAAGTTAATTATACACAAAAACCAGAATAATGCAAACCTTGCCTTGCACCACAAGGTTGAGCTGGAAAATGCGCTTTCTCGGGGGACTATTAGGCTTCAATTTCTTGTCGGGTTAGGATTTGTGTGCTATCATTCAATAAAAACTAAACCCGGAGGCATGGATGACAAGGATAGGGGTTTTGACCAGCGGTGGCGATTCACCTGGCATGAATGCCTGCATCAGGGCAGTAGTGCGCAGGGGGACAAGCCTGGGAGTGGAGGTATGGGGCATAAAAAGGGGATTCAAAGGCCTGATCAATGGTGAGATGGAGAAACTGGATAACCGCAAAGTGGGGGGCATAATCCAGAAAGGAGGAACTTTCCTCCAGACAGCTCGCTGCCCGGAGTTCCGGGACCCAAGGATGGTCAGGGAAGGCGTGCGCCGCCTGAATGAGGCAGGAATAGAAGGCCTGGTCATTATTGGTGGAGATGGTTCCATGCGCGGAGCTTTTGCCCTCCATGAAATGGGCATTCCAGTGGTAGGAGTACCGGCCAGCATTGATAACGATGTGTGGGGAACAGACATGTGTATAGGGGTTGATACCGCCCTTAACACCGTGCTTCTGGCCATTGACCGCATAAAAGATACCGCCACCTCCCACGGCCGGGCATTCCTGATTGAAGTCATGGGCAGGGAAAGTGGCTACCTTGCCCTTATGGGCGGACTTGCCGGAGGAGCGGAAGCAGTCTTAATTCCAGAAAAGGATACACCTCTTGAAGAGATTGCCAGGGTGGTGGAAGAAGCCTACATAAAAGGCAAACCTCATGCCATCATCATTATCGCTGAAGGAGCAAAACATAAAACCCAGGAAGTGGCCTCTTTCCTTACCCAGGATGAGGTGGGCTTTGAGGTGCGCACTATTATCCTGGGCCATATCCAGAGAGGTGGCTCTCCCACAGCTTTTGACCGAATCCTGGCTTCCCGCTTCGGTGTTGCCGCTGTTGATGCCCTCGTCCAAGGAAAAACGGGCGTGATGGTTGCTTTGGTGGGCAATAAAGTAGAGCTTATTCCGCTCAAAGAGGTCATAAGTAAAACCAAGGGCCTGGAGCCTGAGATGATTGAAATGGCTGAGGTTCTGGCCCAGTAATGAGGTGAGGTCATGAAGCGAAGAATTTTTGCCACAATTATTATGGCCCTGACGGTTACAGGTTGCATCGCACGCACCCCGGTGTCCACCCCTGCCTTTCCAGCTCCAACGCCCACCGTTTTGCCAGTTGAGGAACATCCCCTCTATCTGGCCATAATCTGGCACCAGCACCAGCCTCTTTACTACAAAGACCCCGAAACAGGCCTTTACACTCGCCCCTGGGTCAGGGTACACGCCACAAAAGATTATTACGATATGGTTGCTATACTGGAGCAATATCCGAAAATAAAAGTAACCTTCAACCTGACTCCAAGCCTTATTCGCCAGCTGGACGATTTTGCGCAGGGAGCCAGGGACGTATACTGGGCCCTGGCTGAAAAGCCCGCTGAAGAGCTTACCGAAGAGGAGAAAAGGTTCATCTTAGAGCGCTTCTTTGACGCCAACTGGGACCATGTCATCCCTCGCTTCCCTCGTTACAAAGAGCTTCTGGACAAGCGAGGTCGTTCCGCTGATAAAGCTACGATTGATAAGGCCCTTACAAGCTTTGCTGTCCAGGATTTCCGCGATCTTCAGGTTCTTTTTAACCTGGCCTGGTTTGACCCTGATTTCCTGGCTCAGGAGCCATTGAAGAGCATCGTGGAAAAAGGGCAAGGCTTCACTGAAGAAGACAAGAAAGTTATCTTCGCAAAGGCCCGGGAAGTAATAAAGGCGATAATCCCCAAGCATAAGGAACTGCAAGAAAAAGGCCAGATTGAAGTTATAACCTCCCCTTATGCCCATCCTATCCTTCCTCTTCTTTACGATGCCAACCTGGCAGCTGTAGGCAATCCCTCTTCCAGGCTTCCCTTCCATTTCTCCTTTCCTGAGGATGCCGCTGCTCATCTCAAGAAAGCGGTGGAAATTTACGAGGAACATTTTGGGCGGAAACCTCAGGGCTTGTGGCCTTCCGAAGGCGCCGTAGCTTATGGCATAGTGGGTCTTGTAGCTGATGCCGGTTTCAAGTGGATGGCTTCGGGCGAAGATGTGCTTGCCGCAACGCTGGGGTTGGGTTCTTTTGCCCGGGATGGTGAGGAAACAGTCAAAGATGCTGACCTTCTCTATAGGCCTTATTATATCCGGTTCCGCGGGGGCGAGCCTGTAGCTATCCTTTTCAGAGATAGGTTAATATCCGACAAAATCGCTTTCGTCTATTCAGGGATGCCTGGAGAAAAGGCCGCCGATGATTTCATCCGCAGGCTTAGGAATATCCGCCGGCGCCTCAGGGAAATCGGTGCCGAAGGTCCACACCTTGTCAGTATCATACTGGACGGTGAAAATGCCTGGGAATGGTATGAGAACGATGGCAAAGAGTTCCTTCACTCTCTTTATCGCAAGCTCTCAGATGCTGAGGACATAAAAACTATAACCCCTTCCGAATACCTGAAATTATTCCCGGAGCAGAAAGAGCTCAAACTTCTCTGGCCAGGCTGCTGGTTCAGTCCTGACTTTGACACCTGGATAGGGGAGCCGGAAGAGAACGTGGCCTGGGATTATCTTTTCAAGGTGCGTAACTTCCTGGCTGAATATGACATTTACAGACGGCGTACTGCTTCAGACGAAGCCATTGCCCGAGCACAGGATTACATTTATCTTGCTGAGGGTTCTGATTGGTTCTGGTGGTATGGCTCAGATCAGGATTCAGGCCAGGATGAGTATTTTGATTACTCTTTCCGTTCCCTCCTAAAAGAAGTTTACAGAGCCTTAGGGGAAACGCCTCCCCCGTTCCTTGATGCTCCAATAATTCCTCCCAGGCCTGTAATCCCAATCCGGAGCATGGAAGAGACTTTTACCCCCGTTCTTGATGGAAAAACTTCACCGGACGAGTGGGCTCAAGCGGGGTATTATGAAGAGCAGGGCAAATTCCTCAAAGGAATCCACTATGGGTTTGATGGGCAGAACTTCTATCTGAAAGTTGAAGGATCTATTCCCTGGAAGGAATTGGGGCCGGAACTGAGCGTGGGCATTTACCTCTCAAGCCCTTATATAACCACAGCCAATCCTTTCTCTCGCCTGGGTTTCCGGAGGGAACCCCGCACATATCTTGGCTTCAGGGCTACCCACCTGGCTGAAGTTTCCATCTCTGCCGGAAAGCTTATTTCTGCCACCCTTTTTAAAGCGGATGGCTGGAACAACTGGGTTGAACCCCAGCCTGTACAGGCCGGTGCTGAGGAGAAAACTCTGGAGCTGGCTATACCTGTTGCTTCCCTCGGCGAGCTTACAGCCGGCGATGCATTAAACTTGAGAGTAGTAATAAGCATTGGTGAAAAAGATGCAGAATTATTGCCCCTCCATGGTCCTCTTCGCATAACGGCTCCGGAGCTTCGTCCCCTTAATTTGATCTTAGAAGTCCATGACCCAAAGGGTGATGACCATGGCCCTGGTTCTTACGTATATCCTCTGGATGCGGTTTTCCAGCCTGGGGTTTTTGACCTCAAATACTTCGCATTGGGCGAGGATGAGCGGGATATAGCCTTTATCTTCACGTTTTATGGTCCTGTACCCAATCCTTGGAATTCACCAATAAACCTATCCCTTCAAACGCTGGACATTTACATAGACGTTGACCCGGGAGCAGGGACAGGCCAGCGCCTGCTCCTTCCTGGCCGCAACGCTTCCTTAAAGCAAGGCTATGGATGGGAGTATGCCTTATGGGTGGAAGGATGGCTTCAACAAATATGGGTTGCGGATCCTTCAGGGGAAATTAAGCAGCTCAAAGCCTCTTTTAAGACCATTGTTAACCCTGAAAGGCAAACCGTTATCATCCGTGTGCCGAAAGAAATTTTTGGGCAGGAAATAAATCCGCGGGATTGGGGATATGTGGTGGCTGTCCTTAGCCAGGAAGGCTATCCCTCTCCGGGGGTATGGAGGGTGAGGGACATAGAAAAAGAACCGAAGCAATGGCGCTTTGGAGGCGCTCCGGATGACATAAATCATACCCGTATTATTGACCTGGTCTGGCCTGAAGGGATTTCTCCTACGCAGGAGGAAATTTTGGGCAAATACCCACCTTTCCGTGAAGGTAGCGTGGATAAATTGAGGCCAGAAGATTTTTGCCAGATTCAACCCATGATGTTAAAGTAGGGAGAGCTTCATCGGTTTAATGGTGCGAATTTGGTGAAAACGAGAAAATGTGGTAAAAAATAAAAACAAAGGTAAAGGAGTTCCGTGATGGCAAAGAAGCCGGAGTTTTTCAAGAGGTTGCTGGAGGAGGAAAGGGAGAAATTGCTTAAAGAGCTGGAGACTTTCAGGACTCAGAAGGTTTCCGGCGCTGTAAGCCACAGCAATCACATGGCAGAAGTTGCTACCGATGCTTTTGATCAAGCCAGGGGTCAATCTTTGGAGAGGCATTTGGAGAAACTGCTTCAAGAGATTGAATATGCTCTCTCCAAATTTGATAAAGGGACCTATGGTCTGTGCGAGAGCTGTGGCAAGCCCATTGAGGAAACGCGCCTGGAGACCTTGCCGCAGGCCCTTTACTGCCTGGAGTGCCAGTACCGCTATGAACTGAACCCCAGGAGGGGTTAATGGTAGCATCTTACCGCTGGGTAACACCTGCGGTTGCTTTAGTGGTCCTGGGGGTTGACCAGCTCACTAAATACATAGTTAAGGCCCGCCTTCCTTTGGGGGCTTCGTGGGCTCCTCTGAAGGGAGTGGAGAAGTTTTTCTCTTTTACACACGTTACTAATAGAGGCATAGCTTTCGGCCTTTTGCCTGAATGGGGCGATTACTTTCTCTACATAGGCATCCTTGTAGTGCTGTTTTTAATCCTGTATCACTACCGCTTGAAGGAAGCTTCGCCTTTTTTCTACTTTTGCTTTGGCTTGCAACTGGGAGGTGCTTTGGGGAACCTTGTAGATAGGCTCCGCTATGGATACGTGATAGACTTTTTGGATTTCAAATTCTGGCCTGTGTTCAATGTGGCTGATAGTTCTATAACTATTGGCACTCTCCTGCTGGCCTTTTACTTTTTGCTCCATAGGGGTAAAGGAGGTGAAGGGCGGTGAAAGTTATTGTAAGGGTTTACGCCACCTTAAGGCGATTTATGCCTGAAGGCAAAGCTGATAACGACCTGGAAATTGATCTTCCTCCGGGCACAAGTGTGGGCAAGCTTTTGGAAAATTACCTCCAGATCCCCACGGACGCAGTAAAGGTGGTCTTTGTCAATGGGAGACATGCTGAATTAGACCAGATCCTTAACGAAGGCGATAGAGTAGGGATTTTTCCGCCCGTGGCTGGAGGTCAAGTGAAACCTTTACCATCCGAAAGGTGCTCGCTATAGAGGCCTCTTTTGCCTTCCGGGCAATATAATTAGATAGGTGCCCTTGATTTGACAAGCTAAAAATTGGTGGTATAATAATAGATTGCATGGCTATAGCAGGGGCAATTTCCTTGAGGGCCCGAGGAAGGGGTTGGTTGTTGTTCTCCGTAAAATAGAGCCGCTTTTCACCTAACCCCTGCTTTTGTAAGGGAAACATTCATTTTGTGGGAGGTGTTTGTTTCATGCAGTTGATTCTCTCTGGCAAGAAAAATTATGCTCGTATAGAGGAGGTACTGCCTCTCCCGAACCTGATCCAGGTCCAGCTGGATTCCTATCGCTGGTTCCAAGAGGAGGGGCTGAGAGAACTTTTTGAGGAGATCTCACCCATCCAAAGTTACAACAAAGTCCTGGAACTGCATTTCCTGGACTACGAATTCGGAAAACCCAAATACACTGTTGAAGAATGCAAGCTCCGCGATCTCACCTACGCTGCACCTTTGTGGGTGAAAGTGCGCTTGATTAACAACGAGACAGGAGAAATCCAGGAGCAACGCATTTTCTTTGGCGATTTCCCCCTTATGACTGAAAAGGGCACCTTCATAATAAACGGTGCCGAAAGGGTTGTGGTAAATCAGCTCATCCGGTCCCCAGGGGTCTATTTTTCACTGGAAGAGGATAGAGCAACCGGAAGACAACTTTGCTATGCTAAACTCATCCCAAATAGAGGGGCATGGCTGGAATTTGAAACCTCTAAACGCGATGTAATATCGGTAAAGATTGAACGCAAGCGAAAGCTTCCCGTTACCGTCCTCTTAAGGGCTCTGGGATATGGAACAGATGAAGAACTTCTGGCCCTTTACGAAACCGTTGACACCGTGCCCGACCATTCTTATATAAAAGCCACTATAGAAGCCGACCCAACCAAGAGCACCGAAGAAGCTTTGGTGGAGATTTACAAGAAGATGAGGCCGGGTGAACCTGCTAACCCGGAGAACGCAAGAAACTATCTTACAGCTCTGTTCTTTAACCCACGTCGTTACGACCTGGGAAGGGTGGGGCGTTACAAACTTAACCGCCGCCTCGGCCTGGATATACCTCTGGATCACCGAACCCTTACCCGTGAAGATCTGGTGAAAGTAGTAGAAAAGATGATCCTCATCAACAACGGGGTGGAAAACGAGGATGATATTGACCACCTGGGGAACAGAAGAGTCAGGACGGTAGGTGAACTTATCCAGAACCAGATGAGGGTCGGGCTTCTTCGTCTGGAAAGGTCAATTAAGGAGAGGATGAGCATAAAGGAGCCTGAAGAAGTTACACCGCTTTCCCTCATAAACATAAGGCCGGTTGTGGCAGCCCTGAGGGAGTTCTTCGGAGGCAGCCAGCTATCCCAATTCATGGACCAGACTAACCCCCTGGCTGAGCTCACTCACAAACGAAGGGTTTCAGCTCTCGGGCCAGGTGGCCTCAAGCGAGAGAGGGCAGGATTTGAGGTAAGAGACGTCCATAACTCCCACTACGGTCGCATATGTCCTATTGAGACCCCCGAAGGGCCTAACATCGGTCTTATAGGAAGCCTTGTAACTTATGCCAGAGTTAATGAATTTGGCTTCCTGGAAACTCCTTATCGCAAAGTAATAAACAGAGTTCCAAACCGCCCTCAGGACCTTGTGGGTCACATCCTTAACGAGAGGATAATTGACCCAAGCACGGGCGAGCTGGTGGCCGAGGCTGGCACTGAAATTACTCAACAATTGGCCGAAAGAATAAGCCGCTTGCCTTTTAGGGAAATAAAGATAAAGCCTGTAGTGACCAATGAAATCGTTTACCTCTCGGCCGATGAAGAGGATCAATACGTTATCGCTCAGGCAGGAGTCCCTCTGGATTCCAGAGGACATTTCTTGACCGATAGGGTTACCGTCAGGCATCAGCAGCAATTTGCCATCCGGCCTGTAGATCAGGTGGACTATATGGATGTATCACCCAAGCAGATCGTTAGTGTGTCTGCCTCTCTGATCCCCTTCCTGGAGCATGATGACGCCAACCGTGCTCTTATGGGTTCCAACATGCAGCGTCAGGCTGTGCCTCTGGTGAAACCCGAAGCTCCACTCGTTTCCACAGGCATGGAATACTATGTGGCCAAAGATTCGGGCCAAGTTGTCATCGCTGAAGAAGATGGGGAAGTAGTGAGCGTTACCTCCACCCAGATTGTGGTGAAAGGTGAAAACGGTATACGGATATATCCGCTCAGACGTTATCAGCGTTCCAACCAGGCAACTTGCATAGACCAGCGGCCAATAGTAAGCAAAGGGCAAAAAGTGAAGAAGGGCCAGGTCCTGGCCGATTCCAGCTCAACTCAAAATGGCGAGCTGGCCCTGGGTCAGAATGTCCTGGTTGCTTTTATATCCTGGGAGGGTGGAAACTATGAAGACGCCGTCCTGGTGAGCGAAGCCCTCGTCCAGGAGGATATTTATACTTCCATTCACATTGAGGAATACGAGACCGAAGCGGTGGATACCAAGCTTGGCCCGGAGGAAATAACCAGAGACATCCCCAATGTAAGCGAGGAACAGCTCAGAGATCTGGATGAGAACGGAATAATAAGAATAGGGGCCCAGGTTGGCCCGGGGGATATCCTGGTTGGCAAAGTTACCCCCAAGGGAGAAACAGAGCTGTCTCCTGAGGAAAAGCTCCTTAGGGCTATATTCGGCGAAAGGGCGAGGGATGTTAGGGATACAAGCCTGAGGATGCCTCATGGCGAAAGGGGTGTGGTAATTTCGGTGGCCGAATTTTCCCGTGACCAGTATAAGGACCTGCCAGCTGGGGTTGAAAAGGTCGTCAAAGTTTTCGTAGCTCAGCGCCGCAAGCTTACTGAAGGCGATAAAATGGCAGGACGCCACGGCAATAAGGGGGTAATCTCCAAGATTGTGCCCGTTGAGGATATGCCTTTCTTGCCCGATGGTACCCCAATTGAAGTTATTCTCAACCCTCTGGGGGTCCCGGCTCGCATGAACCTGGGGCAGCTTCTGGAAACCCATCTGGGCTGGGCTGCTTACCGCCTGGGCTTCAAAGCCATAACTCCCGTCTTTGACGGAGCTGATCAGGATGAAGTCTTTGCTGAACTGGCCCGGGCCTGGCTCATAGATAAGGCCTGGGAGGAAGTCACCGAGAGGGCCTGGAACTGGCTTAAGTCCATAAACTACAACCCGCAGGATATTGAAGATGATGAAGAGGCCCGCAGGTTGTACCTTGTGGAATGGCTTGGCGAGCGCTACGATCCCGAAAAACTAATGGAAGACTGGGTCTATGCCCGCCGGAGCGCCCTGAGAGAATGGCTCCGGGAAAAGGGCTACGATCCAGATGCTATCCTTGTCTTTGAAGATGACCCCAGGCCTCTGGAAGCCCGCCGCGAGGCTGATCGCCTTGCCAGGCTTGTTTGCCTGCGGGAATGGATAGGTTCCCTCACAGGGGAGTATCCCTCCCTTGAAGAGATGACGGAAGAGCAATTAATGGAGAGAGCTATAAAGGTCAGCAGGGAAACCGGCCAGCCTATTCCAACCACTGGCAAGATGATCCTCTATGACGGTAAGACCGGTGAACCTTACGACCAGCCGGTCACAGTTGGGGTTATGATGATAATGAAACTAATCCACCTCGTAGAGGATAAAGTTCACGCTCGCTCCACTGGACCTTATTCCTTAGTGACCCAGCAGCCTCTCGGTGGCAAGGCACAATTCGGAGGTCAGAGGTTTGGCGAGATGGAAGTGTGGGCTTTGGAAGCTTACGGTGCTGCTCACACCCTTCAGGAGATGCTTACCATCAAATCCGATGATACTGCTGGTCGTCTCAAGACTTATGAGGCAATCGTTAAGGGGGAGAAGGTATCGGGGCCTGAGATGCCTGAATCCTTCAAAGTACTGGTAAAAGAGCTGCAATCGCTGGGACTGGCGGTTGAAGTTTACGATGCCAAGGGTGAGAAATATACCTTTGGCAAAGAGGAAAGGGAGGAAAAGCCTATCCCTCTTGGCTTCGGAAGCTTTGATCTTGCCCGAAAGTTTCTGAGCAAATAAGGAGGTGCATTTATGGAAGTTAATAACATTGTAGCTGTCCGGATAAGTTTGGCTTCTCCGGAGCAAATTCGCTCCTGGTCCTACGGGGAAGTCACCAAGCCCGAAACCATAAACTACCGGACGCTCAAGCCCGAAAGGGATGGCCTTTTCTGTGAGCGGATATTCGGACCTGTCAAAGATTGGGAATGCGCTTGTGGAAAATACAAAAAAGTAAAATACAAGGGCATAATATGTGACCGCTGTGGCGTTGAAGTGGCTCCATCCAAAGTGCGCCGGGAGAGGATGGGCCACATAGAGCTGGCAGCTCCAGTAGCTCACATCTGGTATGTGCGCGGGATACCGAGCCGTCTCGGTTTACTCCTGGACCTTTCGCCCCGCAACCTGGAGAGGGTCATCTACTTCGCCCAGTACATTATCACTGAAGTGGATGAAGAAGCCCGGAACCGCGTCCTCAACCGTTTGGATAAAGAACGCCTTGCCCGGCTGGCTAAGATTGATGCGGAGATAAACGCTCAGGTTGAAGAGGTAGATAGGAGGCTGAAGAAAGAGCTCGGGGAAATTGACAATAAGGTTAAAGCCCAGATTCAGGAACTGGAGGAGCAACTTTATTCCTTGAGCGATGAAATTGCCGGGCAGGGGCGTGCCCTCCAGGAAAAACTGGAAGCCCTTATGGGTTCCCCTTCTCCTGAGCAAATCCGGATTCCCTGGAGCGATGAAATCCTTCTGGAAGAGGGCGAAATAGTTTCAAGAGAACACCTTACAAGGTTAAACAAGGCAGCTCAGGAGCGCCTTTCTCTCCTGGAAGAAGGAATAAGACGCCGTCAGGAAGATATAAAGCTTCAGGCTGAGGCCGAAAAGGACCTTCTCATCCGCAAGGCTGAGGAAGAAAAAGACGCGATAAAAGCCCGTTACGAGGATACCATCTTTGAGATCATAGACCAGTACGAGCAGGAAATGGCTGAGCTCCGGAGCCTCCAGGTGACCCAGGTTCTGAGCGAAGCCCGCTACCAGGAGCTTAGAGAGAAATGGGGGGCTGTATTCAAGGCTGGCATGGGGGCAGAAGCTATCTATGAAATCCTCAAAAACCTGGACCTGGACAAGATGGCTCAAGAGCTAAAGCATGAAATAAATACCACCCGCTCAGCCCAGAGGCGCAAGAAAGCCATAAAGCGATTGCAGCTGGTGGAAGCTCTGCGCAAGAGCGGAAACCGTCCCGAATGGATGATCCTTACTGTGCTTCCGGTTATACCACCGGAGCTCAGGCCTATGGTCCCTCTGGACGGTGGGCGGTTCGCCACAAGCGACCTCAACGACCTTTACCGCAGGGTTATAAACCGCAACAATCGCCTCAAGAAGCTTAAGGAACTTGGAGCTCCTGAAATCATCATACGCAATGAAAAGAGGATGCTTCAGGAGGCGGTTGATGCCCTCATAGACAGCGGGCGTCGCCAGCCGACAGGCCTTGTTGGAGCTGGTAAGAGAGGCCTCCGGAGCCTGTCCGACATACTAAGGGGGAAGCAAGGGCGGTTCCGCCGCAACCTCCTGGGTAAGCGCGTAGATTACTCTGGCCGCTCAGTAATCGTGGTGGGACCTGAGCTTAAGCTTCACCAGTGCGGCTTGCCCAGAGAGATGGCTCTTGAACTCTTCAAGCCTTTTGTCATCCGCAAGCTTATAGAGGAGAACCATACCCACAACATAAAGAGCGCCAAGAGAATGATAGAGCGCCGCGACCCTGCCGTATGGGATGTTCTGGAGGCCGTGGTCAAGGAGAGGCCGGTGCTCCTGAACCGCGCTCCCACTCTCCATCGCCTGGGCATCCAGGCTTTTGAGGTGGTGTTGGTTGATGGCCAGGCTATCCGGATCCATCCCCTTGTCTGCCCAGCCTTTAACGCCGACTTTGACGGAGACCAGATGGCAGTCCATGTCCCCCTCTCTGACGAAGCCGTGAGGGAAGCTCGGGAGCTTATGCTTTCCTCCGTCAACCTTCTCAAACCTGCCAGTGGGGAGCCCATCGTAGGCCCTACCAAGGACATGGTTCTGGGATGCTATTACCTCACTCTGATGAAGGAAGGAGCCAGAGGGGAGGGCAAAGTCTTTGCCGACTTTGACGAAGTGGTTCTGGCCTACGAAACGGGGGTCGTGGACCTTCACGCTAAGATCAAAGTGCTGGCTAAACCTTCACCGGACCAGCCACCGCAGCTAATAGAAACTACACCTGGGCGAGTTATCTTCAACATGGCTCTTCCTGAAGAGCTCCGCTTCCAGAACAAAGTTATGGACAAAAAGAACCTTAACGACCTGGTGGCTGAGTGCTACCGCAAGCTGGGGATGCAAGCAACGGCTCAGGTGGTGGATGCGCTTAAGGACCTGGGCTTCAAGTTTGCTACCCGCAGTGGCATAACCCTGGCCATGAGCGATATAAAGATTCCCAGGGAGAAGGAAGCGATCGTCAGAAAAACAGAAGCTCAGGTGGAAGAGATAAACCGCCAGTATCGCCGTGGCGTGATCACCGAAGAAGAAAGATACATGAAGAGCGTGGAACTCTGGACCAGAGCTACTGAAGAGGTTTCCCTGGCTGTGGCCAAAGAGCTTAACCCCTATGAGAGCGTGGGAGCAATGGCCATATCGGGGGCCACGAAAGGAGGAATCCAAACCATCCGCCAGCTGGCAGGGATGCGCGGCCTCATGGCTGACCCATCCGGTCGCATCATTCCTCTCCCGATCCTTTCCAACTTCTGGGAGGGGCTTACAACTCTTGAATACTTCCTTTCCACCCACGGTGCCCGCAAAGGTCTGGCCGACACAGCCCTCCGCACTGCCGACGCCGGTTACCTGACCCGTCGCCTTGTGGACGTGGCTCAGGAAGTAATCGTCAGGGAATATGATTGCGGAACCTTTGAGGGCATATGGATTGACGAGGAATCTTCTCGCCGTATGGGCCAGACCTTTGCCGAAAGGGTTATAGGCAGAATCGCCGCTTCCGACATAATTGACCCTGCTACCGGTGAGCCTATTGTGAGGCGGAACGAAGAAATAGATGAAGAAGCGTTTGAGAAAATAAAGAAGGCCGGTATAAAAAGGGTTTACGTCCGCACCCCGCTTAAGTGCGAGACCCGTTACGGCGTCTGTGCCCTCTGTTACGGACGGGATATGGGTAGAGGTGGGCTAATAAAGATTGGCGAAGCCGTCGGCATAATAGCGGCTCAATCCATCGGAGAACCAGGAACTCAGCTAACCCTGAGAACTTTCCACACCGGTGGCGTGGCAGTAGAAGACATAACGCAAGGCCTTCCCAGGGTTGAAGAGCTCTTTGAAGCCCGTACTCCCAAGGGCGAGGCCATCATTGCCGATATCTCCGGTGTGGTGGATGTTTACTGGGAGGGTGAGAGCCGCAAAGTTAAAATCACAAGCACCCAGGTCCTTACCGATGAATACTTCATACCCGCTGGCAGCGAGATCCTGGTCAATGATGGGCAGGAAGTGAAAGAGGGCACGGTAATCGCCTCCACCCCCGATGAGGGCACCATTGTTGCCCAAATAGCTGGGCAGATTTTCCTGGAAAACAATGGGGATGGCTCCTATAAGGCCATCGTCCGCAGGGAACACAAAGAGGAGAGAATCTACGAGATTCCGCCAGCTGCCAGGCTCAGGGTAGAAAAGGGCGATCACATTGAGGCTGGCGAACAGATAACGGAAGGGGCCAAGAACCCCAAGGAAATCATGAGGATCCTGGGGAGGGAGGCGGCGCAGTTATATCTCCTGGAGGAAATCCAGAAAGTATACCGCTCTCAGGGCGTAAATATTCACGATAAGCATATTGAGATTATAATCCGCCAGATGACCGACAAAGTCAGGGTGAAGTCCCCTGGTGATACTGATTATCTGCCTGGCCAATTGGTCAACCGCTTTGAATTTGAGGAAACCAACAGCCGAATAATTGCCAAAGGAGGGCGTCCGGCGGAGGCAGTTCCTGTTCTCCTGGGCATAACCAAAGCAGCCCTGGCCACCGATAGCTTCTTCGCGGCGGCTTCCTTCCAGGAAACTACCAGAGTCCTTACGGATGCTGCTCTCCGCGGAGCCATTGACGAGTTGCGCGGTCTAAAAGAAAACGTTATAATAGGACGCCTCATTCCTGCTGGAACAGGATTTGAGCATTACAGGCGCCTTAAAGAGGCAACTTTGAATCGGGAAACTTAAAAATCCGAAAGGAGGGATAGAAGTGCCAACCATTAACCAATTAGTGCGAAAAGGCCGAAAGAAAGTTAAGAGTAAATCAAAAGCGCCCGCTTTACTTTATTCTTACAATGCTCTGAAAAACGAGCTGAAGAAAATGCCTAAAGGCAACCCTATGAAGCGGGGCGTGTGCATCCAGGTGAGAACCATGACCCCTAAGAAACCCAACTCTGCCCTGCGCAAGATAGCGAGGGTTCGCCTAACCAATGGCATTGAAGTAACGGCCTACATCCCTGGCGAAGGCCACAACCTCCAGGAGCACTCTGTGGTCCTGGTGAGGGGAGGGCGCGTAAAGGACTTGCCCGGCATCCGCTACCACATTATAAGGGGAGCTCTGGATGCCGCCGGAGTAGAAGCCCGGCGCCAGGGGCGTTCCAAATATGGGGCCAAAATGCCCAAGAAGAAAGCTGAAGAATAAGGAGGTAAAAAATGCCGAGGCGTGGAAGTCCTCCCAGGAGGGAGATACCGCCTGACATAAAGTACAACAGCGTCCTGGTGGCCAAGCTTATAAACAAAGTAATGATGAACGGCAAGAAAAGCATAGCCGAATGGATAGTCTACACCGCCTTTGACATAATTCGTGAAAGGACAGGGCGCAACCCTGTAGAAGTTTTTGAACAGGCTGTCCAGAACGCGGCTCCTGTCCTGGAAGTCCGGCCAAGGAGGGTAGGCGGTGCTACATACCAGGTGCCCATTGAAGTTCCGGAGCACCGGCGCATTTCCCTGGCCCTGAGGTGGCTTGTGAACTTCGCCAGGGAAAGAAGCGGTAAATCTATGGCCGAAAAGCTTGCAGCCGAAATCATAGATGCAGCCAACAACACTGGAGCTACCATTAAGAAGAAAGAAGATACCCATAAGATGGCCGAAGCTAACAGGGCCTTTGCCTTCTTCCGGTGGTAATATGTATCCCTTAGAAAGAATCCGTAACATAGGCTTCATAGCCCATATAGACGCCGGTAAGACCACCACCACCGAGCGCATCCTGTTTTACACTGGCCGGACCCACAGGATGGGCGAGGTGGATGAGGGCACGGCCGTTACTGACTGGATGCCTCAGGAGAAAGAGCGAGGCATATCCATAACAGCGGCGGCCGTGACCTGTTACTGGCGCAACCATCAAATAAACATAGTGGATACCCCCGGACACATAGACTTTACCGCTGAAGTCCAGCGAAGCTTGAGGATCTTAGACGGCGGCGTGGTCATCTTTGACGCCGTAAATGGCGTTGAACCCCAGTCTGAAACCGTCTGGCGTCAGGCCGATTTATACAAGGTCCCGCGAATATGCTTCGTAAACAAGATGGACCGGGTTGGGGCCAACTTCTGGCGCGTAATTGAGATGATAAAAGAACGCCTAAAAGCTAACCCCGTTGCTATCCAGATGCCTCTTGGGGCAGAGGATTCCTTCAAGGGGGTTATAGACCTTATAGGCCTGAAAGCTATAACCTACAGGGATGATGATGAGCTGGGGGTAAATCCTGAAATCGTTCCCATCCCCGAAACCATGCTTGAAGAAGCTTTGGCTCACCGGGAAGCATTGCTGGAAAAAATAGCTGAAACCGATGATGAGCTCATGGTTAAATACCTGGAAGGGGAAGAAATACCGCCGGAAGAGGTTAAGAGAGCCCTCAGGAAAGCGGTTATTTCCGGCAAACTCGTGCCTGTTCTTTGCGGAGCTGCTCTCAGGAACAAGGGCATCCAGCCCCTTCTGGACGCCATTGTGGATTACCTTCCGTCTCCTGTTGATCTACCCCCAGTGCGTGGAGTTAATCCCCAAACCGGAAAGGAAGAAATACGTAACCCCAGGCCAGATGAACCCCTTACCGCTTTAGTGTTCAAAGTCCATTCCGATCCTTACGTAGGGAGGTTGGTTTACCTTAGAGTTTACTCGGGCACCTTGCGGGGTAATCGGAGGGTTCTCAATGCTACCAGGAACCGCAAGGAGAGGGTGGACAGGATCCTTAGGATGTATGCCAACAAACGGGAGGAGGTTGACGAGCTCAGGGCTGGTGATATAGGAGCTGCGCTGGGGCTGAAGCAAAGTTTCACCGGTGAAACTTTGTGCAGCGAGGAACATCCCATAGTTCTGGAGCCTGTAAACTTCCCGGAGCCCGTGGTTTCAGTGGCTATAGAACCAAAAACCCAGGCAGATCAGGAACGGTTGACGGAAGCTCTCCAGCGTCTGGCTGAGGAAGACCCAACCTTCAGGGTGAAAATTGATGAGCAAACCGGCCAGACCATTATTTCAGGCATGGGGGAGCTACATCTGGAAATCCTGGTGGATAGGCTCCACCGGGAGTTCAGGGTTGAAGCTAACGTGGGTAAACCTCAAGTGGCTTATAAGGAAACCATAACCAAACCGGTACGTGTTGAAGGGCTTTATGTCCGACAGGTAGGGACCAGGAACCACTACGGGCATGTTTGGTTGGAGCTGGAACCGCTTCCCCGTGGTTCTGGCAATAAATTTGAGAACAAAGCAGGGGAGGAGAAAATTCCAGTTCATTTCATCCCGGCTATAGAAGAAGCGGTGCGGGAAGCACTGGATGCGGGTGCCCTGGCAGGCTATCCGATTACGGATGTGAAAGTCAGCCTCGTAGATGGCTCTTTCCACCCTGAGGATTCTTCAGAGATGGCCTTCAAGGCAGCTACTTCTATAGCCATGGAGAAAGGGCTGCGCCAGGGAGAGCCCGTGCTTATGGAGCCCTTTATGAAGCTGGAAGTGGTAGTGCCGGAAGAATTTATCGGAGATGTCCTTGGAGATTTAGCTTCCCGCCGGGCCGATATCCAGGGCATGGAGCTGAGGCCTGGAGGGGTTCAGGCTGTGCGAGCTATGGTTCCCCTTTCGGAAATGTTTGGCTATGCTACCGATTTGCGCTCCATGACGCAGGGACGTGGCACTTTCACCATGGAGTTTGACCATTATGAGATAATACCCGCCGAGATAGCCGACAAGATCTTTTATCGGTTGTCCTGAACCACCAGAGCGTGGTTTGCCAAAAATTGCAATGTGCATATAATATAGCTTTGTTTGCGAAACCCGAAATACCCTGTAGGAGGTGAGTTAAAATGTCCAAGCCCAAGTTTGTGAGGACCAAACCGCATGTGAATGTGGGGACGATAG
>CAZZMI010000010.1:0-36678 GCA_964655275.1 uncultured Anaerolineae bacterium | reverse complement strand
GGGACACCCCCCAGTTCCCCCCGGCAGGGGGCATTGCCCCCTGCCGGGGGGAACTGGGGGGTGTCCCCCCAGAGCTTTTTCAAAGGAGCAAACCGCCAGCACCGGCAACCCGCCAACGAGTGGGACCAAAAACCACGGCAAACCCTCAGCCCACGGGGGTGGGGAGAAACTAAAAATCCGGGGACAAATTAAAACACTTAATTGAAAAGCCCAGAGCTCAAGAGTGATACCCTTGACAAAACCGTCGTTTTAATGTAAATTATACCCCCAGCGGGTATGCGTGAAAGGGGGGTGATTTATGCCTATCTACGAGTATCAATGCTTAGAATGTGGGGAGGAATTTGAGATTTTCACCGTTTCAATTTCTAAAGCGAATGAGGCAGAATGCCCGCAATGCCACAGTCGCAACGTCAAACGCAAGATCTCCCTCTTCGGTTTCACGGGCTCTAAAGGAAACGCCAGCGCAGTGGGATCTTCCTGTTCTACTTCTACAGCTGGCTGAGGGATTTAAGAGCAGGGCCGTTGGCCCTTTAATTTCTATCAGAAGGAGGGAGCTATGCCTCTAATCCCGCCCAGGGAAAGGGAACATATACAGAAGTTCTTTGAAGAAAACCTGGTAAATCCCGTCCGACTAGTTATGTTCACCCAGGAAATTGAATGCGAATACTGTGCTGAAACCAGGCAACTGGTAGAAGAAATAGCCCAGCTTTCTCCGAAGATCACCGCCGAAATCTACAATTTCGTAACCGACAAGCCTAAAGCCGAAGAATATAAAGTAGACAAAATCCCGGCCATCGCTATAATTGGTCAGAAGGACTACGGCATACGTTTCTACGGGATCCCCTCTGGCTACGAATTCTCGGCCTTGCTGGAGGACATTGTGGACGTCTCGCGAGGGGAATCAGGTTTATCGGAGGCCAGCAAGAAGGCCCTGGCAGGCCTCACCAAACCTGTCCACATCCAGGTCTTCGTTACCCCTACCTGACCATACTGCCCTATGGCGGTCAGGTTGGCCCACAAAATGGCTATTGAAAGCGATTTGGTCCGAGCAGATGCAGTGGAAGCGATAGAATTTCCACACCTTGCCGTTAAGTACCACGTCCACGGCGTTCCCAAGACAGTAATTAACGAGACCTTCTTCATTGAAGGAGCTATGCCCGAAGTGCTCTTTGTCCAGCAAATTGTTCATTCCATAAAGTAAAGGGGGAAGAATGCAGGATTTAATCCTGATGATGAAAGGGCTTGTCACTCACTGGATTGAGCACAACAACGAGCATGCGGATAAGTTTCAGGAGTGGGCAGCCAGAGCGGAAGCGGCCGGCCTTAAAGGGATATCTGAAAGGCTCCTTAAAGCTTCTTCCTTGCTGAAAGAAGCTTCCAGGGAACTTGAAGCCGTTTCCAGAGAGCTTGAAAGCGTTCGGCTTGTGTAAAAACATGGCTATGCCACGCATTGAAATCAACACCGATTGGTGCAAAGCTTGCTACTTGTGTGTTGAAATGTGCCCTCGTAAGGTGCTGGAAATAGATTACACGCGCTTTGTTAATGGCCTGCATCCGGTTATACCAGCCCATCCGGAAAAATGCACTGTATGCAGGCTCTGCGAGCTCTGGTGCCCTGATATAGCCATTGCCGTTTACGAGGCGGAGGAAGATGCCTGAAGGGGGATGGATCGTCCGCAAACCTTCTCTTCCAGCAGGGCCACATTTCCTGCAAGGCGATGAAGCTTGCGCTGAAGGGGCTATTGCTGCCGGATGCAATTACTACGCCGGTTACCCTATAACCCCTGCCAGCGAGATAATGCATTATATCTGCCGCCGTTTTCTGGAGCTTAAAGATGGCAGGGTTTTCATCCAGATGGAGGATGAGATAGGTTCCATCGCTTCCTGCATTGGAGCCTCATGGGCCGGGGCTAAGGCTATGACCGCCACCAGTGGCCCTGGTATATCCCTTATGTTGGAAAACATCGGTTATGCCATAATGACTGAGACCCCCCTGGTAGTAGTGGATGTCCAGAGGGCAGGGCCAGCCACCGGTCAAGCTACTCGCCCTGCCCAGGGAGATGTGATGCAGCTGCGCTGGGGAGCCCACGGGGATTATGAAATAATCGTCCTGGCTCCATGGTCGGCCCAGGAGATGTTTGACCTCACAGTGCAAGCTTTTAACCTTGCTGAAAGGTTCCGTATACCTGTTATAATAGCAGCCGATGAAGCTGTTGGTCACATGAGGGAAAGCGTTGTTATCCCTCCAGAGGTGAAAGTTTACGAAAGGGTGAAGCCTTTACCCGGGGAAAATTTTCCACCCTTTGGGGAAGCTGAAGTCCCACCGATGCCCATCTTCGGGCGGGGTCACAAAGTTCTGGTGACCGGCTCTACTCACGATGAGTGGGGTTACAGGCGGACGGTCAGTCCCAAAGCTCAAGCCTCTTTGATTTCTCGTTTTAAGGGCAAAATTCTTAACCATTTGGAAGAAATTGCGTGGGTTGATAAGAAGTTCTGCGAAGGCGATATAGATGTGCTGGTTTTCGCCTATGGCTTTACGGCGAGGAGTGCTCTGGCGGCTGTAAAAGAAGCCCGCAGGAAAGGCATCAGAGCTGCCCTATTCCGCCCTCAAACCCTCTGGCCTTTCCCAGAAAAAGAACTTCTGGCCCTCAAAGGCAGGACCAATAAGGTCCTCGTAGCTGAAATGAACCAGGGCCAAATGCTCAGGGAGGTCCAGCGTTTCTTCCCCGAAGCCCGGGGGTATAATAGAACCGATGGCGAAGTTATAGCCCCTTCGGAGATACTGGAAGCTATGGAAAAGCTCCTTGGGAGGTAGCAGGATGAAGCTGCATGAATATCAGTCAAAGCAACTTTTTGCCCGTTACGGAATACCTATCCCTCAGGGGGAAGTGGCTTCAACCCCGGCCGAAGCCAGAGCTATCGCCCAAAAGCTTGGTAAGGCCGTGGTTGTAAAAGCACAGGTTCTGGTAGGAGGG
This sequence comes from uncultured Anaerolineae bacterium, assembly GCA_964655275.1. GTDB lineage: Bacteria > Chloroflexota > Anaerolineae > SpSt-600 > SpSt-600 > SpSt-600. The sequence continues at coordinate 33,703 of CAZZMI010000010.1, read as the reverse complement.
AGAGGTAAAGCGGGAGGAATACGCCTTGCCCACAACCCGGATGAAGCCGAGAAAGTGGCTTCTGACATACTGGCAATGGAAATAAAGGGCATACCGGTGCGGAAAGTTCTGGTGGATGAAGCCCTGGAGATATCCCGGGAACTTTACCTGGGCGTTGTAATAGATAGGACACAGGGCAAACCAGTCATGATGGCCTCTTCCGAGGGAGGGGTTGATATAGAAGAAGTCGCCCGCCGCAGCCCTGAGAAGATAATCAAAATCACCGTTGATCCTTTCCTGGGACTGAGACCATATCAGGCCCGGGAGCTGGCCCTGGGGATAGGGTTGGATAGAGCTTTCCTCAATGCTTTTACATCCATAGCTATTGGCCTTTATCGCTGTTTTACCGAAAACGATGCTTCCTTAGCAGAGATAAACCCTTTAGCCCTTACGAGAGATGGTCGCCTCCTGGCCGCTGACGCCAAAGTAATCATTGATGACAATGCTCTCTTCCGCCATCCAGACCTGGCCGCCATGCGCCCCTTAGAGGAGGATACTCCATCCGAGCGGGAAGCCCGCGCCCATGGCATAAGTTATGTCCAATTGGACGGGGATATAGGGTGCATGGTAAATGGTGCAGGGCTGGCCATGGCTACCATGGATACAATCAAGCTTTACGGAGGCAATCCCGCTAACTTCTTAGATATAGGCGGAGGAGCTCGTGCAGAACAGGTGGCAGCGGGCCTGAAGATCATACTTTCAGATCCCAAAGTCAAGGCTGTTCTCATAAATATTTTCGGGGGTATAACCAGGTGCGATGAGGTGGCCAGGGGGATTCTGGAAGCAATAAAAGAAGTAGAAGTGAAGGTCCCCATAGTGGTAAGGCTTGTGGGGACCAACGAAGAAGAAGGACGCCGTCTACTGGCTGAGGCTAATTTGATAACAGCTGTTTCCATGAGTGAGGCTGCCGAAAAAGCAGTAGAACTGGCCAGAAAGGCCGGAGCTTAAGCTATAAGGCTCCTCCGCAGCCCTGGCCCGTGAAAACCCTTTAAACCCGCCATTGTGTAAAACTCCGCTTCCTTCTTCCTGGGGAACTGGGTTTGCCCCCTCAGGTTTTTCAAAAGGGGCAAACTGCTGACTTTAGCTATCAACCCCCAAGCAGGCCCCAGAACCCTCGGAAATAAGGTGGGGAAAGAAGAGCTTTGACCTTGCCTGCTACGAAGTTTATAGAGTATAATTCATCTTGCAATGACGAACCCTTGCTTTGGCCAAAGGATCTATTATTTTCGCACCACAACCTCAACCCAGGACGAAGCTGAGAGGCTCGCCGAAGCTGGCGCCCCCGAAGGAACCGTGGTCCTGGCTGAGGAACAAACTGCTGGCAGGGGCAGGCTGGGAAGGAGCTGGCTTTCTCCACCTGGTTCCTCTATCCTCATGTCCATAATATTCAGACCACCTCTCCTGCCCTATCAAGTTCATCGCCTTACCATGATTACTTCACTCTCAGTAGCCGAAGCTATTGAAAACCTGACCCCCCTCAAGGTTGCCATAAAGTGGCCCAACGATATCCTGATCGCTGGAAAAAAAGCAGGAGGGATCCTCACAGAAATCCGTGCCCGTGAGAACCGCACCCTCTACGTCATAGTAGGCGTGGGTTTAAACGTAAATGTTAATATCCTCAATTCACCTCTTTCTTCTCTGGCCCCCCACGCTACCAGTTTATCGGATGAATTGGGATACGAATTCCCCCGTTTCGTCCTCCTCCAGGAGATTTTAAACCGGTTGGAGGAAAATTATCGGGAATTAAAGAGGGGAATTGATTTCAGGGAAAAATGGATGGCAAGGCTTTACCCCCTGGGCCAGGAAGTTACAGTAATCACCACCACCGGCTCTATAGAGGGGAGAGCAATTGGCGTAAATGAAGATGGAGCATTGCTCCTGGCTACGCCTGAGGGGGAAATTAAAACCATTTGGGCTGGAGATGTAACTCTTAAAAAGGAGGTGAGATTATGAATAAGAAGACCATTCGTGATATAAACGTCCAGGGTAAGAAAGTTCTGGTGCGGGTTGACTACAATGTCCCCATTTCCGAAGGGCGTATAACCGATGACCGGCGTATTAGAGCTACTGTGCCCACGATACAATATCTCCTGGACCATGGGGCTGCTGTGATTCTGATGTCCCACCTGGGTCGTCCGAAAGGAAAGCCTTCTCCAGAGTTCAGGTTAGATCCGGTAGCCCAGAGGCTCTCGGAAATTCTGGGTATGCCGGTTAAGAAGCTGGATGATTGCATCGGGCCCGAAGTGGAGAGGGCTGTTAAGGAGATGAAGCCAGGAGAAGTTATATTGCTGGAAAACCTCCGCTTCCACCCCGAGGAAGAAACCAATGATCCCGAATTTGCCCGCCAGCTTGCTTCCCTGGCTGATATTTATGTCAACGATGCTTTTGCCACCGCTCACAGGGCTCATGCTTCTACTGAGGGGGTAGCCCATTACCTCCCAGCGGTTGCCGGCTTCCTTATGGAAAAGGAGATCCGCTACTTAAGCCTTCTCCTTTCCAATCCGGAGAGACCATTTGTAGCCCTCCTGGGCGGAGCCAAGATATCGGACAAAATCGGGGTTATAGAGAACCTTTTACCCAAGGTGGATTTGCTCTTGATAGGGGGAGGAATGGCCAATACTTTCTTCAAGGCCCTTGGTTACAAAGTTGGTGATTCCCTGGTGGAAGATGAGACCCTGGGAGTGGCAAAGGAACTCGTCCAGAAAGGAGGAAACAAGCTCATTTTACCTGTGGATTTAGTGATAGCTGAGCGAGTTGCATCGGATGCTCCGGTGAAAATTGTTAAGCCGGGAGAAGTGCCTGAAGGGTGGCGAATTTTAGATATAGGCCCTGAGACTGTTGAGCTTTTTAAGGGGAAACTCCGCCAGGCCAGAACAGTTTTCTGGAACGGGCCTTTAGGCGTCTTTGAGGTAGAGCCTTTCTCTAAAGGGACTTTTGCTATTGCTCAGGCTCTGGCAGAGCTGGAAGGTGTTACTACTGTGGTAGGCGGAGGCGATTCAGCGGCCGCTGTAGAAGCCGCCGGTGTCGCTGAGAAAATAACCCATGTCTCCACCGGTGGTGGAGCAAGCCTTGAATTTCTGGAGGGCAAAGAGCTGCCAGGAGTGGCAATTCTTGAAAATTTGTAGATTACAATAAACAGAGGCTTAACGAAAAGGCCCGGTGGTGCACCACCGGGCCCAATGTTACTAACTACCAGCATGGGCCGAAGCCCTTAGGACCGCGCATCCTGCCCCAGCCCCAACCAAAACCCTTGCGCCAGTTATAAGTGAACCGGAATTCCAGCATCTGCCTCTGGATGCTGAGCCATTTATCGGCCATTTCCTGGGTGATGTAGCCCTTTTGAACCAGGAAAGAGAGCCAGTCTTTCTGGAACTGCAAACATTGATCCACGATTGTAGAAAGGGCAACCCCCTTCTCCTCAGCCAGCTGAGCGATGGTCTTACCCTCGCGAAGGGCTGAAGCCAGCTCATCCGGACTCATATTTAAAGTTTCAGCGATGGAGCTGATATCGCAGCCCCACCCCCAACCAAACCCTTTAAATGGAACCGGAGCCGGCGCTTTTGGAGTTGGAGTGGGGGTCTGGGCAAAGACAACCTTTGCTCCCAGGCCAATCGCAAGCCCCACCACCGCCACTGCAACCAGAATCGCCACCCACTTCCTCATTTTTTCACCTCCTTTTTGAAGTTTTTTCAGTTCCAAGTATATCATGCCTTTGTGAAGAATTTGTGAAGGGCAGGCCATTAAACGAGCACTATCTCCGCCGGAATGCCCTGCTTTTACACCTCAACAGCGAGCAGGATCCATAACCTGCGAAGGTGGGGGAAACCTCGCGCAATTTGCCACGCTCAAACCCGCGGTTTATAATAGCCTTGGCTTCATTGTGCTCGCCGCCGGGTTTTTAATCTTTGGCAGGAGGTATGAGGATGAAACGGATTATAATCCTTATGGGAATAGTTCTAATCCTTTCCTCCTGTTCATTCTTAAAGCCAGCCCCCACCCCAACACCCACCAAAACCCCAAGGCCCATGCCAACCAGTACCCCTACTCCAGTCAATACCAGGCCAAACCCTTTAAGCTCGGAAACCGCTACTCCAACCCCCACAATTATCCTTAACCTATGTCCCCTTACAGGAGAACCTGTGGATAATCCGGAAAAAATTAACCGCAGGCCTCTGGCTGTAAAGGTTGCCAATTCACCGGAAGTAAGGCCTCAATCGGGTCTTTCTTTCGCCGACATCGTGTTTGAACACCTGGCGGAAGGGGGCCTGACCCGGTTTACGGCCATATTCCTGTGCAAAGATGCCGAGCGAATAGGCTCAATAAGGAGTGCCAGACTTATTGACCTGGAAATCCCCCTTTTTTACCAGGCTATATTTGCCTATTCTGGAGCTTCCGGTGAGATAACCAGAATGCTGGACAAGTCCGATTTCGCTCAATATACCCTTTCAGAATGGCGCGGAGACCCGGGCTTTTACCGCATAAAGGAGCCCGGAAAAGCCTTTGAACACACCCTTTTCACCGACACCGCATCTCTCTGGAAAGTGGCAACTCAGAGGGGCATAAATCAAAAAGTGGAGATAAAGCACATGGTTTTTGCTCAGGACCCCCCACCTGATGGCCTCCCCGCCAACGAAATTTTAATCCCCTACCACCGCAAATATTCCGATGTGCTTTACCGGTATGATCCTCAGAAAGGGGCTTACCTGCGCTTCATTGTGGGGGAACCTCACAGGGATGCCCTTACTGGAGAGCAAATTGCTGTAAAGAATGTGGTAATTGTTTACGTGCACCACGTAGAAACCTTGATAGTGGAGGATGTGCTGGGGGCTAAATCTATTCAAATTCAGCTTTGGGGCCAGGGGAAAGCTCAGGTATGCCGGGATGGCCGAGTATATGATGCTATATGGAGCAGGCCTTCTCGCCCCGATCCCCTCAAAATCCTGGATTATGGCGGAAACATCTTCCCCTTTAAACCTGGAAACACCTGGTTTGAACTTGTCCCACTGGACATGGGGGTTGTGATCAAATGAAAAAGGGTTTGATAGAAGTTTATACCGGAGATGGCAAGGGGAAAACCACTGCAGCCTTAGGTCTGGCTTTAAGGGCAGCGGGCCACGGCCTAAAAACCTGCATAATCCAGTTCATGAAAGGCTGGCCTAATTACGGAGAACTTAAAGCAGTGAAAAGCATTCCGGAGATAACACTACGGCAATTCGGTGGTCCCCATTTTGTGGACCGCAACAATCCCTCCCCTCAGGATATAAAGATGGCCCATGAAGCCCTGGAAGAAGCCCGCCGGGCAATGCTTTCAGGCGAGTTTAACATCATTGTTCTGGATGAAATCAATGTAGCTCTGGATTATGGCCTTCTATCACTGGAAGAGGTTATATCTCTTCTGGAAGAAAAGCCTGAAGAAGTAGAGCTGGTCCTAACGGGTCGCAATGCTCACCCTGAAATCCTCAAACGAGCTCACCTTGTTACCGAAATGAAGGAGGTGAAGCATCCTTACCGGGAAGGCATAATAGCTCGCAAGGGTATAGATTATTAGCTTGACTTTGTGTTCAGACTTAAAATCCCTTATAATTTTCGGGGGAAAACTGTGGAGGGCAGACAGGGTGGTCTACCCGGAGCTTGTGGTCAAAGAAGAGGATGCAGAGCTCTTGAACAAGGTTATAGCAGGGCTTGGTTTTATCGCTGATTTAACCAAAGCTGATGCTTTTGTATATTACCCGGTCCCGTCTAAAGATGCGGTAACAATCCTGGCCCACGCCAAGCCTCGCTCCATCTCGCCTTTATATCAGGAAGAATTAAAGGGTCGCCATGTATACAGGGCAGAAAGGCCCCTTGTATTTCGGGCCCTCAAGTATCCGGGTTACTGGAAAGGTCAGAGTTACCTTTTGGGTAGTGATGCCCCTTTAATGGAGGAGACTTTCTCCATACTCGGAAGCCGTGGCCGAATAGCCGGCGTCCTCAGTTTTGAATCCAACCTTCTGGAATACGAAAGGCGCCGCCGCCGCAGCCAAGTTTTCCAGCTCGCTCTCCATTACCTCCACCAGATGGCACGCCGTGGCCTTCTGGAGAAAACCCGATCTTTCCACCCTGTAACCGAACAGGATGGCATGGTTGTGGTGGATGATCAGGGGATTATCCGCTATATAAGCGGAGTAGCGGCTAACCTTTACCGCAAGCTGGGCATTCTGCGGGATTTAAGGGATACATCCCTCTCACGCTTGCCCTCTTCTGACCGCCAACTGCTTAAAGTAGCCCTTGAAGAAAGGGAATTCCTTCAGGAAGAAGAGGAACTGGAAGAAGGCATGGTTTGGATAAGGCGAGTTCTACCCATCTATGAGCCACCCTCTCGCTTCAGGGAAATATTGATACCATGGCTCGGCGATCCATCCATGCCTTTAGCAGGAGCTATGCTCATCATTCACGATGCCACTGAAGAACGCCGCAAAGAACAGGAGCTCCGAGTTAAAACAGCCATAATTAAAGAGATACACCATCGCATCAAAAACAACCTCCAGACAGTGGCAGCTCTTCTGCGCCTACAAGCCCGTCGCATTTCCCACGAGGAAGCAAAAGCTGCTCTAAACGATAGCATTAACCGAATCCTGAGCATCGCCATAATTCACGAATTTCTTTCGGAGCATGATTCAGGCCTGATAAACCTTAGGGACCTTTGCCGGAAGATAATAGAGCAGGCAAAAGAGGGAATGTTGACCCCGGAGAAGCGTATCTCTATGGAGCTTGATGGGCCTGAAATTTTGCTTCCTTCGGAACAGGCCACTGCCTGTGCTTTGATTGTGAACGAATTGCTCCAGAATGCCCTGGAGCATGGCTACAAAAACCGCATTACTGGTCGCATAATGGTAAAGATTGAAGACCTTGAAAATAAAGTAAAAATTACAGTCCACGACGATGGACAGGGGCTTCCTGAAGGGTTTGACCCCTTCCAGACGGAAAGCCTCGGTTTAAGAATAGTCAAGACACTGGCTGAAGAGGAGTTACACGGCAGCTTTAGCCTGAAAGGGCTGAATGGTAAAGGAGCAATAGCCAGCGTAATTTTCCCCAAAAAACTCAGGGTTTAAATTAAAGGCTCAAACTGGCTATTATATAGTTCGGCATAGAAACCACCGCGGGCCATCAGTTCTTCATGGGTCCCCTGCTCTACGATAGCTCCATCACGTACTACCAGGATTAAGTCAGCATTCCGGATGGTGGAAAGACGATGGGCTATAATGAACGTGGTGCGCTCACGTGTGAAAGCCTCTATCGCTTCCTGGAGCAAAAGCTCTGTATGAGTATCCACAGAGCTGGTAGCTTCGTCTAAAATGAGCATGGGTGGATTAGCCAGTATGGCCCTGGCTATGGTCAGAAGTTGCTTTTGCCCATGTGAAAGGTTGGATACTTCCTCGTTGATGACCGTCTGGTACCCTTCAGGTAGAGAACGGATGAACCGATCAATGCGGGCCAACCGGGCTGCTTCTTTTACCTCTTCCTCGGTAGCGTCCTCCCGCCCATAGCGAATGTTTTCGGCAATGGTGCCATTGAAAAGCCATGTGTCCTGAAGAACTATCCCGAAAAGTTTCCTCAGGTCGGCGCGGGAGAACCTGCGGATATCGTGTCCGTCTATTAAAATAGCTCCGCTATCCACTTCATAAAAGCGCATCAGCAATTTTACCAGGGTGGTCTTTCCCGCCCCGGTGGGCCCCACAATGGCTACTTTCTGTCCAGGTTTCACCCTGGCGGAAAACCCTTTAATGACTGGCTTGCCGGGGATATAGCCGAAGTACACATTCCTGAATTCCACTTCCCCTTTGATTTTGTCCAGCTTCAAAGGAATTTCCGGATCGGGTACCTCCTCCTCTTCGGCTAAGAAATCAAAAACTCTCTCAGCGGCTGCTACTGTCTGCTGAAGGACGTTGGAAACATTAGCAAGTTGAGTTATGGGTTGAGTGAAAGAACGGATGTACTGGATAAAAGCCTGGATGTCGCCGACGGCAATGCGACCATTCACCGCTAAATACCCGCCCAGCATCACCACTACCACATATCCAAGGTTCCCGATGAACCCCATCGTTGGCATTATTATCCCTGAGAGGAACTGCGCTTTCCAGGCTGTATCATAAAGCTGCTCGTTGTATTGATTGAACCGGTTGAGGCTTTTTTCCTCCCCGTTGAAAGCTTTAACCTCCACATAGCCCGCGAAAGTTTCTTCCACGTGGCTGTTGAGGCGGCCAAGGTAGGCCTGCTGCTGAGCGAACAAGCGCTGGGAACGGTTAACAACAAACACTACCAGCCCGCTGGAAACAGGGATTATAAGCAAGGCCACCAGGGTCATTTCCCAGGAAATGGAAAACATCATCATTAGCATGCCAGCCACTGTCACGAGAGAAGAAATGATCTGGGCCAGGCTCTGGCTCAAAGTTTGATTTATAGCATCCACATCGTTTATCAGGCGCGATAGGATCTCACCATGCTGAGTGCCATCAAAGTATCGGAAAGGCAAGCGCTGTATTTTAGCCATAATATCCCGGCGTAACTGGTATGTTAACTGCGCTGCCACATTGGTCATAAGCCACCCCTGGGCGTAGCCAAAGCCAGCTGAGAGAAGGTAAAGGCCAAAAGCGGATAACAGGATCCTTCCGATAGCTCCAAAATCCACCTGCCCTGTCCCGGTAAACTGAGCGATGAGGCCTTCAAAGAGTTTGGTTGTGGCTGAACCCAGGATTTTGGGACCGAAGATGGAGAAGGCAGTGGAACTGCCGGCCAGCAGGAAAACAACGAAGATGGTGAGGCGATGAGGACCTAAATAAGTCAAAAACTTGCGCACTGTTCCGGCAAAGTCCCTTGGTTTTTCAACAGGGCCGAAAGCCAGATGGCCTGGACCACGCTCAAAAGGCCGTCGTACTCCGGGAGCAAGGTACATCGGAGGACGAGATGCGGTCATATCACCACCTCCTGAAGCTTTAGCTGGGAAAGGGCGATTTCCCGGTAAACTTCACACTTCTCCAACAGCTCCTCGTGAGTCCCCTGGGCTATAAGCTTGCCTTCATCAAGCACCAAGATTTTGTCGGCATCTTTTATAGTAGCAACTCTCTGGGATATGATGATAATGGTGCTCCCTTTAAGATGTTCCCGCAAAGCTCGCCGCACCCGCAAATCAGTTTGATAGTCCAGGGAAGAAAAACAATCATCAAAGACGTATATCGGGGCTCGCTTAACCAGGGCCCGAGCAATAGTAAGGCGCTGGCGCTGCCCACCTGAGAGGTTCATCCCCCCCTGCGCTACACTCATGCTTAGCCCATGAGGGTTGGAGAGCACAAAATCCCTGGTCTGGGCAATTTCCAGAGCCTGGTACAAAAATTCCCGGGAAGCGTTTTCATTGGCAAAAAGAAGGTTTGATTCTACCGTTCCGCTGAAGAGGTTGCTGTGCTGGGGAACGTAACCGATGCAATCCCGCAGGTCTTTCAGACACACACGGCGGATGTCTACTCCACTTATAAGTATTTCTCCCTCTGTAACATCGTAAAACCTGAGCAGAAGGCTAATAAGGGTGGATTTGCCGGAGCCAGTGGTCCCTATAATCCCTACGGTCTCCCCGGGCTGGATGGTAAAGTTTATATCCCGAAGCACATACTCTTCAGCACCAGGATAACGGAAAGAAACATGGCGAAATTCTATCTTCGGAACAAAAGGTTGGGGAAATGAGCATGGTTTTTCAGGGTCTTTTATGCTTGTATCTGTTTCCAGGACTTCGGCTATCCTGCCTGCAGCTACATCAGCCCTGGGAATCATAATGGAAAGCATTGAAAGCATCATGAATGAGAAGAAGACCTGCATGGCATACTGCAGAAAAGCCATCATATCGCCGAGCCTTATCGTGGCCTGGGCTACCTGGTGTGCACCAACCCACAGGATAAGGATCATAATGCCGTTCATCAAGAACATGGTTAGAGGCATCATCATTACAAAGACCTTGTTTACAAAGAGGATGGTCCTGATATACTCTTTGTTGGCGCGATCAAAGCGCTCTTCTTCATATCTTTGCCGATTGAAAGCTCTGACTACCATAGCTCCGGTCAAGTTTTCCCGGGCGATCCTGTTGAGCTGATCCATCAAGGTCTGGATGATCTTGAACCTGGGGACAGCAAGCCTGAATCCGATGGTAACCAGGCCAATGAGGATGCCAATGCCCAGGCCCAAGATCCACCACATTGAAGGGCTTTTACCCAGGGCTCTAATCACGGCTCCTATACCTATAATTGGCGCATAGAAAACCATGCGCAGGAGGAAGACCATCACCGTCTGAATTTGAGTGATGTCATTGGTAGCCCTGGTTATTAAAGAAGCAGTGGAGAAACGGTCCAGCTCCGCACTGGAAAAGCTGAGAACTTTCTCAAAGAAAAGCCTCCTCAAATCGCGGGCAAAACCAGCGGCAACTTTTGCCGCCAAAAAGCCTACTATTATGGTTATAGCCGCAGCGACAAGGGCGATAATAAGCATTTGGCTTCCAACTTTGAGGATGTAAGAGTTCTGGATTTTAGCCACATCCATACCAAGAGATTCATATTCAGCCCTGACAGCCCTGGCTGCTGCCTGGAAGATAGCTTTTTCCCCTCCCATCGCATTAAACCGGCGCTCTACAAGCTCTCTTATCCGCATTCTCTGGTCAGCCGGCAGTTGACTTACAAGGGTAAAAAGGTCAGCTCCTTTCGGGCTGAACCCCAAAATCCTCCAGGCCTGTTCTGGATTAGCTTGAAGCTGTTCTATGCTGAACACCGCAAGGATAGCGCGGGCTATAACCGGTTTAACCCGCTCAATAGCTTCTGGGTCTGCGGATTTCAAGACGTAAACTGGCTCGCGGGCCAGAGCCGGATATTTCCGGAGGAGAATTTCATACTCGGGTGAATCCCTATCAAAGCGAGCATACAAAGCCATAAGTCCCGTTTTCTCTTCACTGGAAAGGAAGAGAACTAAATGTTCCATAGTGCTCTGTCTGATAGCTTCCGGGACAGGGCTTTCCACTCCTCCCTGCTGGATCCCCACGTTAACGATCCTGGACATATAATCGGGCAGGGCCAGGTCCGCATTGGCCTGCAGGAAAAGCAAGAGCAAGATAAGCAAAATAATGGGGTAAAAAGGCCTGGCGTGCTTTAAAAGTTTCAACATCCACTACCTCCTTGCTCCGGCGTTTCCAGGACCCTGGTCAACTTTTCAAGCACAGAGTTAAGAAAAGCCCTTTCTTCCGGGGTCAGTACCTTGAAAATTTCCTCCAGCGTTTGCTGGCGTTCAGCTTTAATTTGAGAGAGCAGGGTTTTTCCTTTTTCCGTTAAACAAACCACAACGGAACGCCGATCATGCGGGTCCCGCTGTCGCTGCACCAGACCCCTTTCCTCAAGCCTATCCACGATTCCAGTCACAGCGGGCAAACTCTGAAGGGTGAAAGAAGCCAGAGGCCCCATGCGGCAGGATTGCTGCGCTTTCTCCAATGCCATAAGAACCATAAATTCAAGTCTCGTGCGAACTTAAGCTTGAGAGCCCCTATAAGCTGGAGAAATTGCATACCTGTAGATTCAAGTTCGTTTCCCAATTCCCACACTTCCAAAAGTTAACGTTATTTAATTTTAACGTTGTTAAGAGAAAAGCGCAAAATCAAAGCCTTGCGGGAAGACCCCAACGCAGACCGACAAAAAGTGCAGAATTGAGGGGGTTAAAAGCACGACCCTGAGGTAAGGTATGTGTAATAAAAGGATGCAGGAGAACGGGTAGTTCCCCTGCACCCCTGCGCATTGGGGTTTTTATGGCTGAGCCATGGCAAAGCGTTCGTAAATGTAGTTTACAGCATCGCCAACAGTGACAATCTTTTGAGCTTCTTCATCGGAGATAGTGCCACCAAAAGCTTCCTCAAAAGCCATTACCAGCTCCACCAGGTCTAGAGAATCTGCTTCTAAATCTTCTCTAAAGCGGGCTTCCAGGGTAACCTTTTCCTCCGGAACTCCCAGAACTTCCACGATTATCTTTTTTACCTTCTGGAAAATCTCTTCTCTGGTCATGTTTCTCCCTCCGGTTAATGGTGGTTTTTGTTCAAACAAAATTAACCCACAGAGGCGAAGAGAGTTTCATCGGAATGAAACCCTTCGCATACCCAGGGGGTTTAAATTTAAGGAATCCGGAGGAGAGGAGGAAAGATGGAGGAAATTCTGGACCGCTACACCGACAGGATCCTGGCAGGCGACGAAAAAGGGGCTAACGAAATGCTTAGCCTCTTGCCTGACCAGTTCAGCGAGCTGAAAGAACTCATGGGTCTTGTGAAGGAGCTTAACCTGATTTACAGGCCCGTGAGGCCTTCCCCCTGGTTTCGGGAGAAGCTTTTTAACCTTATCAGGAACAAACCCTCGCCTCTGAAGGTTTTTGCTCATTGGGCTTACGAACACAGACAAGCATTGGCCATTGGTGCTGCTATCGCCGGTTCTGCTTGCTCCATAATGGGGGTGATAGCATACTTTACTAAAATTAAGAAGGCGGCGGCTTGATTTCCCCCCATCGGGCATATAGCTTATGCTCAATGCCCAGAATGTCCAATACCTTGCCCACGATGAAATCCGTTATGTCGTCCACTGAGCGAGGCTTATGGTAATAAGCCACCATGGCTGGAAGGATTATAGCCCCAGCCCTTTTTGCTTTCCTCATGTTATCAATGTCCACAAGAGATAATGGGGTTTCTCTGGGAACCAGAATCAGAGGTTTTCCCAATTTAAGGGCATTTTCAGCAGCTCTGGTGATTAAATTATCGGCATAGCCATGGGCTATGGCAGCGAGTGTTTTCATGGAGCAGGGAATCACCACCATTGCATCTATAATGAACGAAGAGCTCGCCAGCGGGGCAGAAAAATCATCATCCCTGTAAGAATAGGAGCAGGGGAAAGAAACTCCTTCTCCAAGCTCCAGCTTTATAACTTCCCAGGCATTTTTAGAAATTACCAGATGAACTTCCTGGTTCATGAGGTTTTGCAGTAACCTTAAAGCCAGGGGCGCACCTGAGGCCCCTGTCACACCTACAACGATCCTCAAAGCTTCCTCCCAATTAAAAGGCGGGGATGGATGGGAGTCGAACCCACCGTGGCCGCCTTTATGGCACCCACCTACGGTTTTGAAGACCGCGGGGCCCACCGGGGCCCAACCACCCCCGCTTGATTAAAATTATACTCTTTTCCAGGCATTTAAGCAAACGCTTACAGTTCCCCTTACTCCCTGACCAGTAATAGTAATAAAGCTGTGGTGCAGATTATGCCCAAAAGATTGGCCAGTATGGGGCCTGGAAATCCCGTTAAATCGTAAAGAATCCCGCCCAGGAAAGGGGAGAGAAAGGAGAAAAGCCCACGGAAAGCGTTCAGGAGGCCCATAGCTTCACCCCTATTTTCCTGAGGGACTTTAAGAGCCAGGTAAGATTGAGCGGCTGGCACCCATGTGGCAGCCACAAGTCCCCAGAAAATCTGGAGAAAGAAAAATGCTTTCAGGGATTTGAAAGTGAGCCACCCAAGCATCAGGGGAATCCCGACCAGCTCCGATATGACCAGGAACTTAAAGCTTCCGAAGCGGTCCACCAGCCTACCTACAGGGATTTGAAAGAAGAGCCAGGCTGCAAAAGATGCACTTATTATAGCCCCAATCTGGGAAGTGGAAAGGCCATAAGTTTTGACCAGCATCCCATACAGAATGCCATAGCCCAATCCCCAGGAAAAAGAATCAGCCGCTATAGCTATGTAGAAAGGCCGCAAATGTGCAGGGGGAGAAAAAAGCCTGAAAGCCATTTCTTTCCAGGAAAATTCCTCAACCGAATTGTTAAAGATCAGGGTCTCCTTGACCAACACCACGATGGGGAAGAGAGCAAGGGCCTCTAAAGCTAAACCCAAGACAAAAACGCTAACAAATCCTGTCCTGTCAGCGATAAAGCCCCCAAGGGCAGGGGCAAAGACCCCCGGGATGATGGCAGCAGTCATTATCAGGCTATAAGCAGTCCCCAGCTCCTTTTCCCGAACTGAATCGGCCACCATGGAGGATTGGGCAGGCCTTGAAAGGTTTGAAAGCCCCAGGAAAATTGTGGCCGGGAAGACAATGCGCCAATCTTTGAAGTAGAGAGCCAGAAGGCACAACCCAAGATAAAAGAGCACTAAGATACACCCAAGGACTAAGAAAGGTTTGCGGCCTTTTCTATCCGAAAACCACCCTCCTATAAGATGGGCGAAAGCCGGAATAATTCCCCGGTGGCCGGCAAGGCTTTCCACAAAGCCAATGACAGACATAGACGCACCCAGGCTCAGGATAAAAGGTTGCCATATCGCGCTTATAATGTTCATCCTGAAGCCGCTCAGGAAAGAAGAAGCTATAAGCGCATATACATTACGTTTGCGGCTCAAGGTCTTGTATCACCTTTGAGAGGGATTACACAGATAAAACGAAAGACCCCTTCCCCGATGTTTATGAATTTGTGGCGAGCCCCCGGTGGGATCAGCACAAAATCTCCTTCTTTAATAGTCTTCTCCTCTTCATTTACTCCAACGATACCCTCGCCCTTTAGCACAAAGACTTCATGCTCCCAGTCATGCTCATGGGAGGGAATTACAGACCCTGGCTCCATCTCAAATATCCGAAAGGCAAAGTTAGGGGCTCCCTCTTTCCTGCCTGCAAGCCACCGGACCTTAACCCCCGGAATGCCGTATACTTCCTGGGGTTCAATTTCAGTATAATGCAGAGCCCTCATTTCCCACCTCCTATTTGGGTTTGAACGCATTATACATACCTCAAGCCTTTCTTCAAAAGATAGGCAACCCGACAAAAGGCAAAAGCCAACCCTGGCACCTGGTGAACGGCCTCCTGTCCACAAGAAGGCCTACTCATACCGCAGCGCCGCCACCACATCCAGCCGGGCCGCCCGCCGCGCCGGCAGCACTGCCGCCCCGACGCCGATGAGCAACCCCACCGCCACCGCGACCAGAATGCCGGTGTACGGGAAGTAGTACGGGATGACGAAGCCGCTCACGTTCATCCCCTGAACCAGCACGTACCCCAGCCAGAGGCCCGCCAGAATCCCGAAGGCCGTCCCCAGCGCGCCCAGAAGCAAACTCTCCGCCACCACCATCCGCCGAATCTGCCGCCGCGTGCTCCCCACTGCCCGCAACACGCCGATCTCCCGCGTCCGCTCCATCACGTTGATCGTCAGCGTGTTCACCATCGCCAGCAGCGACGGCAGGGCAAACATCACCCCAATCACGTTGAACAGGGAGACGCTCTGCCCGAAGGCCCGCTCCTGCTCCTCCCGGAACGACCGCCACTCCGTCAGCACAAAGGACGGGTACCTCCGGACAATCTCCTCCAGCCGGGCCTGGACGGCGGCCATGTCGGCGTCGTCCGCCGCATCCACCATCACCAGCAGGTCCGCCGTCTGGTAGAAATCCCGTTCCAGGTTGGCCTGGGAGATGTACGCGGTGACCAGTTTGGCGTTCAGGTAGTCGGACCCGACGCCCACGACCCGGTACTCCCGCTTCCCCGCCGGCGTCTGGAGCGTCAGGACGTCGCCCACTTTGACCCGCCGCTGGGCGGCGAAGACGCCGTTGACAATCATCGCCCGCTCCCGGCCCAGCGCCTCAAAGGCCTCCTCCGGGTCGCCGTAGCGGAAGACCAGGCCGGAGAGTTTGGGATAGGTTGCGGGGTCCACGCCGACCACCTGAAGGGTCAGGCCGTCCACCGCGGCCGTCCCCAGCCGGAGCGTCGTCGCGCCGGTAACACCCGGCACGGCGCGAATCTCCTCCACCAAATCCGGCCCCGCCCCGACGTTCCCGCCGCCCAGCACCAGCGACGCGGGCATCAGCAGGAAGTCGGCGCGTAGCGAGTGGTCAATGTAACTCATAAAGCCATCAAAGGTGGAGGTGACAATCCCAGCCAGCGCCAGAATCATCGCCAGGCCGACCATCAGCGCGGAGGCGGTGACGGCGGCCCGGTTGGGCTGACGGGCCAGGTTCCCCTCCGCCAGCCGCCCCTCGCGGGCAAAGACCAGCGCCAGCATCCGCCCGAAGAGGCGGGAAATCGGCCCCACCAGGACCGGCGCCACCAGCACCAGCCCCACCAGGAAGAGCAGGGTACCCAGCGCGGCCAGGTTGAAGTTCCCCGTCAGGAGCGCCAGGGCCGCCAGGACGACCAGCACAGCCCCGACGATGCCGCGCTTTTTCGCCGCGCGCTCGTAGGCGCCGGGGACCACGGGCCGCAGTGCCTCTATGGGCGTCACCCGACCGGCGGACAGGGCCGGCCAAAGTCCGCCCGCCAGCGTCGCCCCCAGCCCCAGGAATGCGGCGGTCAGCAGGTTGGGCAGGGTGATAATGGGCACGGTGGCCTCCATCCGCAGGTACTGCTGCATCACCGACTTGACCGAGAGCAGAAGCACCCAGGCCAGCGCGTATCCAGCGGCCAGCCCGACCGCCGTCCCCAGAATCCCCTGGAGCAGGCTCTCCGCCAGGATGAGGCCCACAATGGCCCGTCGGGACGCGCCGACCGCCCGGAGCATCCCCAGGTCGTGCCGCCGCTCCACCACGACGGTGCGGAAGGTGTTCAGGATGATGAACGCGCCGATGGCCAGCGCCATCACCCCGAACAGGGCAAAGGCGATCTCCCCCATCCGCAAACTGGCGATCAGTTCCTCCCCGACCTCCGGCGGCTCGGCCTTGAACATCTCACCCAGCGCGGCCAGGACGGCCCCTTCGGCTTTATCCCGGTCCACCCCCGGCTTCACCACCGCCTCTATGACGTTGATCTGGCCGGGCATCCCCAGGAGTCGCTGGGCCGCCGGAAGCGGGACGTAGACCTCCTCCACCCCAGGGATGGAGGGCACATCCAGAATGCCGACAATTTCAAAATCGGTCGTACCCGTCGCCGAGGGAAGGGTCAGCGTGCCTCCGACGGAGAGGGCCAGTTTCTCCGCCAGCCCCTTGGAGATGACGGCCGCGTCACCGTCGTCAGCGGTCAGGAACCGGCCCTCCTTCAGCGGGTAGTGGCGCAGGCGCGCGGCGACCTCCGGCTCCACCCCGACCAGTGTAACCGCGTTCAGCCCGGCCCGGCTCGCCATATCGGGCGGGAGCAGGACATTGCGGCGCAGGGAGCCGGTCACTTCGGCGATGCCCTCTACCCCACGGACCGCTTCCATCCGTTCAGCGGGAAATGGCCCGTCCGTCACGCTGGTGAAGACCAGGTCCACCTTGCCGGTGGTCGCCAGGACGGTCTGGCGGAAGGCCTGGAGCATGGTGGGCAGCAGGGCGTTCATCCCGAAGAGGACCGCCACGCCGAAGACCACCGCCAGCGTCGTCAGCGCGGTGCGAAGTTTCCGCCCGCTCATATACCGCAGAGCCATTATCAATTGCACGCGCATTGGAACCTCCCGTTACAGCTTATCTATCCAGGCTTTGATGGCTTTGGCTTCCTCTTCGCCAGCCCCCGCCAAATGCACCTCATCCATTATGCGTCCGTCCTTCATAAAAAGGATGCGGTCAGCGTGGGCGGCGACGCGCGGGTCATGGGTGACCAGCAGAATCGTCCGCCCCCACTCCGAGGAGATGCGGCGCAGGAGGGCCGCGATCTCATCGCCGGCGCGGGAATCCAGGTTGCCTGTGGGCTCATCGGCCAGGATGAGGTCGGGCTCGGAGACGAGCGCGCGGGCAATGGCCACCCGCTGCTGCTGCCCGCCGGAGAGTTGGTCCGGGCGGTAGTGGAGCCGGTCGCCCATCCCCAGGCGCTGAAGCCACTCCGCAGCGCGACGGTGCGCCTCGGCGGGCTTCACCCCGTCCAGAAGAAGCGGCAGCGCGGCGTTCTCCAGCGCCGTCAGCACCGGGATGAGGTTGTAGAACTGGAAGACGAAGCCGATGCGTCGGCGGCGCAGCGCGGCCAGTTCATCATCCTTCATGGCCGTCAAATCGCGGCCGTCCAGCAGGACCCGCCCCTCGGTGGGCCGGTCCAGCCCGCCGATCAAGTGCAAAAGGGTGGATTTGCCGCAGCCGCTGGGCCCCATTACTGCCACAAATTCACCTTTTTCCACCGCTATATTTACATGGTCCAGAGCAATGACCGCGGTTTCCCCTTTCCCATAAACTTTGGTTAAATTTTCTGTTTGAACTATAGGCATAGTTACCTCCTCGGAATACAAGATTTGGGCGGGCGACCACGCGGTTTAGGTTCCGGGGATGGGACCGGCTGCTGGCTAACCTCTTCCAGGCGTGCTTCTATCATATCCAGCCACCTCAAATCTGCCTCCAGGTGCATTACTACTTTGTCCAGGAAAAGAACGTAAGCCAGCTCGGTCCTGGGGTCAGCGTTTATGCGCTGGCGGGTAAACTTGTGCAATTCCTGATAGAGAGTGGAGCGCTGGATCTGTATAAGGCGATGGAGGTCAGTATCTTTCACCAGCAAGCCTATCATCAGCTTGATGAAAAATTCATCCTTATGATGGTCGGTTGGGACCCCGGAGTAAAGCCATCTCTGAAGGGCCTCGTAGCCGGAGGGAGTTAGTGCATAGATGCGCTTTTCCGGCCCGCCCTCTTTTTCTGTGCCGATCTCAATAATCAAACCCGCTTCAGACAACCGCTCCAGGGTGGCATAAACCTGGCCCGGCTTTATTTCCCAGGTATCTCGTCCACCTACCAGGGCTTCCAGAGCCGCGCGTAACTTATAGCCATGAAGAGGCTGCCGAGCTAAAAGTCCTAAAATAGCGTATCGGATAGCCATAACAAAACTGCTCTACAAGTGAATAGTTTACGGGGAAATTGTACTACTTAAAAGCGGTTCTGTCAAACGTGAGGCAGTAAACGGCCCCTGGCTTCCAACACCAGGTCACGCCTCGG
Organism: uncultured Anaerolineae bacterium; assembly: GCA_964655275.1. GTDB lineage: Bacteria > Chloroflexota > Anaerolineae > SpSt-600 > SpSt-600 > SpSt-600. The sequence goes on along the minus strand of CAZZMI010000010.1, from coordinate 14,777 downwards.
GATACCTGGAATTAACCCCTCAAATCAATTTTACCTTCTCTTCAGTAAGGGAATGGGCCTCTTCCAGAGCAACCTGATAAATCGTGATGGGGAAACGACCATGCAGAAGACTCAGGCGTGCCCCCAGGGCACTGGCTCCCCAGAATAGCCAGGCTAATGGTCGCACAAAGCCGGTTAACTCCACTGCCCGCCGGACTTCCGCCAGTGTTCCATCGTCCCACCCGCCGAAGAGCCCGTAAAAGAAGGCGAAGAGCGGGAAAGAAGGCAGGATACCGATGAAGAATATGAGCACGCTGGTCACCTGGTCACCCTGCCAGATAAGGCCTGTGAGCCAGCGCAGGACCAGGTAATGGGCGGCCCCTGCCAGAAGCGGTGCCCCTAAGGATTGCCAGAAATAGAACCGCTGAGGGAAGCACAACCAATCGCTGACGAAGTAGGCAACGATGTCTTTGGTCAGGAGGGCCACAAAGTAGGCAAAGATGAGGGCGTTAATTTGATAGCGCCGCAGCAAGAGGAAAGCCAGGAAAATGCGGATAAACTGCTCCCCCGCCACCAGGATGGACTTGAGGTATGGTCGGTTGGCCCCCAACTGGACGTTATCCCCCACCCACGAGGGATACTGGATAGCCCCCCAGATGATGAGGGGAACAGCATATGTGGCAGCACGGACAAACTCCGGTCCCGATGCACCCAGTATGAACCGGTCAGCCACAGCAAGAAGCACCGCGCCGATGAAAGCGCTCATCAGGCCACCCCACTTGTAGGCCATTACTGAATAGTACTGGCTCAAGACCTTCCGGGCGTGGGAGATGGCCTCAGAAATGGAGGACATCAGGTTGGAGTACAGGGTATGGAGCACGTTGTAAGCAAAGATAAAGTTCTGAGCTAAAGTCCAATTCCCCCAGACCTCATTGTAGTTGACCAGGCGAGTCTGGGTGATGAGAATCTCCATCGCCTGGCCTGCTGCCCAGGCAATAGACCCCAGCATCTCAAAGACCCCGAAGCGGAACGCCTCTTTAACGATTTGCCAATCAAAGTGGGCCAGGAAGAGGAGGCGAGCGTTGTAACCAAGCCGTCGGTAGAGCCAGAGGCCCAGCAGGAAGGTGAGAAGTTCGGAAGCGTAAGCTGCCATCCCCATCCCCAGGACACCCCCCATCGGCCCGCCGAAGACAGGGTGCGCCGTGCCCCACCGCACCATCAGCGTCACCAGCACCGGCTGGGTGATAATGGGGAAGATAAGGTTTAGAGCAATGTCCAGCATCTGGGCGTAGTCAAACCGCTGCCAGGCCATCAGCCCATGTCGCATCACCTGATAGAAGCCAGGGATCTGGATGAAGGTGTGGATGATGACGCTCCAGGTGTAGAGGGCATAGGGGGTTCTGGGAAGGAATGTGCCTGCTACTGCTGTCACCATTGCCACCTGAAACGCACCGGAAAGGGCCTGCCACCAGACGAAGACCTGCCCATACTGGATTGCCCGGCGTGGGTCGTGGACCCGGTACTGGGCGAAGAACTTGATGAAAGCGGCACTGGTCCCCAGGTCAAAAAGAAGCCAGAGGAAGTTGAAGAACTGGACTACTCGCCCCCAGATGCCCAGGGCTTGAGCTGAGGGAAGGATGTAGACAGGGAGGATCAGGTTCTGGTAAATGATAAGGGGGATGAAAAGGACAACACCCATCATAAAAGCGACGAAGAACCCTGCCAGAGGACGGTGAAACCCTATATCCTCCCAGGCTGTTCCAGCCTCACGGGCTATGAAGTCTTGCCGGTCAGCCACTAAAACATCCAGTGCCTCCGGATGGGCGCGGCTGTAGCGACGGACAGCCCAGAAAATCAATGCAGCAATCGCCAGCATCCCCGCCAGCAAGAGGTAAAGGATAAGGCGCTCCCGCTCGTGGGGCACAGGGGAAGCCGGATAATCAGCGAAAGAAAGGGGCATTCGGGCTCCGGCTCGCATCGCTATGTGGTAAATAAAGTAATTAAAGTAAGCCCAGCTCTGGAACTGGGGGTTGGCTTTATCCAAAAAGGCGTTGAAGATGTAAGCCCGCCCACCCAAAGCAGACCAGAGGACCAGGGAGCCATCCTCAAAACCTATCACAAGCGGGATAATGGTTGAGAAAGGAACCGTTAACTCGTAGCGCTGGCGGACCTGAGGCGCACTGGTCCAGACAATCTCAGTTAGGACAGGATCTTTTACCCCTTCTGCGGCGATCAGGCTGAGAGGGTCCTCCCGCAACCTCAGCGTCACTGTAACGCCCAGGAGAACTTCCAGTTGGTGGGCAGAAATGTTTGGCCCCAAGATAAGCACCAATCCAGCTCCTCTCCTGAGGCAGGCTGCCATCTCCTCCAGGTCAGGTATGGTGCCGTTGAGGACCAAGACGTCAGCCTGGGCAGGGTCAGAGACCAGCTGGAAATCCGGGGCCAGAGCAAGGGCAGTCCGCACACCTCCTTCAGGCCCAAAATAGTAAATGTTGAGAGGTGGGGTTTCCTGGGCTAAAGAAGGGAAGGCCAGAAAAGATCCCATCAGGAGCAAGACAACGACTAAACAAAGGGTGCGAAAAGTGCGCATAATTCCCCCTTGATGCATGGTTTGAACTAACTCGGATTATACATGAATTTTAGGGATGGTAAAAAACGGAGTGGGAGCTCTGGCTTTCTTGCCTTTGTGAAAGGGGAATTCCCGAAGGTAAAAGGTAAGCCGCCAAAGCCGGGTATCCATAACGCTACTACTCCAGTGTATTTGTAAAACAAGGCGCTGACTTCTGGCCGACGTTAAAGGGTGAGGTGGGAAAATTTCTTTCGTTTTGCCCCAGATTCACAGGATTTTGACTAACCTCTAAGCCAATGGTATTATTTCATTTAAGGAGGTAAAATGCTCACCGAGGTGGAGAAAGCTATAAGGGAAAGGCGTTCAATAAGGGCATACAGGGATGAACCGGTTCCAGACGAGCTTATCCTGAGGGTTCTTGAGGCTGCTCGCTGGGCCCCAAGCGGCGTCAATGCCCAACCCTGGCACTTTATAGTGGTCCGGGACAAGAAAAGCCGAGAATTTATAAGTGCTCACTCCCGCTTTCTATTTGTGCGCAACAGGCACATCTCCGAAGCCCCGGTAAGCATAATTATTTGCGGTGACCCCCGCCGGAGCAAATGGTATTGGGCCGATTGTTCCCTGGCCGGGGCCAATATAATGCTTGCAGCCCACGCCCTTGGCCTGGGAACTTGCTGGATAGGAATATTTGATGCCCCCGCTATCAAAAAATACTTCGCCATCCCTGACCCCCTGGAGATAGTTGCCATCATAACCATGGGTTACCCCGAGGAAACGCCGGCTCCACCTCCAAGGCTGCCGCTGGAAAAAATAGTCCACTATGAATCTTTTGATCCTTCCCACTTTCCTTCCCCCGTAGAGATGGCTACTAAAACGGGGCCTTTGACGGTGGCCCATAAAATCCTTAAGCTTATTTTCAGGAGGTAAACATGAAAAGGCTGATAGAGGGGGTTAAAGTTCGCCAGCTTAGAGTTATCCCGGACGAAAGGGGCTACCTTATGGAAATGCTCCGTTCTGATTGGGAAGAATTCCAAAAGTTCGGCCAGGTTTACGTGACTGCAGTATACCCGGGCGTGGTTAAAGGCTGGCATTACCATAAAAAGCAAACCGATCACTTCGTCTGCATAAAAGGGATGGCCAAAGTGGTCCTTTACGATGGCCGGGAAGGTTCCCCAACTTATGGGGAAATAAATGAATTCTTCATCGGTGAGCTTAACCCCGTGCTTTTAACCATACCCCCGGGTGTCATCCACGGCTTCAAAGGGATAAGCACTGATATGACCCTTATAGTCAACATCCCCACGGAGCTTTACGACTATGATAACCCTGATGAATACCGCATTCCACCCCACAGCGGTGAAATCCCTTACGATTGGGCTAGAAAGGATGGATGAATGATTGAAAAAAAGCTGGAGTTTCTGGGGAAGGCCGCCCAATATGACCTGTGTGGGGAAGCCTGTAGCCCCCTGACCCACAGGGTAAAAGATGACCTGGGGCGCTGGCTTTACCCGGCCGTCTTGCCTGATGGTAAAAAGGTCATATTGCTCAAAGTTCTCCTGACCAACGCCTGTGTCAATGATTGCCTTTACTGCGCTAACAGGGCAGGAAGAGACTGCCCGAGGATGTCTTTCACTCCCGAGGAGTTAGCTTCCACTTTTGATGCCCTGTGGCGCAGGGGATTGGTCAAAGGCCTCTTCCTGAGCTCCGCAGTAGATGGCAAACCCGACGAAGTAATGGCCCGGATGATTGCAGTGGCAGAGATAATCCGGCGCCGATATGGCTTCCCCGGTTACATTCACCTCAAGGTGATACCTGGAGCCAGCAAAGCAGCCGTTGAGGCGATGGCCCGCTGGGCCACCAGGATTTCGGTAAACCTTGAGGCTCCTTCCTCAGAAACTCTAAAACGCATAGCCCCAGGTAAGGACTTTACCGAAAGCCTCTTCGCCCCTATCGCCTGGATCAAAGAGCTTATAGAAGAGGGAAAAATCCTCCTGCCCGCAGGGCAAACCACCCAGTTCATGGTCGGCCCGGGAGGGGAGAAGGATCGGGACATCCTTCGGCTGGCTCAATCCCTTTACAGAGATTTTGGCCTTCAGCGCATCTACTATAGTGCCTTCCAGCCCATCCCTGACACACCCCTTGAGAACCATCCCCCAACCCCCGCTTGGCGTGAGCATCGCCTCTACCAGGCTGATTTCCTGCTAAGGCGATATGGCTTCACTGTGGAAGAACTAACTTTTGATTCCAATGGCAACCTGCCGCAAGAAGGTGACCCAAAACTTATCTGGGCCCTCAGGCATCCTGAATTTTTCCCGGTGGAAATCAATACAGCCGATTACCACCAGCTCCTTCGTGTCCCCGGCATAGGTCCACGCTCCGCCCGCAAAATAATCGCTGAAAGGAAAAGAGGAACCATCCGGTTCCTTGAAGATTTGAAGAAACTTGGAGTATTAACCACACGGGCAGCTCCCTTTATAACCCTCAGAGGTAAAAGGCCAACATTCCAGATGAACCTGCTATAACCGGAGGGAAAAATAATGCGCTTTCTCATCACGGGAGGAGCCGGTTTCATTGGAGCAGCTTTAGCCAATAGGCTTGTCCGGATGGGTCATCACGTGAGGGTGATAGATGACTTAAGCGCAGGAGATCCCTCCCGCCTTGACCCCAGAGTAGTCTTCACCCGCGGGGATGTCAGGGATGTGCCAAGGCTCTGGAACCTTTTGCAGGGGGTGGATTGCGTTTACCATCTGGCAGCTAAGGTCTCAGTTCCGGAATCGGTCCTTTACCCTAAGGAGTACAACGAGGTAAACGTTGGAGGGACGGTAGCTTTAATGGTGGCGGTGAGGGATGTGGGAGTTAAGCGCGTCATCTTAGCTTCCTCAGGGGCTGTTTATGGGGAACAAAAAGAGCAACCGGTAAAAGAGACCCAAAGGCCTAACCCCCAGTCCCCTTATGCCGTAAGCAAGCTGGCCTCCGAGTATTATGTCAATACCCTTGGGGCATTATACGGCATAGAGACGGTTATCCTCAGGATTTTTAACGCTTATGGGCCAGGTCAATACCTCACATTTTACCACCCTCCGGTTATACCTCAGTTCATGAAGAAGGCCGTGGAAGGGGGAACCCTGGTGATCTACGGCGACGGTAACCAGACGAGGGATTTCGTCTACATTGACGATGTGGTGGACGCACTGGTAGCAGCTGCTACCGCCAAAAATGTGAACAGAGCCATTATAAACGTAGGCAGTGGTGAAGAAACCAGCATAAACGATTTGGCCAAGAAAGTAGCCAAAGTGGTAGGCCGCGAAGTAGAGGTTATTCACAACAAGGCCGAAAGCGGAGGAGTATCACGCCTTGTAGCTGATCTGACCAGGGCACAAGAGCTTTTGGGCTACAGACCAAAAGTCACTCTGATGGAAGGCCTTAGGAAGCTCCTGGAGCTGGACCCCCGGTTCCGGATTAGCCGATGAAAGGCAAAATCCTTTTAATATTACTTCTGGCCTTCGGCGTGCGGGTAGCGGGCATTCTCTCCCAAAGCCTGTGGCGAGATGAGGTGGATGCTGTAATTTTTGCTTCGGTCCCCCTTGAGGAGCTCTTAAGCTACTTTACCCGGCCAGGGTGGAATGGCCCTTTTTACTACCTTCTCCTGAAAGGGTGGCTTAGCCTCGCAGGAAAAGGGGAATTTGCCCTCCGCTACTTCTCTTTGCTCTTCGGCGTCCTTTCCTTGCCCCTTACCTTCAGACTGGCGCAGAAATTTCTCCCGCAACGATCAGCCACCACTGCCTTGCTTCTTTCAGGCTTTTCTCCTTACCTGATCTGGTATTCCCGGGAGGGCAAGATGTATGGGCTGTGGTTGAGCCTGACAACCCTTGCCTTTATCCTCCATCTGAAAGCTTTAGAGAGAGGGGGGCTTAAGCGCTGGGCTTTATATCTTGCAATCCTGACGCTCAGCTTTTACACTCACTTCCACACCCTTTTCATGGTGCTGGGACAGCTAACGCTATGCCTTTGGCCAAGCTACAGAAAAAGGTGGAGAGAAAGCCTCCTGGCTCACCTCACCCTCATCTTACCCCTTTTTCCCGCAATCCGCTGGCTTATCACTTCGCTTTTATCCCCTAACCCGACCGGTTTCCCATATTACCCCTTTCCTGATATGCTGGGAATCCTGTTTGCCGGATGGAGTTCTGGAATTCTGAGCACTTTGTGGCCCTGGTCTTTGATCCCTGCAGGGGTTGTTGCCCTCGGAGGGCTCGCTGAACGCAAGAGCAGCCCACCCCTTATAGCCATACTTATGCTCCCGGTGCTGGGCCTCTTTATCATCTGCCTGCGCAAGCCCATCTTCACTGACCGCTACCTTATTTTCCTTGCACCCTTTTTCTATATGCTTCTATCCGCTGGATTGGAGTTCTATAGGGTCAGGGGTAAACTGCTTGAGCTTATCCTGCTTCTGTCAATCCTTTTAGTGGATGCTGAGGCCAACTGGAGCCAGAATCGCTTCCCTATAAAGAGCGATTTCAGAAGTGCCGTGGCCCTCTTCAAAGAATATTCCCACGAAGGTGATGCGGTAGTGTTTCAGATTCCCTATGTGCGCCGGGTTTTTGATTACTACCTGGCCGGGGAAAAGTTTTACATTCCAGTAGAAGGGCCTTACACCAACTGGGGCATGACCCCAGGGCAAGTAGACAATTACCTGAGGAGCCGCACCGGCCTCTATAAGAGAGTATGGCTGGTTCTCAGCGAGGCGGAAATGTGGGATTCAAGGGGGCTAACAGAGAAGTGGTTTGAAGAAAACTTTACCCCCGAACTAAAGGGACATTTCACCCGCGTTACAATAACCCTGTATTATCGCCCTCAGCCGATAATAGACTTGAAAGCTTTGCGCTACAAATGTTTCCTTCCACTGGTTATGCGATGATAAAAGTTAAGCCGGGAAGAAAAAGAAAGCAAGCCCAAGGATAAAGTAGACGGCAAGAAGCTGAACCCCTTCAAGCCAGTTGGATTCACCATCCAGGGAGATAAAGGAAGCGATAATAACTGCAGCTCCCAGCGAGATCAACTCCAGAGCGTTGAAAACAAGGGTAAAAGGATGCCCAAGGCCCAGGCTCAGGAAGACAAAAAGCGGCACTACAAGCAGCGCTATCTGAAGGCTTGACTCCAGAGCAATTGTTATGCTAAGCTCTGCTTTTCCTTTCCAGGCCGCTATAACTGCTCCAAAGTGCTCTGCCACATTGCCTACCAGAGGTATAATGAAAATGCCCAGGAAAAACTCCGTAATCCCGAGGCTTTTGATGAGAGGTTCAGTGGTTTTTACCAGAATTTCGCTAAGGATGGCGACGCCTATCACCGTTAAAAAGAGCATCAAAAGAGGGCCCCTTATGGAAGACCTTTTATCCGGAAGAATGTGCACGTGATTTTCCCGAGCTGAAAGGAAGAAAGAACTCAACAGAAAGTAAAGGGCCACCATTATGAAAGCAACACTGAGGCTCAGGTATTCAAGGGGCAACGAGAAACTTTGCGCTGTGGCATAACTGAAGAAAGAAGGGACGCCCGTAGCGATTAAGGCGATGGCCAGCATTGAGGCCCGAAGTCCCGCCCTGGCCCGGTCAAACCTTAAGACCCCGTGGGATAATCCCCCCAGGACGAAACTGAAGCCCATAATCCCGAGTATGTTGCCCAGGATGGAGCCGGTTATAGAGGCTTTGACCATCTCCAGAAGTCCTTCCTTTATGGCGAAAATGCCGATTATAAGCTCGGCGGCGTTCCCTAAAGCAGCGTTCAGAAGGCCTCCTACATAGGGATTAATGCTCTCAGCCAGCTCCTCCGTGGCTTTGCCCATAAGGTAAGCCAGAGGCATTATACCTAACCCTGATAAAGTAAAAGTTGCCCAGACAGGCCATTGTAAAAGATATCCCGCAATTGCCAGCGGGATAGCCCAGAGGAGCCAGTAGAAATATCTCATCCTCCCTCCCCAACCAATCAAATCACTTCTATTATACCATCCCCCTCAAGGACTTCCCCCACAATCCAGTACCTTTCACCTTTTTCCTTCAAGCTTTCTTCAAGCAAGGGAGCCCGTTCCGATGCTACCGCTATCAAGAGGCCTCCTGACGTCTGGGCATCAAAGAGGAGCAACTGATCCTCCTCGCTCAAATTGGATAGGAATCGGACCCAGGGATGGAAGAAGCGTTCGTTAGAATGAGTGCCGCCTGGGAAAAGCCATTGTTCAGCATATTCTCTGGCCCCGGGAATGAAGGGGATACGCTCATAGTAAAACCTGAGGTTTACCCTGCTCATAACCGCTATATCTTTTGCATGGCCCAATAGCCCGAAGCCCGTTATATCGGTAGCAGCTGAAACGCCCACTTCCTGCATCGCCCTTGAAGCATTGCGATTAAGGTGAAGCATCACTTCCGTCGCTGCTTTTATGTGTTCTTCCCTGGCCGAACCCGCCTTCAGCGCCGTAGTTATCACCCCTGTCCCGAGCGGTTTGGTTAAAAATAGAATATCCCCTGGCTTTGCCCCAGCTTTGGTGACCACTTTTTGAGGGTGGACAACCCCTATTACCGCTAATCCGTATTTTGGCTCTCTGTCATCCATGGTATGGCCTCCTACCAGTATCCCTCCAGCCTCTGCCACCTTATCAGCTCCACCTCTAAGGATGGCACCAGCAATCTCTGAAGGCATATCCGGAGGAAAGCAGGTTATGTTGAGAGCCAGAAGGACTTCACCACCCATAGCATATACATCGCTCATAGAATTAGCGGCAGCTATGGCCCCATAAGTGTAAGGATCATCCACTACGGGGGCGAAGAAGTCAGCGGTAAAAATCAGGGCCAATTCTTCATTGAGTCTGTAAACAGCAGCATCATCCCCCTCCCCGAGGCCTACCAGAAGGTTAGCATACGCTTCCTTAGGGAAGCGGTCAATTATATAGCGCAGGACCTGCGCTAGGGCCTCCGGGCCCGTTTTGCCAGCTCAGCCCGCGCAAGTGGCAAGGGTTGTAAGGCGAGAAAAATCCCTCTGCTTCATGCTTTGCCTCCTTCCTGGGAAAGGGGGGAGGCAAATGCCTCCCCCTTTATTTCCTATTTCTCAATCCTTACCACAAAGCCCTCTTCCTTCTCCTCTACCCGCACTTTGTATCCAGCTTTCTGGGCTACACGGGAAACATTATCCCTTGAAGTACCAGTATCTACGAGCACTTCAATGGGGAACTCCCCTTCTTCCATTGCTTTGCGGGCCAAGAGGACCGGCTGAGGGCAAGATAGACCCCTTGCATCCACCACCTTAGCCATGGCTCACCTCCTATTTTTCCCTCATCGTCCAACCGATGAGAGCCACAATTACCAGGCCCACGATGACCGCTATTTGCCCCCAAATGGATGGGCCACCTACTACCAGTTTCCCATCCACAATCTTATCGGGAACACCAGCCAGGTTGAAGTTGTGAGCGAAGGCAGCCCCCACCAGCATGCCAAACACGAAGATAGCGGCATCGCCATCGCCTTCTCCAGCCATGAAAATTTGTCTCCCGGGACAGCCACCAGCCAGGGCGAAGCTCATACCAGCCAGGACCATGCCCAGGAAGTTCCAGAGGTGATTGGAATGAGCTATTGGTTGGGCAGCAAAGCCTGGATGGAATTTACCAATAGCAAGGTTAACCAGAAAGGCGGCCACGATGAAAGCTAAAACCCCGCTTAGAAGATGGAAGTCCCGCATTATGATTACATCCCTTATGGCCCCCATAGTGCAAAAACGGGTCCTCTGGGCAAGGAAGCCAGCCACAATCCCCACTGCTAAGGAGATAATTATGGGCGCATGCAGGGAACCGGGACCGGATTTGCTGAAGAAAATGGGGGCATTTTCCCCAAAGCTTACCCTAAAAACTAGCAGGAGCAACAGGATAAGGGCAAAAGCTGGCATCACTAAACCGACCGCTGTCCCAGCTGGTCTGGAGCGGCCAAGGCTATAGCCACGCTTAAGGAACCACACCCCAATGGCCACCCCCACGATGAAACCAGCTATGCCCAGAAGAGCGTTCAGGTCACCTCCGGCAAGGCGAAGGTAAGCACGCCATGGGCAACCCAGAAACACTAAGGCCCCTATTATAGCAAAGAACCCCAGCACGAACCTTATGACCGGGGCAGAGCCAGCCCGAGGCTTGAATTCCCTGAACAACAATGCCCCGAGCAAAGCTCCGAAGACAAACCCTATAAGCTCAGGCCTTATGTATTGCACGGGGGCGGCTCTGTGGAGGCCCAAAGCTCCAGCTGTATCTCTAGTAAAGCAAGCTACACATATCCCCATGTTCGGCGGATTGCCCCATAGGACCAGCAGAGCCGCCAATGCTCCAATTATGGCTCCGGAGACAATCATCCCAATGCGAGAGGCAAAAAACTTACCCATAGCTCACCTCCTGCGTTAGAGTTTATGAACACCCTCAATCCTTACCCCCTTGCTTTCCAGGAGGGCCAGGATGGCTTCCCTATTCTCCCAGCGGAACCTCAAAGCCGTTCCGCAATCTGAGCTTATGTGGCGGGGGGTTGGAATTAATTTGACCTCAAATCCCGCCTCTTTTGCTACCTTATCAGCCTTAAGGGCCCAATTTGTAGAGTAAAAAACAATCACTCCGTATTCCATGGCTCGCTCCCTAAATTTAGGCCTCGGGCATTTGGCACGGCTTACTTCCTCGCCAATTTTTTCACCGCTTCTATAGCCTTTTCCACATCTTCTTTGGTATTAAAAAAGCCTACCGAAAAACGAACCGTTCCTTTGGGGAATGTCCCAATGGTCCTGTGAGCGGATGGAGCACAGTGGAGGCCAGGCCTGCACATTATTCCGAACTCTACATCCAAAGCCAGAGCTACATCGGATGGCTCCATCCCCTCAATGTTGAAGGAAATAATGCCAACCCGCATGGAGAGGTCTGCTGGTCCATACAACTTAACCCTTTCAATAGAAGAGAGTCCTTCCAGCAAAAGAGCCGTTAGCTCCAGTTCATGGCGGCGTATTTCCTCAACCCCTTTCTCCAGGATAAACCGAACCCCCGCTTTCAAACCTGCAAGGCCTGCTGCGTTCTGGGTCCCACTTTCGTATTTATCTGGCAAGAAATCAGGTTGCTCCTCCAGCTCGCTGCGGGAACCGGTTCCCCCACGCTTTAAAGGCTTTAGCTCTTCCAGGGGAACCCGTGGTCCGATATATAAGCCCCCTGTTCCGGTTGGGCCGAAGAGGCCTTTGTGTCCGGTGAAAGCCAGGAAATCAATCCCATCAGCTTCGGCATCAATGGGGTAAGCCCCTGCAGTTTGAGCTGCATCCACCAGGAGGAATATCCCGCGCTGGCGAGCAATCCAGCCAGCTTCCTTTACAGGGAGGATTGTACCGGTGACATTGGAGGCATGGTTTAAGACGATAAGGCGGGTGTTAGGACGCAAAGCTTTCTCCAGATCGGCAGGGTCAAGGAAACCTTCCCGGGAGCATTGCACCACTGAAACCTCAACCCCTTCCCTCTCAAGGGCTCGCAGGGGGCGCATCACAGAATTATGTTCCATAGAACTGGTTACCACATGGTCCCCAGGGCGGAGAAAGCCAGTAAGGACCAGGTTGATCATCTCGGTAACATTGTGGCCGAAGACTATTCGCAGGGGATCAGATATATTGAAGAGCTCAGCGAGGGCTTCCCTTGTCTCGTAAACGATGCGGCCGGCTTCTATAGATAGGCGGTGACCGGAACGGCCAGCATTAGCTCCGATTTCGGTGAGGAAATGGACTATAGCTTCCACCACCTGGGGTGGTTTGGGAAAAGAGGTAGCTGCATTATCAAGGTAAATGATACTCACTTCTCCTCCCCAAGCCCTGAAGCTCCCCACCCTTCGGGCCCGGGGAGGTCTCAGAGGTTAAAGGGGCGTATAACCTCCCCGGACTGAATGGCCGTCCGGGTGGGTTAAAATATAAAGCCGGGAATCCCGGCGCATCACGTGCGCCTGGCCTCCTTCCCGGCCTCAAAGGGTTCAGATTACAAATTTGTAGACCATTTGCCCCTTCCTCTATGGGTTCACCACAGATTATATTTAGCTTCGCAAAACTGTCAAATCAGCAGGGTTTAAAGGATGAGCTCTAACGCCGCCTTGTAGGGAAAATGGGGGTTAAGAAACTTTCTTGACAACTCCCTCTTTCTCCATTATGCTTTTTAAAAGCCGGGCACTGTGGAGGAAGTATGTTCTTTGACGAGGCCAAAATTTACGTAAAAGCAGGTAATGGCGGCAACGGCTGCGTTAGCTTCCGGAGGGAAAAATTCGTACCTTTTGGGGGGCCGGATGGGGGCGATGGAGGAAAGGGCGGCGATGTTTACCTGATCGCAGATCCACACTTGAATACACTGATTCATTTCAAAAAGCGCTCTCACTTCAAAGCTGAATCCGGTCAACATGGCAGGGGGAAAAAACAGGCTGGCAAAAGCGGCGAGGATCTTTACATCCCTGTCCCCCTCGGGACAGTGGTAAGAGATGCCAATACTGGCGAATTCATCGCCGATCTGGTAGAACCGGGGCAAAAGGTGCTTGTGGCCAAGGGAGGTAGAGGAGGAAGGGGGAACGCTGCTTTCGCCACCCCTGTAAATCAGACTCCAAGGTTTGCTGAGAAAGGCGAGCCGGGGGAAGAGCGCTGGCTCTACCTTGAACTCAAACTCATAGCCGATGCAGGCATAGTGGGTGTTCCGAATGCAGGAAAATCCACTTTGCTGGCCGCAGTAACTGCAGCCCGCCCGAAGATTGCCCCTTACCCCTTCACCACACTGGAACCAAACCTTGGAGTGGTAACAGTTGGAGATTATGATTTCGTCCTGGCTGATATCCCTGGCCTCATAGAAGGAGCCCATAAAGGGGCAGGGCTTGGGCATAAATTCCTGCGCCATATAGAACGCACCAGGGTTATAATCCACCTCCTGGATGGCCTCAGCATTAACCCCTTGAAGGATTTTGAGGTCATTAACCAGGAGCTTGCCCTTTTCAGCGAAAGCCTGGCTTCAAAACCTCAAATTGTGGCCTTTAATAAGATGGATATACCTGAAGTCAGGGAAAAATGGCCTCAGGTGAGAGATTCCTTTGTGGAGGCAGGTTACGGGGTATACCCCATATCAGCGGCAACAGGGGAAGGGGTTTGGGAACTGATGAAAGCTGTAGCTGCCCTTCTCCAGGAAATGCCCAGAGAAATTCCTAAACCGGTGGAAGAAGCTGCCCCCTTAGTGAAAAAAGAACCACCATTCACGATAACGCGCCACGGGGAAGTGTGGGTGCTCAAGGGACAAGAGATTGAAAAGCTCGCCGCTACTGTGAATTGGGAACAGGAAGAGGCTATTGCCTTGTTCCATCGTAAACTGGAAAAGCTGGGGGTAATAAAAGCTCTGCGCCGGATGGGGATCCAGGACGGCGATACAGTGATAATAGGGGATGTGGAACTGGAATGGAAAGAGTGAAAGTCGGGATTATTGGTGGAACTTTTGACCCCATACATTACGGGCACCTTATAATAGCTGAGGAAGCAAGGGTTAAAGTAGGTCTGGTTAAAGTTATTTTCATTCCGGCCGGGAACCCTCCACACAAGTTGAGGAGACCTTATTCCCCGGCCCACCACCGCTACAAAATGGTAGAGCTCGCCATAGCCTCAAATCCTTACTTTGAGGTTTCACCAATAGAAGTAAACAGGCCAGGCCCATCTTACTCCGTTGATACTGTAGCCATGCTTCAGAAGGAAATGGGGCCTGAGGTGGACCTTTATTTCATCATGGGGGTAGACTCACTGGCCGGAATCCTGACCTGGCACAAACCTGAAGAGCTTATAAAACTCTGCAAGATCATCGCTGTGAATCGTCCCGGCTACGGCGTTGATATAGATGCCTTAGACAGTGTTATCCCCGGGATCAAAAGGCAAGTAATCTTCATAAAAGCCCCGGAGATAGGAATCTCATCCACCGAAATCCAGGAGAGGGTGAGGGAGGGTCTGCCCATAAAATATCTGGTCCCGCCAGAGGTTGAGCAATATATCTACGAGCACAATCTATACAGGGATTACCGCGATGAAAAACCGTGAGTATACTCTGGCCTTTGTCATTATTTTCTTGATGCTTCTGATAATGGCCTGCGCAACCCTTTTTATGCTCTGGAATTTCTCCGCCGTAGTTCGCTCCAGAACGGAGGTAATCCAGTTCCCAACTCTAACCTTTACCCCATCTCCAACC
>CAZZMI010000009.1:0-38182 GCA_964655275.1 uncultured Anaerolineae bacterium | reverse complement strand
CCGCTCGACTTCTCGACTGCACTCGCTTCTGCGAGCAATCAAGCCATGGCTTCCAGATTCTCTCTTCTCTTGGATTATGCGCCGGATCGGAGGAGCTGCCTTACCTTCGTGGGCTGAGGTGGATCAAAAGGACTTTCAGGCGCGCTACGAGATCTTTCGTGAAGCGCTAATGTGCTGCGCACTTTTAGTGGCCCCCAGTAATTTCGTTCGAGAAGTGTTTCGCCGAAATGGCATCACGCAGCGGGAGATTCGGATCCTTCCCTTAGGGATCTCGTCCCCAAGTAACGAAGATATTCCTGGTCCAGAGGAGAGGGAGGGATTGCGAATTGGCTATATTGGATGGCTCCAGTCCCCAAAGGGCGTGCATCTTCTCATCGAGGCTTTCCGCCGTATTCCAGATGAGAGTGTTTCTTTGCATCTATTTGGCCCGATCTACAAATCCCATCCCTACTTTAGATGGTTGCAGGAGTTGAGCCGGGGAGACTCTCGAATCGTGTTCCAGGGCCCTTTCGCCCCGGAAGAACGCAGTCAGGTCTATCGCTCCATTGATCTTCTGGTGATCCCGTCGCTCAGCCCGGAGACCTTCTCCAGGGTAGCTCATGAGGCGCTGATTCACCACGTTCCTGTGGTGGCCTCCTGCACGGGAGCCCTGTCAGAAGTGATCCGGGATGGGGTAAACGGCTTCCTGTTCGAGCCGGGGAATGTGGAAAGCTTGTTCCAGGTCCTCCAGCGGATCGCCCGCCGCCCCTCGATCCTGAGAGAACTGGACGCGCCCGGACCAGTCCAGATTCTCTCCGTTGAAGCTCATGTTCAAGCGCTGGAGCAGGTGTATCGCGAGGTTATCTCGGCAGGGGTTTAGACATGCCACTGGTGAGCATCGTGATTCCGACCTGGAAGGGATCGGCCCGTTTGCAGCGTTGCCTCGAGGCACTGTCCCGACAAACCTTCCGAGATTTCGAGGTAATAGTGGTTTGGAATGAAGGGGACGATAGGAAAGAGATCCGCGTTCCCGCCGGGATGGCGCTGCGGGTGGAGATAAGCAAGACCAATATCGGGTTCGCAGCGGCGGCGAACTGGGGGGCGCGCGTAGCCCAAGGGCTTTACCTGGCGCTCCTGAACGATGACGCCTTCCCCGAGCCTGGCTGGTTAGAAGCATTGGTAGAAGGGGTGGAAATCGGGGAGGAAGTCGGAGCCTGTGCTAGCCTGATGGTGTTTGATCAGCAGCCTAACATCGTGCAGAGCGCGGGTATCGCAATGGACCGTGCAGCTATTGCCTGGGATCGGTGGCGAGGAAGGCCGGTAGCGGAGGCCCAGATAGGGGGCGAGGTCTTTGGAGCTTCGGCAGGAGCGGCCCTCTACCGGAGGCAGATGTGGGAGCAGCTCGGAGGTTTCGATGAGCGGTTCTTCGCTTATCTGGAAGATGTGGACCTTGCATGGCGCGCTCAAGTTGCTGGATGGCGGTGTCTCTACATCCCTGAGGCAGTGGTCCGACATCAGGGCAGCGCCACGCTGGGGGAAAGCTCCCCCCGTAAGAAAATCTTGCTGGGGCGGAACAAAGTGTGGTTAGTGGCCAAGAACGCTCTACTGGAGGATCTTTCGGTAATCTTACTGTACGATCTGTTTGCGGTGATCTATGCAATTGCCTGGCGGTGGGACTGGTATCCCTTGCTTGGGCGGTTAGAGGGGCTTCGGAACCTTCGGCCTTTCTTATCTCGGCGTTGCCCTGGGAGGCCACGCCTCTTGGAGCCCTTGGTGCCACCATGGAAGATTCCGAAAAGATTGCAATTTGTAGCATCGGCTGGATGACCCTTACTTCCCCGCCTCCGCGCCAATGTCCGGCCACCGATGACGATGGAGGAGCACGTCCGGCGGCTAGAGGAGCTTTACGCCAGGCTAAGGGCTTAAAATGAGGCTGTCACTGCCCTTGTTGTTCGCTTTTTTATCGGTTGTTCTCTTAAGCTACGCCTTGGCAACACCTGGGCAGGGGTCTATACCCCAAATGCCTCCTCCAGTGGTTATCAACGAAATAGCCTGGGCAGGCACCACCTGCAGCGCTACCGCTGAATGGATCGAGCTCTACAATAACACTGACGAGCCCATTAACCTTAACGGTTGGACCTTAAAGGCCTCCGATGGGTCGCTTTCCATCACTCTTCAGGGTACAATACCGCCTCGTGGGTTTTTTCTACTGGAGCGCTCAAACGATAACGCAATAGCCGATATACCCGCAGATCAAATTTTTACCGGCGCCTTATCCAACGAGGGTGAGATTTTGGAGTTGCGCGATGCTTCAGGGGCATTGGTGGACACAGCTAATGGGGATGGGGGCCCATGGCCCGCTGGCCAGTCTTCCCCTGAACGACGCTCAATGGAACGCATCAACCCTGCTGGTCCTGATGTCCCTGAAAACTGGGGGACTAACAACGGTATAATCCGCAATGGGACTGATGCCTGCGGTAACCCCGTCCTTGGCACCCCTAAAGCCCTCAATTCTGTTAGTTACCCCAACTTAGTTATCGTTAAGCATGGGCCAGCAGAAGCAAGAGCTGGTGAACTGGTGACTTTCACTATTTTCCTCTCCAATACCGGTGTCACCGGTGTGGATGAAGCTTCCATTACCGATACATTGCCGGATGCTCTGAGCTTTATTAGCCAGCAGAGCCCTTTTGCCTTCACCCTCCACTCCCCCCAAGTCCTGCGCTGGGATACTGGCCCCATTTCTGGCCTGAGTGGCCCTTATATTGTTACCATCACCGTCCAGAGCCATCCCTCAGCCAGGGGTAATGTAACCAATAGCGTGAACGTAGCCACCAGCTTTACCGAGACAAATTACAGTGACAATACTTCAAATGCAACCCTTTACATCTCGCCACAAGAAGCCCAACTCAGAGTTAACTTGATGGGTCCGGAGAGGATTTTACCCGGGGGAATGGGTTTGTATACCATCACCCTCGAGAACGCTGGCTCTATCACCGCCGAAAACGTTTTAGTAACAGGAACAATTCCTTCCTCTTACCTTTTCTTGAGCCATTCTGCCCCCTACACTTTTACGCAACCATCCCCTACTGTTCTAAAATGGGAAGTAGGCGATTTGCCGCCGGCCCAGGGAACAGCGTGGAATTTTACCGTTCAGGATGGAGGGGGTGCTTGTGGTAATGTGACTACATTCATAACAGCTTCTACTACCTCTCCGGAGTTTGCTCTGGAAGACAATGAAGCTTGGCATACTGCGAACCTTCTCCCCAAACTATTGATAGATGCCCTCCTTCCCGATGGTTACCAGGCCAATGACGATGACGAGGCCTTTCGCCTCTGGAACGTATCCCCTTGTGAGGCGAAATTAGAGGGATGGTGTGCTACCGATGGAGAAGGTAAAGTCTGTTTCCCAGGCGGAGCTTTGTTATTGCCTGGCAAAGCCTTATGGTGCGCAAAAAAGGCAGAAGCGTTTAGAGCCAGCTTCGGCTTCTTACCAGATTGGGAATATGGGGCCGATACTTCTCCCGAAGTCCCACAAATGAGCGGGAAAGCCATTGCTTTGAGCAACTCAGGCGATGAATTGTTCCTTTTGCCTCCGGAAGGCACTATAACCGATTCCGTGGACACCATCGTTTATGGTGAAGGGGGCGAAAACTCTCCCGGTTGGTCGGGCCAAACGGTTAAGCCCTATAAAATTGCAGGGGGATTGGGGCTTGCTGGGCAAATATTGTTCCGAAAGCGGGATGAGCTAACAAGCTTGCCTTTGCCCGATACCAACACCTCTTCCGATTGGGCTCAGGATCCCGATGACCCCCACCAGGGCAGGCGAGTGCTGTATCCCGGATGGGAACTGGATCGCTTCTTCTACCCGGCCGAAATCACTGAAACCGCACACCTTACCATTGCCATTGGCCCCGATCATCTCTACGAAATAATCTCCCGGCATATTTCCGCTGCCCAACAATCCTTGAAGCTCGCTGCCTATTCTCTGGACAACATCTCCTTGGCCCTCACCATCGCTGAAAAAGCCAAGCAGGGGGTATCAGTAACGGTGCTTTTGGAGGGGGAGCCAGTTGGAGGTATTGCACCCGAAAGCAAACAGGCAATAAAATTGATAAATGAGGCTGGTGGGCAAGTCTACTTTATGGCCGGTTCCCTTCGGCGTTACCGGTTCCACCACGCTAAGTATGGGATTATTGATGGGCATATAGCCTTATTGGGCTCCGAAAACTTCTCAGCCCGAGGCATGCCTCCACAAGCAAAACCTGAAGGAATGGTCGGTTACCGCGGAGTTTACCTAATAACCGATGCTCCAGGTGCAGTCAAAGCCCTCGAGGAAATCTTCAAAGCCGATGCTGACCCCTCGCGTCCCGATATAGTCACTTGCCAAACAAGGCCGGACCTGTGCACTCCCCCTCCCACCTTCTTCGTCTACTTGCCTTTAATCATAAAATCTTGCCCGGAAGACTCCTGTCCACCACCGGAAGCAAAACCCCCTTACAGCATCAAATTTCCGGCCCCTCTGGAGACAGAAGGCCTCTTCCATTTTACCCTTTCCACTGCCCCAGAGAATTCCCTGCGCCAAATTGATGGCCTTTTCGGGCTTTTAGGAAAAGCTGGCCCTGGGGACACAATTTTATCCCAGCAGCTTTACGAATACACGCAATGGGGCGATGGCCCTAACCTGCGCCTCCAGGCCCTTATAAACGCCGCCAGGCGTGGGGCGAAGGTCAGAATATTACTGGATGACTTCTTCTACCGCGAACCCAACTCCCAGACAATAAACTACCTCCATCAAGTTGCTCGTGAAGAGGGGCTTGACCTTGAAGCCAAGCTTGCCAGCCCAATGGGCATGGGAGTTCACAACAAGATGGTTCTCGCCAGGATAGGGGGCAAGGGATACATATGGATAGGGAGCATAAACGGCAGCGAGGTTTCTTTCAAAGTCAACCGCGAGGTTGGGCTCCTGGTGGAAAGCGACCAAGCCTATGAATTT
Organism: uncultured Anaerolineae bacterium; assembly: GCA_964655275.1. Classification (GTDB taxonomy): domain Bacteria; phylum Chloroflexota; class Anaerolineae; order SpSt-600; family SpSt-600; genus SpSt-600. The sequence goes on along the minus strand of CAZZMI010000009.1, from coordinate 33,210 downwards.
TTGTCCTCGCTTTTCTGGACCGACTGGGCTGCCCCTTATGGGCGATTTGACCTTTACATGCCCCTCATCCTTCGCGATTTCCGCTACCCAACGGACTTACTTATAAGCGAGGTCCTTTACGATGCCCCCGGCGAGGACGAGGGGAAGGAGTGGGTAGAGATATACAACCCCACGGGTAAGATCATAAACCTTAGCGGATATAAGCTCGGGGACGCACAGGAGCGGAGTGCTAAGGAAGGGATGTATCGTTTCCCGGATGGGGCTCTTATCGGCCCAGGGGAAGTTAAGGTTGTCGCCTGGACGGCGTCCGGGTTTTACGAGCTGTACGGCCGCTGGCCCGATTTTGAGCTTGTGGATACAAACCCCAATGTCCCCGATATGATACCCTACACTCAATGGAGCTCAGGAAAGTGGACCCTCAGGAACTTAGGGGATGAAGTTATACTGCTTGGCCCTGGCGATACCCCTATAGACGCGGTGGTATATGGTGACGGACATTTCCCGGGGGTAAAAGCCCATCCAGGCGTGTCAAAGGCTGGAAGTTCCCTTGAACGCTATCCTCCAAATTTTGATACTGATGATTGTGCGCGCGATTTCCGGGAGGCATTGGTGCCTTCGCCAGGCTATTTACCCTGAAAAGGAGGGAGCTTGTGCGCAAGCGATTGTTGTTCCTCACAGCACTGTTGCCGATAATTATAGCCTCTTGTAAAGGGGCTCTGCCTTCGCCTGCTCCAACCCTTACCCCACTTCCTCAGCTTTCACCCACTCCTATCGTGCTCGCTTCCCCAACCCCAACTTTTACTCCGCCTCCTTCACCTACCCCTACTTCAACCCCTCTTCCTGACCCATTAGCAAACATAAATCCTGAGCAACAGGAAATAACCCTCTGGCACCCCTACACCCAGCTTCACGAGAAGGCCCTTATGGAAATGGTGGAAGAATTTAACAAAGTGAACCCATGGGGCATAAAGGTGAAAGTCAGATATGCCGGCTCCTACTCGGAGATACGGCGTAAGGTCCTGGCAGCCATTGCCGCCGGTTCCCCTCCCGACATGGCTTTCTCCTACCAGAACGTTGTAGCTGAATACGCTTACGCTGATGCCGTAATAGCTCTTGACGATTACTTACAGAGCCCCAAATACGGCCTTAAGCCCGAAGAGCTTGGGGATTACTTCAGCAACTTCCTTGAGGGGGATCGCTACCCGGACTTTGAGGGGAAGATGCTGAGTTTCCCCCCTGGCCGCAGCCTTGAAGTCATGTATTACAATGCTGATGCCCTCCGAGAGCTGGGCTTCAAAGAACCCCCCAGGACCTGGAACGAATTCTATCAAATCTGCAAGATGCACAAAGAAAAGGAGAAAAAGCCCTGCTATGCCATAGCGCCAAGCGCTTCCACGTTCACCTGGATGGTATGGAGCCGCGGTGGGGAGGTCATAAGCCCCGAAGGTGAGTTCCTACCCGGCAAAGAGGCAGCTCTCGAGACCCTTCAATTTCTGGAAAAGCTAATTGATGAAGGTTTCGCTTACAGGGTCAAGGAGCGATACCAGGATCAAGAAGACTTTGCGAACCGGAAAGTCATCTTCACCTTTGGCTCCACTGCAGGCATCCCATATTACCAGCAAGCGAAACTCACCTTTAGCTGGTCCATAGCCCTTCCCCCTGCTCAGACCCCTAACCCTGTACTGGACCTGTACGGGCCGTCAGTTTGTATCTTCAGGACCACTCCTGAAAGGCAGGTGGCTTCCTGGCTATTCCTCAAATGGTTCACTGAGCCCGAGCAAAATGCCCGATGGTCTGTAGCCACGGGCTATCTGCCAGTTCGCATTTCTGCTGCTGATTCACCCCTCTTCAAAAACCACCCCCTCCTCAAAAAAGCTATAGAATTTGCCCCTTACGCCAGAAGCGAGCCTGCAATTTACAGCTGGGAAGCCATCCGCAGCATCCTCTACAAAGCCATGAATGACGTTGTATCTGGCACAAAAGCCCCTGAAGATGCTATAGCCTGGGCTGAAAAGGAATTTGCAAAACTTCGCTTGAAGCCATGAGGTTTTGGAAGAAATTCCTAACTCCCGTAGCTTTAACACTTCTAATTGGCTGCGCAAAACTTACGCTAAGCGATTCCTTTAAACCTCAAGCATACCTGCCCATCGTTTTGCGAGGGTATACTTTAACCACGGTGCACCGCTTCGCTGTAGATTACAGTTCTAACCCTAACTTAAATCACCTCTCCCGCGCTGACCTAGCCATCGTCCAACCTGTCCTCTCCTCAGCTGAGCTCCAGCACTTACAGGCTGGAGGGACTAAAGTCATCGCCTACCTAACCATCGGCGAAGTAGAGGCTGATGACCCTATTCTGACCACCCTTCCCCCCTCTTGCATCCTGGGCCAGAACCCGAACTGGGGCTCCTACTATGTGGACCCAGGTTGCCCTGAGTGGGCGAACGTTGTCGTGGAAAGGGGCCGGAACCTGCGCAGCATGGGCTACGACGGGCTCATTTTAGATACTGTAGACACGGCCGACCTTTTCCCTCACCTCCGGGAGGCGATGGCCAATTTAGTTTGCCGGCTCCGCCGCGAGGCCGGAGGATACCTGGTCCAAAACCGGGGGTTCGGGGTGCTTAAATGGACGGCAGACTGCATAGACGCCGTCCTCTACGAAGACCTGAGCGCGAGGTACGACTTTGCTGCAAAGCAGTACGTCTACGAGGAGCAGGATCCCGCGCCCGTGCTTCCCTATCAGGGCCGTCTGGCCCTGCTGGCGCTGGACTACGCCCCCGCTGACCGGCCAGCACTGGCCTGGAAGGCGTGTGAGCGAGCCAGGGCCCTGGGATTTGTCGGCTACATCGCTTACAACGTAAACTTAGAAGAGGGCGGAATGTTCTGTGACGAAATCCCTATGCCCGTGCCCTATCGGGCTACACCCCAGGGGCTCTTCAAAGGCATCGATCCCGCCCCCCTTTACGGCATAAATTGGTTTGGTCTGGAAACCTCCGACCGGGCTCCCCACGGCCTCTGGAGTGGCCGGAGCGTTCCCGATTTCTTGGCTCAGATTCGGGAACTCGGTTTCACAGCCCTCCGGCTCCCGATATCCCCCCAGGTCCTAACGCGGGGCTATGGCACCGCCAGCTGGGCCCAGTTCCCCGGCGGCTATCCTGCTGATGCATATGAAGGGCTCCTCTACTTCCTGGAGGAAACCCGAAAAGCCGGCCTGTACGTCCTGCTGGACTTTCACACCTATGACCCGAGCCTCATCGGCGGCTCTCTGCCTGGCCGTCCGTTTGGCGGTGCATACACCAAAGAGAATTGGCTGGCCGATCTGCGCCGGATGGCGGAAATTGCCTTTAGTTTCCCCAATGTCTTCGGCGTGGACCTTTGCAATGAACCTTACGCATTGACCTGGACGGAGTGGAAAAGCTTGGCTCGGGAGGGCGCGGAAGCTGTGCTATCCGTGAACCCCTTTCTTGTCATTGCTGTAGAAGGCGTGGGCAATTTATCCGACAACGGCGGGTGGCCTGCTTTCTGGGGGGAAAACCTCACCGAGGCCTACAATGACCCCATTGTCCAGAAAGAATCATTCCCCATGGACCGCATCCTTTATCTGCCCCACGTCTACGGTCCCAGCGTCTACCGTCAGCCTTATTTTGACGACCCTTCCTTCCCAAACAACTTGCCATCCATCTGGGAAATACACTTCGGGCGGATGGCCGGTAAATACCCCTTGGGTATTGGGGAATTCGGGGGCCGTTACGAAGGGGATGACCAAATTTGGCAAGACGCTTTTGTGGACTACCTCCTGGAGAAAAACATTCGCGCATTCTTCTACTGGGCCCTTAACCCCAACTCCGGCGACACTGGTGGCATCCTCCTGGACGATTGGCGGACAGTTCACGAAGGTAAGATGAATTTGCTCCGTCGCCTGATCCGTTAAAATAGTTGTGGGAGTCAAGGATTTGTTCCCATTAACGAGGCCCAGCCACAAGAGAGGTGACTCCTCTTGCCGCGATAGGGGTAAAAGCCTGTGCATCATCAATATTCCTAACCCCCAGGAGGTCAGCTGCTCCGATGCGTTGGTCTCTACCTCGAGCGTGGCAGTGTCTGGGGGCTTAGCCTGCGTAGCCGATGGGATTGGAGGACTAGTGGAGCCAGAGGTACTATTTGAAAGAACTGCGGGAGGCTCAGGTCAATGTTTCCAACGGCAACGGTAAAGGAATTGTCGCGGCCCCTGCGGGTGGCCTAACCACAAGGTTTGGCTGGAAGTATTACAACCGGCTTCATGTTGGGGCTGCGGCTTGGTACATTTGGGCGGCCACTGCGGTTTAAGACTTGTCTTAGAAGGAGGTGGAAAGCATGGTATCTATAACTGATGTTCTACTTGGGGTGATCATCATACTCCTGCTTATACTACTCTACCTTGTTTTTAAGCGAGGCAAAGTTGAACCCAAGGACATTGAATCAGCCTTTTTAGGAGTCTGGAAAGACCTAGATGAGAGAATAGGTAGGCTGGAGACTTATGCCCAAGATATCCGAGAGCACCACAGAGCGCTTGAACAAATGCTTCGGACTCCATCTGAGCGAGCTTCTTTCGGTGAAATCGCTTTGGAACAGATTCTCTCCGACCAACTTCCGCCAGATATGTTCGGCATCAGAAAGACAGTTTTTGAGGGGAAGAAGCCAGATGCTTATATCAAGTCAACTGTAGGAATCATCTGTATAGATTCTAAGTTTCCATTGGAAAACTACGAAAAGATGATGAGGACAGAAAATCCTGAGGAAAAAAAGAATTTAAAGAAACAATTTCTCGATAACGTTAAAGCGCATCTTGATAAGATAGCCTCTGACTATGTGTGCCCGCAGAAAGGATCTGCAGAGTTTGCTTTTGCCTTCATTCCTTCGGAAAGTGTCTACTATTTCCTAGTCACTGAGGCTTACCACCTTCTTCGGGAGTACGCAGCAAGAGGAGTTCAAGTGGTATCGCCTCTGACACTTTCGCACAAAATTGAGCTAATAAAAGCAGGGGTTCACGCACAGAGGCTTTCCGAACAAGCTGAAAGAGTAAGGAAAGACCTCGCTATGCTCTCTAAGCAGTTTAGCGAGATGGACGAGCTCTGGCGGGTGTTTTACGAAACTCACTTGAGAAACGCGGCAAAGAAGGCAGAGGAATTAAATGTAACATACAACCGACTGAGAGAGGAATTCGACAGGATTTCTCGACTGTCGGGCGATTAAGAGAGATGGGCAGCCTGCCTGACCTGCGCTTTGAGCCGACAGCACCCATCGGCGCCGCGGTTCAAGCGCAAATCGTTAATTTTATGGGCAAATCTGGCGCATGGCTCCAGTCCTGTATCAAAGAGTTCCTTACACACCTTGGATTGTGGGAGCGTCGGAAAGAGATGCTTGGCACTCGGAGCCAGGGGATAAAGCAGAAGTTAGCCCTCGCCCAAGCTCTTCTCTACTGCCCAGCACTGATTTCCCTCACATAATCTGGCAAAAGCCAAGAAGCTATGCCAAAGGGTGGGAATTATGCTTAAAGGAACAGTGGCTTGCAGTGCAAACTAGATCCTTGGTGTTATGGCTTTTCGGAAAATGTCTTGGCTTCCTTGCGAGCGCGGCCCGAAGTGAGCAAAGTTGAACACCATGGCAATCGCTTGTTGATCGAACTGGGTAGTGCTGCGGACATGGCGCCGCTGGTCAGCTTGGTGGTAAGTGCTAGTGCACAGGTGGAAGAAATATACCGGGGCAATACCAGTCTTGAAGAAGTGTTCATGACCTTGATGGGGGAAGAAAATTGATAGCACAAATTGGCATTGCTTTCGGGATAAACCCTGATTGAAGTAGCCCGAGGTTGACGGAGATCAAGGGGCATAATAAAATAGAATGACGTAATGCCAGCAGGAGATGCTACGTTGGAGCGCAGTCGGGATTGGATGGACCAAGCTATGGGTGATTTAGAGCACGCCCGCAGCGACCGGGAGCGGGGGTTCTACGACTGGGCCTGCTTTTCGGCTCAGCAGGCTGCAGAAAAAGCAGTGAAAGCCGTGTTTCAAAAGATGGGCGCTGAGGCCTGGGGACATTCTGTCGCGGATTTGCTTAAAGAGTTGGGCAAACATGTGCCTATCGCACCAACCCTGATAGATATAGCCTTAGAACTGGACAAAGCTTACATCCCAGCTCGTTATCCGAACGCTCATCCGTCTGGCTCCCCCCGCTTTCGCTACACCGAACGAGAAGCGACCCGTCTTATCGGGTATGCGGAGGAGATCGTTGAGTTCTGTGCGCGTCTCCTTTCCCAAATTTGACCAGCCTGAATTGGTGCAGCGCCTGAGGGAGCGAGTGGAGGTTCTTAAGAACCACCTCCCACTCCTGCGGGTAGTCCTGTTCGGCTCATGGGCACGGGGAAATTTCACCGTCGCCAGCGACATTGACCTTCTGGTAGTCTACCAGGGACCACCCCGTGATGATGCTTTTGCCGTCGTGAAGAAAATCGTCAACATCCCTGCCTTAGAGCCTCATGTCTATTCAGAAGAGGAATACCGTCAGTTGGAAAGCCAGCTCGCCCGTATGACGGAGGGTGGTATTGTCCTGTTCCCGCAGTAATCGCTGGCGGTGCATGTCAATATGGCCACTTCTGGCAGTGTTGTTCCTCCTGACCAGCTGTTCTCCCTTTGTTGACCGGGACCAGACTGCAATCATTCCTGAGGCAGCGATCCTGCTGGAGCCCGGGCATCCGGTGGGGCAGACCTTTGTTGCCCGCCATGGCGGACTGAACGGGATAGAATTCTGGTTAGAACCAGAACCTGGAACGACTGGCCGTCTCCTGCTCCACCTGCGCTCTGAGCCCCAATCCACAGCCGACCTGGCTGTATCGGCGCTCTCGCTGGACGGTATAGCGGCTCCTGGCTTCTACCGGTTCCCTCTTCCGCGTGATAATCGCTCCCACAGCGTCTACCGCTACGCTTTCCTGGAACTTGAGGGCACAGGCGCAGTGCGGGTAGGCGCTGCCTCGGGCGAGGCCTACCTGGACGGTGCGGCCTATCGGGACCACGAGCCGCTGGACGCGCAACTGGCCTTCCGGCTGACGTATGACCCGTGGGGGATCTTGGTAGACTTAATGCTCATGGTTGTAGGATGGATAGGATACGGTTTTCTAGGGATAGCGGTTTTGTTCTTGGCTGGTTATTGGATTGTTCGCGAATGGGCCCATCGGAATGAAGTTGATTTTACAGGCATTTTGATCATCAGTATAACTAGCGCTTTAGCCTTCTGGATGTTACTGCTTGTATGGAGCGCTCTCTTCAAAATACGCCTGGATATGTGGCGAGTACGGTTGGTCCTGGGAATTGCTATGTTAGCAGGGCTCATGTTTTTCATTAAAGATAGGCAACGATGGAACCGAGAGTTTTGGCTGGGGAAAGATTTATTCACCACGCTGGTGTTATGGTTAGTGGTTGCTTGTTCTATTGGCTTGCGGTTGTGGATTGGTCGCGGCTTGGTGATGTTGCCTGGATGCGATGCGTATCATCACACCCTCATTGTTCAATTATTTGCTGAACAGGGAGGTCTACCAGATAATTATGAGCCCTATGCGCCTCTTCAAAGCTTTTCTTACCATTTTGGGTTTCACAGTATAGTCGCTCTTTTCCGCTGGCTTCTGGGGAGCGAGTTACTTCCTACAACAAAGGTAATAGCGCTGGTCCTGAATGGTGGCATTGCTGCCACTACAGGTTTGTTCAGTGAGCAAATTGCGGGGCACCGGCGTGCAGGTGTTGTGGCCGCCGCGCTGGTTGGTCTGATCATGGTATCTCCGTTTTGTTTGCTGCGCTGGTCCCGATTCACGCAAACGGCGGGTCTATTTTTCTTGCCCATGGCGCTTCTAGCCCTGGTTTGGGAGAAGAAAGAGGCGGGTTTGATGTTTCCCTCCCTTTTAGTGGCCGCCGTATTCTTTGCGCATTCAAGGGTTGCGCTGATGCTGGGAGTCTTTGCGATTGTGAGAGGGTGGATAGCGGTTTTGCAAGGGCGAAAAGACAACTTCAAGCAAGTGGTCATTGTGGGAATGATCAGTATCATACTGGCATCTCCCTGGCTCTTACGGGTCTTGTGGATACAGTATGACCCATATGGGTTGCGAATTACTTATCCGCTTCTTAATGGATATAATGATATCCAACGGATGGAAGAACCGGTACTTCATTTTGTGACCAATTGGCCCGTGTTGTTTTCCGCTCTTGCATTGGCTGTCGCTGCTTGTCTTAGCCGCAAGAGAACAATAGGCTTGGTTCTTGCGGTGTGGTGCATGGCTCTGGTTGGAGGTGCTTTGTTCTCGGGGGAAATAAGTCTTTCCTTCTGGGATTTGAAGACGACTTTGCTCTCGCTGGCTATTCCTTTTGCAGAGCTTGCAGGGTTGGGGGTGCAGAGTTTGAAAGATATGCTCCCCAACCGGGGTTGGGTCGTCATCTGGTGGCTGACTATCGTTTTCTTGATTATCGGGATAATAGGCGCTGGAATTTGGTTCCCTCGGTTGATCTATACTGCTCATATCTATCTGAGGCCAGGCGACCTAATCGCTATGGAATGGATTAAGCGTAGCCTGCCTTCTAATGCGCTCTTTGTGGTGAATACTCTGCAATTTGAGTGGAATCCTGGCTGGATGGTTGGAAGTGACGCTGGATATTGGATTCCTCTCCTTGCTCGCAGAGACACTCTCTTGCCTCCGATGCTATACCCGTTGGAGTGGAGTGCTCCTACATTATCTCCAAGATTACATCAATGGTACATAGATGAGCTATTAAGAAAACAAGGTTCTATTTACTATTTTACCTCCACCCTTCTCCCATCAGTTCCTCGCTTACCGGACCAAGCTCATTTAAAAGTTATATATCAACAAGACCACATTCGGGTGTTTGAGGTAATCCGGTGACCATTGAGGATTTACTTAAGGTTTCTAAACCGACATTGAAAGTCAACAGGGCGGCACAAGTATGAAGGTGAGCGATTACATAACTCTGTATCGGCTTGCTAAGAACCGTTTACGATCCGAAGAAGATTATAAAAGATTCCAAAGGTTTCAAGCAAGTTTGCTGCTGGAATATATGCAACAGTTCGGTATAGATGTAAGGGGAAAAGTTGTTCTCGATTTGGGTAGCGGCCTGGGAGGGTATAGCCAGGAGATCGCTAGAAAAGGCGGGGCAGCGGTTATTAGCTTAGACTTGATCAAGCCCTCCTTTCCCATAGAACAAGGGATATATGCTCTTATCGGTGATGCACTTTCTATCCCCTTACGAGACGAGTCAGTGGATTTTATCTTCTGTGCAAGTTTAATTGAACATGTGAGCAATCCGCTTCTTCTTTTGAGTGAGATAAAGCGTGTTTTAAAAATTAAGCAATATTGTTATTTAAGTTTTCCACCTTTCTATAGCCTGCGAGGGGGGCATGAGTTTTCACCTTTCCATTACTTAGGAGAGCGATGCGCTTTATATCTCCATTGCTTGCTGAGAAGAACGCCCCCTGACTGGGTTAAAAAAGTATACACCCCATTTCTTCCTCCCACTTCCTTTGCCAATACGTATCAAGGTTGGGGATTGTTTCGATTAACTATAGCTAAAGCAATACAGATGATTAGAGAAGTCGGATTAGAGATAGTTGACATATCCCCAAGGTATTTGCCTATTAATACAGCCCGCTGGCCAATATTGGGTGAGTTTTTAACATGGCACGTTCAATTTTTGTTAAGGAAAACAACCTGATTTACTTGCAAGGAGGCGAATGATGAGAGTTTGCATGGTTACTACTTCCTTTCCGCGCTGGAAAGGTGATTGGCAAGGGTCCTTCGTATTTGAATTAGCCCGAGCGCTTCTCAAAAAAGGAGTTCAAATTCGGGTAGTGGCCATGCATAGTCCTGGGGCAGCGGTGCATGAACATATAAATGGGATAGAAATTTTTCGTCCGAAATATTGGTGGCCTGAGCGGTGGGAAATGCTTCGTAAGGAGGGGGGAGGGCTTCCAATTGTTTGGCAAAAATATCCATTAGCACGTGTGCAGATATTGCCGTTCTTTGTTATACATACCCTGGCTACAATCCGCTATGCCCAATCTTTTGATATAGTACATGCCCACTGGACCTTATCGGCGGGAGCAGCTTGCCTGGGACGGCAAGTCCATCAAAAGCCAATTATTGTGACAGTACAGGGAAGTGATGTTTTACAAGTGCCTAGCTACCCTGTAGGAAGGTGGCTCACGCGAAAAATCCTATCCTCCTGTGACCAGATTACTGCGTTGAGCTGCGCGCTAAGGGATAAGGTTATCGCGCTGGGGATTAATCCGGAAAAAGTTCGAGTCATCCCTAACGGTGTGGACACAACCTGGTTCGTCCCCCCTAAAGAAGAGGAGCGCGAGAATCTTATCCTGTTTGTGGGCTCCCTGATTGAACGCAAGGGGGTGAAATACCTAATTAGCGCAATGCCGATGATCCTTAAACTTTTCCCTCATTATCGACTGGTAATAGTGGGGGAGGGACCACAGGCTTATTTTCTGAAAGAATTGACTAATAAAGCAAATCTGACGGGATATGTATCTTTTGTTGGTTCTCAGTCACAAGAGGGGGTTCGCGCCTGGATGCAACGGGCGAAGTTGCTGGTTCTTCCTTCGCTAGAAGAAGGGATGGGAGTAGTACTTATAGAGGCTCTGGCTTGTGGAACACCTGTCGTTGCCACCTACGTTGATGGGATTCGGGATGTTGTTACTCCTGAAGTGGGTATATTAGTTCCTCCTGCTGATTCAGAGGCATTATTCAAAGGGATTCAAGAGGTCCTAAGTGATCATAACCGATGGGCGGCCATGAGTCGCAGCGCACGAGAGCGAGCTGTGAAATGCTACGAATGGGGGCAGATTGCTGATAAGTTCATTGAACTATACCAATGGCTGATGTAATTTGAAGGCGGAGAGAAAATTTGCAGGAACGGTTGCGAGCTAATAGATTTAAGATTGAGCAAGATTTAACGGGCTCACCAGACTGGTGGTATTTCTCTCCCGCTCTCTACGCTCAATATCGTGTAGTTGCGCCTTTGATTGAGCAATACGTGCGGGGGAAAGTGATTGACCTAGGGTGTGGGTTTATGCCCTTTCGGGATTTATTAATTAAAAAAGGTGTTATTTACCATTCTTTAGATTTATGGCCTCGTTTAAGCGAAGTGACCTTTATTGGAGATATCCAAGATATGAGCATGGTCCCCTCGGCAAGCTACGATTCAGCAATTTGCCTTGAAGTGTTGGAACACGTTCCTTGCCCCCTCTGCGCAGTTCGTGAGATTTACCGAATTCTTAAACCTGGTGGGGTTGTGATTGTGTCCGTTCCTCATCTCAGCCGACTCCACGATCAACCCCACGACTATTTTCGTTACACTCTCTACGGGCTTCGTTATATTCTAGAAGAAGCGGGTTTCGAAGTGCTGGAAATACATGCCAAAGGAGGTATTTTCTCCTTTCTGGGGCATCAAATCTCTACCTTATTGCTAGGCATGGTATGGCCAGTATGGGGAATACGCCAGGTTGTAAGGTTCTTGAATAAATGGTTTATCACCCATTTGCTTTATGAAATAGACAGAGCAGCTAAAACTTCAGACCTTTTTGCTTTAGGATATGTAGGAGTTGCTCGGAAACCGAGTGCGGAAGCCTGAGAACTGAAATCGTCATGAAACAGCCATATCAAAGCAGTTTCTATCTCTCTTCAGCGCAAGTACGGGACCCACACAGCAGGCAGGAAAAAGCCGAAAAAATTATGTGGGCTCTCACCCGATATGCTAAGCTCCCCCCTCATGCGGTCTGTCTGGATGTAGGATGCGCTTCGGGGATAATCACGTCTGCTTTGTCTCCTCTTTTCCGCACAACGGTAGGGTTAGATTATGATGAATTCGCCCTGCGTGCTGCGGATCACATAGCTCGACAGCGTGTCCGATTTGTTCGGGGTGATGCAATGCATCTGCCTTTTCCAGAGGGTGCTATTGATGTCGTTATCTGTGCTCAAGTTTACGAGCATGTTCCAGACGCTCAACAACTTTTCAATGAAATCTATCGAGTTCTGAAACCAGGAGGGATTGTCTTTTTTAGCGGTCCCAACAGGCTCTTTCCTATTGAGCCTCACTATTTCTTGCCCTTTCTTCACTGGCTTCCTAGGCCACTGGCCAATTTTTACTTGCAGATAAGTGGGCGAGGAAAACAGTATTATGAACGGTCACGGGATTTATGGGGGCTCAAAAAATTAATGACCCGCTTCTCAATTTTGGACATTTCTATAGAGGTTTTACAGTATATCTACCTCTCCAAAAGTCGGAGATGGGGGAAACTTCTCCGATGCTTGCCAAAGGTGGTTTGGAAGTTTTTTCTGCCCTTTTTTCCCAATTTCAATTGGATACTTTATAAGCCTATTAGCTCAAAGGAGTAGAAGTATGTCCTGGCGCAAGCTTCTTTACAGGGCAGGGCTCGCTTTAGGAGTCATGTTATTATTGAAGCAAGCATGGGAGATCTGTAAAGCGGCAAGCCAGGAAAACCTCCAAGTTTCTTGGTCAGACTGGGGGTGGGGCGCTTTGCTATTTAGCCTAATGGCTTATTTCGTCCAAGTGTTGGCCTGGACCATGATCATGCGGTCTCTCAATGTATCCATGGGTTTAACTCAGGCTATACGGGGCTACTTTTATTCTTTCCTGCCCCGTTACATTCCAGGGAGCGTGTGGGGATATTGGAGTCGAAGTGAGTGGCTAAAGCAGCGCTGTGGGATTAATTATGCAATTTCTGCTCGAGCTTCTGTTCTGGAAACTCTAGCCCTTATATTAACAGCATTCTTGTTAATAAGTGTATGGTTCTCTCTTTATATAGCGGATTTAAAAAGGCTGGCGCTTGGCACAGCTTTTGTGGGGTTGTTAATATTCATCTGGTTAAGTTTATCACGCCTTGTGCCTCACTTCAAGTGCTGGCGAATTAAGGAAAGCTTGAATGAACAAATGCGTGTTTCGTTTCTATCTTGGGCCTTTGCTATAATTTTATACTTGGTTTTATGGTGTCTGCATGGTGGTTCTGTATACCTTGCTGGTCGGGCTTTCCTGCCCACCTCTTCCTTAAGTTTATCCGGGGCGGTTTTTGCGACAACTCTTGCGTGGCTTGTAGGGTTCATTGCGATTATCGTGCCGGCAGGTATTGGGGTGCGGGAGTTGACTTTTTCTACAATTCTTTCCAGCTATTTCAACCTTCTCCCAGGACAGGCTAGCCTTATAGCTATTGCTTATAGGTTTATAGTGATCTTGGCTGAAGTTGCATGGCTACTTATCGGATTAGCCCTCGAAGCTCGCATCAAATGAAGGGTTAACTGTGGGGATAAAGCAATCCTGATGTGTAACCGTTTTGTGGGACAGATAACTCATTTGGAGTATTGATTTTCTCCTCCCTCTCATTTACTTTCATAAGTAAGATGCAGAAATCCCTTTTAAAGGAGGTTACTATGGCAAGGAAATTTCTAATAGGTTGTGTCTTGGTTTTGGCCCTTGCAATGGCGACAATTGTTCCAAGTTTGGGCCAATCAACGACTAAACAATTAAGCACTAACTTCACTGTAATTAATTTAGGCGAGGGGCCTGCTGAAGGGATTGTACAATACTTTAAGACAGACGGAACCCAGTGGGGTTCTGGAAGTGAGACTTTCACGATTTCAACGTTTGGTGGACAGGCTATCTTTCGGCAATATAACCCTGTTGGTCAACCTGGTAACCCTAATCTAACGGATGGGGCAGGCTCGGTGGTTATAAGCGCTAATCAGCCCCTCGGAGCAGTAGTCCAGATATTAGCCCGCAACCAGGATCCGACTACCAGCGGTGCCTACTCCGGTTTTGCTAAAGGGGATACGTCCTATTATGTCCCATTGGTGGCGCGAAACCTTCAAACTGCTAGTGGGTTAGCAAATAGTCAAATTGTCGTTCAAAATGTGAGCAGCAAGGTTATTGATGTTGAAATTAATCTGATTAACCCCGATGGCACTACGAAGTATACCAAATCTGGGATTACTATACAGCCGAGTGCTTCATATTACTATGACTTAGCTCTGGAAAGTTCCACTAATGTGCCTGATAATTGGTATGGTTCTGCAGTTGTACGGACTACAACTTCTGATGGTGCAATTGCTGTGGTTTCTAATTTCTTTACAGGGGACGCAATGCAGACATTTAATGCCTTTCCTTCCACCTCCCCTACTACGAAGTGGTTTATACCGTTGTTCACATCCCGACTGGCGAATAGTTTAAGTACCCCTGTTGCTGTTCAGAATCTCAGCGGGAGCACAATTCCAGCCAATGGTGTAAAATTGATTTGCCAGCCAGATCCTGCTCTCTCTGGTTATACGCCTTTTACAAAGACAAATACTGTTGAGATTAAAAATACAGCTGCTTATTACTTCAACCCTGTTGTGGATACGAGTATCCCTGAAGGTTTTTACGGTTCTTGTGTAGTCGAGGCATCTGCAAATGTAGTTGTTTTCGTGCAGATGCGCTTTATAGCTACAGGCGAAGCAGCAGCGCATGAGGCATTCCCCGTTAGCAGCACAGATACAAAAGTGTTTATTCCACTGGTGGCACAGCGGTTGGCGAACGGATTTGCCACTGCGGTAACAATCCAAAACCTGAGTGGTGAGCAAGCTACTTTTAAACTTACTTATCGACGTTCACCAGATTGCACAGTAGGTCCAGTTACCTACTCGCCTCCTGATCAGACGGTTGGCCCCTACGCCAGTTTGATTCAAAACCACCGCACAGGTGTGAGCGGATTGGTAGATGGTTGGTTTGGCACGCTCTCTGTGGAGTCTAATAAACCTGTAGCGGCCTTCGTGCAGTTGACTTTCTTACGCAGTATTAACCCTAACCTGCCGAGAGGTGATCTCTATATGGCCCACAATGCTTTCACACAGCCATAGTCTCTCCAGCGTCCTGTGGGAGAGGGCGGGTCAGTTTTATATTTGGTAACTGGCCTGCCCTCTCTGAAGTAGGAGTATAATGCGTTTAGTGATAGAGCGGTATTTGCTTATATATTTGTTTTTAATAAGTATACTAACTGCATGCGTACCTAATCCGCTGGAGTCCCCTTTAAATCGCTCATCTCCGACTATAATTCAGAGAACAGAAAAAGATTTACTGAGTTTGGTCCCAACACCTCCAATTCCAGAGTCAGGCAAAGCCTCTATAAGTGGCCTTTTATACTCCATCACTGGAGATGGACCTATCCCTGGTACTTTGTACTATCTTACTCCAGCTACGGAACAGGGAAAACCTCCTAATATTTTGGTTGGGCCACGTAATGGGGTGGAAATTCGTGGTCTATCTGATGAGCGGGGCCGAGTTGTTCTGAATAACATACCTCCAGGAAGGTATTATTTGGTAGTTTGGGCACCTTACAATTGGATTTTGGCCGTTGAGTCTGAAGTAAACATGACCCCTCGCTTAATTGTCCTAGGACCTGACCAGCGAGTGAACCTTGGGATCATTTGCTTGCCTTGGCCATAACTCTGAATCGGTAACGGATTAAGAAAGGCTTGGTTGGTGCTGGATTGCTATTCTGACGACTATCCAAGACTGTCTCAATGCTTCTCGGAAAACAGAGATAGTCCAGTAATATTACCCTTTCATCACCATGACTTATATACTTCTCACTTCAGCATCATGATATAGTGGGGGTACAGAAGAAATCAGCTTAGTTTGGGCTGTAGCCTGTAATCCGAAAGTTGAGAACGGCTGGGGCTGCACCTTTTATATCCCCTTTTCGGAAAGGCCTTATGTGGGTAAACAGCGGATTTGCGTTTTTCCCAAGTTTGTGATATATATAAATTAGCACTCTCACCTCAAGAGTGCTAAACCATCAAAGGGGAGGTGGCACTATGAGGCTCAGACCGCTTGGAGATAGAGTTGTGGTGGAACCTATTGAGAAAGAGGAAAGGACTCCTTCCGGTATAATCCTTCCTGAAACCGCTAAAGAGAAGCCGCAGGAAGGAAAGGTTATCGCTGTTGGCCCCGGTCGCCTTAACGATCAGGGGCAAAGGATCCCCCTTGATATAAAGGAAGGCGACCGCGTTATTTTCGCCAAGTATGCGGGTACCGAGGTTAAGCTCGACGATAAGAAGTACCTTATCCTCAGGGAATCCGATATAATGGCTGTGATTGAAGAATAAAATTTGCAGGAAGGAGGTGAAACTATGGCCGCTAAGCAGTTGGTGTTTTCCGAAGAGGCAAGACGTAACCTTAAGATCGGAGTTGATACTCTGGCTAACGCTGTAAAGGTTACCCTCGGCCCCAAAGGCCGAAACGTAGCCCTGGAGAAGAAGTGGGGGGCGCCTACCGTTACCCATGATGGGGTAACCGTAGCTAAAGAAATTGAGCTCAAGGATCCATTCCAGAATATGGGGGCTCAGCTCCTCAAGGAAGCCGCAACTAAGACTAACGATGTAGCCGGCGACGGCACCACTACCGCCACTGTCCTGGCTCAGATCATGGTTAACGAGGGCCTCAAGAATATCGCTGCTGGCGCTAACCCTATGCTCCTCAAGCGAGGAATTGAGAAGGCTACAAAGAAAGTGGTGGAAATCCTCAAAGAAATGGCCAGGGAGCTGAAAAGCAAGGAGGAAATCGCCCACGTGGCCGCCATCTCCGCTAACGACCGGGAGATCGGTAATCTTATCGCCGATGTTATGGATAAAGTTGGCAAGGATGGCGTGATTACTGTGGAGGAAGGCAAAGGTTTGGGCTTTGAGGTTGAGTATGTTGAAGGTATGCAGTTTGACCGCGGTTACATCTCCCCCTACTTTATCACCAACCCTGAAACCATGGAAGCTATCCTCGAGGAACCTTACATCCTCATCCACGACAAGAAAATCTCCTCCGCCGCCGATATCGTCCCGGTCCTGGAGAGGCTGGTCCAGGTGGGCAAGAGGGAGCTTCTGGTTATCGCTGAGGACGTGGAAGGCGAAGCCCTGGCTACCCTTATCCTCAATAAGCTCCGCGGCGTCATTAATTGCGTGGCCGTAAAGGCCCCCGGCTTCGGTGAGAGGCGGAAGAGGATGCTTGAAGATATCGCTATCCTCACCGGTGGGCAGGTTATTTCCGAGGAGCTGGGCCGCAAACTGGAAAGCGTCACCATCGCTGACCTCGGCCGCGCCCGCAGGGTGGTGGTCACCAAGGACGATACCACCATCATTGAAGGAAAGGGCGACCCCAAGCAGATCAAAGGGCGTATTGAGCAGATAAAGGTGGAGATTGAAAAGACTACTTCCGATTATGACCGCGAGAAGCTCCAGGAGCGGCTGGCCAAACTCGCCGGAGGGGTCGCTGTCATCAAGGTTGGTGCGGCTACCGAGGTTGAGCTCAAGGAGAAGAAGCACAGAGTTGAGGACGCTCTTAGCGCCACCAGGGCCGCCGTGGAAGAAGGAATCGTGCCTGGCGGAGGTGTAGCCCTCCTCAATGCTCAGGAGAAGCTGGATGGCATTGAGGTAGAGTTCCCTGATGAAAAGACTGGCATTGAGATCGTGAGGAGGGCCCTGGAGGAGCCGGCCAGGCAACTGGCGGAAAACGCTGGCTACGATGGAGCTGTGGTGGTTCAGGAGATAAGGCGCCGCCAGAAGGAATCGAACAACCCCAACATCGGCTTTGATGTCCTGGAGGAGGATTACAGGGATATGTTTGAGGCCGGGATAATTGACCCCGTTAAGGTGACAAGGGCGGCGCTGGAGAACGCTGCCAGCATAGCTGCTATGATCCTGACCACCGAGGCCCTGGTGAGCGAAATCCCCGAGAAGGAGAAAGCCCCTTCAACCCCACCACCTGCGTATTAAGCCCTGGAAGCCCCCTCCCATCGGGAGGGGGCTTTTAGTTTTTACCGGAAATCCAGGTTTTCCTTCATGGGTTAATATTTTTAGTGGACAATCCATCGGGAGGTGTTATCATGCGAGCTATTTATTTTATCGCCAGTATCCCCCGCTATGTCCTTACCAAAGCGCTGGGAAGTGTGGATAAGCGTTTCTTCTGGAGTGCCTTCTCTTGCCTCCGGTATGGAGAAATTCCGGAACCATCGCTGCCATCCCAGGAATGGATTAAGGTCAAAACCATTTACGGAGGGATATGCGGGAGTGATATCGGAGTTATTACTTTGCATACAAGTCCTGTGCTTTCAGCAATCTCTTCGCCAAAGTTCGTCCTGGGGCATGAGAATGTGGGAATAGTGGTGGAGAAGGGAAAAGAAGTGAAGGAACTTGAGCATGGCCAAAGAGTGGTGGTGGATCCAACCCTTTCCTGTGAGGTGAGAGGGTTCCTGGACCGCTGCCCCATGTGTAAGGAGGGAAAGGAAAATTTATGTTACAGGGTTACGGAAGGGAACATCGCCCCGGGGTTGTTGATAGGAAGTTGTCAGGATACGGGAGGCAGCTGGGGTGAATATTTCGTCGCCCATCGCTCAAGGGTTTACCCCGTTCCTGATGGGCTCACGGATGAGGAAGCCGTTATGGTGGAACCTTTTGCTGTAGCTCTTCATGCCGTATGGAACAATTTCCCAAAAGACACAGATACAGTCCTCATTATAGGCGGGGGAACGATAGGCCTTTGCACTGTGGCAGCTTTAAGGGCACTGGGTTCAAGGGCCAGGATCGTCCTCCTTTACAAGTATCCGTTCCAGGCCAATTTAGCCCGCAGCTATGGGGCTGATGTTGTGGTAAAGCTGGGTCAGGAAGAAGAACTGGCTCAGGCGATAGGGGCAAAGCCCCTTAAGCCCCTTCTGGGTGGCCCTATTTCTATCTCAGGCCCTGCTATAACGTTTGATTGTGTTGGCTCAAGAGCCAGCATTGAGTTAGCCCTCCGCTTCACCGGAGCGGGGGGGAAAGTCGTGCTGGTGGGACTGGCTTCTACCCCCGGCGGAATTGACTGGACTCCCGTGTGGTTGAAGGAGCTTAAAATAGTAGGGACCTATTCCTATGCTGTGGAAGATTATAAGGGTGGGAAAATGCATACTTTCCGGCTGGCTTTAGAGTTCATGGCCCGGAAAGAGGTTGAACTTGGAACTCTGGTAACCCATAAGTTCAGGATTGATGAGTACAGGAAGGCCCTGGAGTGGGTGACAGGAAAAGGGCGGAAAGAGTTAGTTAAAGCAGTGTTTGATTTCAAAGGGATGGCATCCTCGTGAGCTATGGGTTTACCACAATTCTGACTCCTGCTCTTTGCATAACTTCCGGTTTTGTTCTATTATTTTGTTATGGACCACCTTTAGCTTTGCGAAGGAGAAAGGATTATGGAGGAATTCCTCCCGAAAATCCAGGAGCTCATACCCCCCGGAACCCGCTGGGCCCTCTTCAACCAGAGAGGAGAAAAGTTTTATTCCGACCTCTCACCGGAAATTGAAGAATTGGCCTCTAAAATTGTAAGGGCTAGTGCGGAGCTGTGGGAAGTAGGGGATTATCAAGTAAAAAGTCTGGAAGGAGGAAGGAAAATTTTAGCCTTCAAGGTTTCCCGCTCTTGCATCATTGTATTGGAAAGCCTTGAGAGGGAAGGGGTCTTGCTTTTTGCTGCCAGACAGGCTCAAAAAATATGCCCTGAACTTCCGGAAGTTCCAGTGAGGGTTGAAGAAGCTCTCCCTCCACCTAATGTCTTTTTTGAACTAGCTCTTCAATACCGGAGCCCAGAAGATGCCCTAAAAGATGTGGGGGCTTCCCCCAAGGCCAGAGCCCTTGTGATGAGCCTTTCAAGGGCTCAAAACCTGGCACAGCTAACGGAGACCCTTAAAAAAGCATGGATTGATATAACTCCGGAAGAGGTGGCTGCACTGCTCAGGGAACTGGAGGCCAAAGGAATTATACGCAGAAGGCCTCGTCGTTCCCTGGCACCTTTTGAAGAACTTTGAGGCCGGAGGAGAATCCATTGAAAGTAGTAACCGCTGAAGAAATGGGTTCTCTGGAAAAAGAAGCGGTTTCCAGGGGCATTACTGTTGCCAGCATGATGGAAAAAGCAGGCCATGCTGTGGCCAAAGTTATCCTGGCCCTTAAACCAATCCCCAAAAATGCTCTCGTCCTGGTCGGACCAGGCAATAATGGTGGCGATGGTTTAGTCGCTGCCTATTATCTCCTGAAAGCAGGCGTGAAAATAACGGCTTATCTATGGAAAAGGCAGGCAAAGGGCGATCCCCTTGTGGGGAGGATCGCCCAGGAAGGGGCTGTTCTGGTCTTCGCTAAGGAAGATGATGGGTTAAAGAACCTCCAGAGTTTGCTCAAAGAAGCTGACATAGTAATTGATTCCCTTTTAGGGACAGGTTTTCGCCCTCCTGTGAAGGAGGACCTTGAAGTAATTCTCAAAGCTTTGGCCAGCGAAAGGGAAAGGCGCCTTAAATCCTTTGGCAAAGCTTCCATTCGCTCGGTGAAGGCTGTGCTCTCTAATTTGAAACGCTACCCGTTCATTGTGGCTGTGGATATACCGACGGGGGTTAACGGAACTACGGGAGAAGCTGACCCTGCGGCTGTTCCTGCGGATATAACTGTAACCTTCGGTTTCCCCAAGCGGGGACATTTCCTTTTCCCCGGGGCGGAACTTACCGGGGAGTTGCTGGTGGCTGATATCGGCATCCCACCGGACCTGGCCTTTCATATCAAAGTTGAACTCATTACCCCGGAGCTGGTCCAGAGCTGGCTTCCTCCCAGACCTAAAGGGAGCCACAAAGGCACCTTCGGCAAAGTTTTGGTTGTAGCAGGCTCCACCAACTACATCGGAGCACCTTGCCTGGCAGGTCTGGCTGCTTTGAGGGTGGGGGCGGGCCTGGTTACCATGGCTATACCCAGTTCAATCCACCCTATCATCGCTTCAAAACTTACTGAAACTACTTTCTTACTCCTCCCCTGCGACATGGGCTCAATAATACCTGATGCCCTGGAAATCCTCTCTGAAAATTGGCCCTCTTACCAGGTGATGCTCCTTGGCCCAGGCCTCGGGAGAGATAAGCAGACAATTCAGTTTGTCCACCAGCTGATCAAGGGGAAGTGGGAAAAGGGTAAGATGGGCTTTCTGGGAGGTCAGGAGGTATCTCTTCCTCCCCTCCCGCCCATGGTAATAGATGCTGACGGCTTAAACGCCCTTGCCGATTTGCCCCTCTGGTGGGAGGAACTGAAAGGGCTAAATGTGCTCACCCCTCATCCGGGAGAGATGTCAAGGCTTTGCGGCCTTCCCTCCGAAGAGATAAACCGGCACCGCATAGATTTAGCCCTGGAGAAAGCTCAGGAATGGAAACAAGTGGTTGTCCTCAAAGGGGCTTATACTTGCATAGCCCACCCCGAAGGACCCGTATATATAAACCCCTTCGCTAATCCAGCCCTGGCCACTGCAGGAAGCGGTGACGTTCTGGCTGGCGCGATTGCCGGCTTCATGGCTCAGGGCCTGGATCCTTTCAAAGCAGCGGTGGTTGGAACCTATATCCACTCCTTAGCCGGGGAAATGGTTAAGGAAGACATGGGCGAGGCTGGGCCTGTAGCCGGAGACCTTCTGGAGAAATTACCCCTGGCTATAAAACAACTAAAAGGAGGTAGAGCTTGAAAGTAAGCTGCGTGGTGGATGATTCAACCCTTCCAGGGACAAGGCTTTTAAGCCAGCATGGCTTATCCTTTCTCATAGAGCATAACGAGTACAACGTTCTATTTGACACAGGGCCAAGCGGGAAAATCGTCCTCCATAACCTGGCGCGCTTCGGGGTCGAACCCGAAAGCCTTTCAGCCATAGTCCTGAGCCATGCCCATATTGACCACACCGGAGGATTAGCGGCTATACTTGAACGTTCACCTTATACCCCTGTCTATGCCCACCCTGACATATTTATTCCCCGTTTCTCTCTGCGGGAGGACAGGCTCAGGGATGTGAGTTTCCCTTTGAGCTGGGCCACAGCTATGCTCAAGCTCAGGATAAACCTGAGCAAAGAGCCCATAGAGGTTAGCCCTGGAATATGGACTTCGGGGGATATAAATCCAAGGACTGAACCGGAAGGCCGGAGCGAGCGCCATTTTGCCCGCATTGAAGGGCGCCTGGTCCCCGATCCATATCGGGATGATATGGCTCTGGTGCTGGATTTAGGAAGTAGTTTAGGGGTTGTGTGTGGGTGTTGTCATGCCGGAATACTCAACACTTTGAAGGTGATAAGAGAAAAGTTCCGGAAGCCTGTGGAAATCGTTTTCGGGGGCTTGCATCTGGAAGATAGTGATGAAGCCACTATATTTAGGGTGGGAGAAACCCTCAAAAGTTGGGGCATCTTGAGGCTTTATCTCAATCATTGCACCGGAGCTAAAGCTATTGAGATCCTGAAGGGGCTTTTAGGGGACGGTGTAGCCCCATTTCCGGCAGGTTCTTCCCTGACACTTTGAAGGAGCATAAGCTATGCTTTACGATGTAATCGTGGTTGGTGGAGGGATAGCGGGAGCCTCGGCGGCTTTTTTCCTCCGACAGGAGGGAGCGAGGGTTCTGGTGATAGAAAAAGAGAAACTTCCTCGCTATAAACCATGTGCCGGAGGTGTCCCCCGCTCTGTTTTGCGTTTTTTCCCTTTCACCTTTGAACCTGTGATTGAAAGAGAAATCGTTGGGGTGCATTATTCTTTCCGTGGAGAAAGAGAGGTTTTTGTCCCCTTGCCATCTTCTCCTGTGTTGATGGTAATGAGGGATCGGTTTGACTGGTTTGTCCTGGAAAAGGCGGGCGTTGAGGTGGTTGATGGGGTAAAGGTAACGCAAGTGCATGAGGACAGGGACAAAGTCACCGTTCTGGCTGAAAGGGGTTACAAATGGCAAGCCCGCTACCTGATAGGAGCTGACGGTGCCAATTCCGTAGTGGCCCGGGCCCTGGGTTTTGAGTCCGGTGGACCCATGGGGGCAGCTCTGGAGGCCGAAATTCCAGCGGAAGAAAAATTTATGGCCCCTTTTGACTCCAAAGCTTTCTTCTTATTCGGCGTTGTTAACCCCGGCTACATCTGGGTTTTCCCCAAGAAGACCTTTCTTTCAGCGGGAATTGGGGCTATGGGCAGGACCACGGATGACCTTAAAGCTATCTTTTTGCGCTGGATGGCTCGCCTGGGCCTTCCTGCAGAGAAAATTCCCCTTAAAGCTCACCCTTTGCCTATCTACCTCAAAGACCGACCCCTTCACTCCTTGCGGACAGTTCTCATAGGTGATGCGGCAAGGCTTATGGACCCATTGCTTGGTGAGGGCATAAGGTATGGGGTTATGAGTGCGCGCCTTGCGGTTCAATCTATCCTTAAGGACAACCTCGCCTCTTACACCAGAGTGGTTCACAGGACCCTAGCACCTCACCTCAAGGCAGCTCGCCTCTGGGCCTGGGCTTTCTACAATCATCCTAAAGCCAGCTTTGAGCTTGGAGTCCGCAATCCTTTAATCAATGCCGATTTTGTCCGGATGTTTGAGGGGAAACTTTCCTACAGGACAATGCTGGCTCGCTTCCCTTTATATATTGCCGGTTTCATCAGGAGGCTGTGAAAGGAGGAGAAATGAGGATAAAAAGCCTTTTTCTCCTGATAGTAATGGCTTTTCTGGTGCTTTCATGCCGGCCAGCCCCTGCATCACCTTTGCCATCACCTGCACCTACTTACACCCTTATCCCGCCTACCTTTACTCCAACACAGATTTCGCCCATCCCCACCCCAACTGCAGCCCCGGCTGTGGGCATGATTCTTTTCAGCACCGCTTTTGAAAACGGAGGTTTTATCCCTGAACGTTACACTTGCAAAGGGGAAAACATTTCCCCTCCTCTGAGCTGGACAGGAATTCCACCGGAGGCTAAGAGCCTTGTCCTTATATGCGATGACCCTGATGCCCCGGGAGGGGTCTTTAATCACTGGCTCCTTTACAACATCCCTCCCACCACTACATCATTGCCCGAGGGCATTCCTCCCCTGCTGACTCTGCCTGATGGTTCCCTGCAGGGGTTCAACAGTTTCGGGAGGATAGGTTATGGGGGGCCGTGCCCTCCGCCTGGCCCTGCCCATCGCTATTTCTTCAGGCTTTATGCTCTGGATAAGACCCTGGAACTTCCACCGAAAGCCCGCAAGCCTGAAGTCTTAAAAGCTATGGAAGGCCATATCCTGGCCGTAGCCGAGCTCATGGGGCGGTTTTCCCGTTAGGAGGTGCTTTGCGCCTGGGTTTCCCGGTTAAGATCCTGGGTCATCCTGGCCTCAGGCCTTATGATTCACGCCGCTGGCATAATAGTCCCCACCTGACCGTTAGCCTGGCTTATCTGCGGGATATAATCCTTTACCTTGAGCGTAAAAGGATAAGATTCTACAGGCTTGCCTCAGAACTTGCCCCATACATAGCTCACCCCGATTTTCCTGCCTTCCACCACCAGATAGAGGAATGTGCCCACGAACTGGAGGAAGTGGGTAAGATGGCCAGAGAAAGGGGTATACGCTTCTCCTTTCACCCCTCTTACATTAACCTCACTTCCCTGCACCAGGAGGTGGTGGAGCACAGCCTGCAACAAATAATTGCCCTGACCCGGATCTTGGAGGCCATGAACCTCGGATTAGAGGCCGTTGTGGTCATTCATGCTGGAGGGGCATACGGTGATAAGGCCTCGGCTTTAAGCCGGCTGTGCCGGGTTCTGGAAAATCTGCCGCACGAGGTCCGCCTTCGCCTGTCCCTGGAGAACGATGACCTCCTTTTCTCCGTGAACGATCTCCTGTGGGTCCACGCCCGCACAGGGGTGCCCATAACTTTTGACCACCTTCACTTTTTGAACCATTCCGATGGTATGGAAGAGCAGGAAGCGCTCAAACTTTGCCTTGAAACCTGGCCCGAAAGTATAATCCCTAAAGTTCATTTCAGTTCTCCCAGGACAGCCATGAAATTAAGCGATGATGGAGGTAAAAGGAGAGCTTACCCTCCGCAGCCGTCTGAGCATGCAGATTTTGTAAACCCCTTTGAGTTTATCTCCTTCTGCCGTATGGCTTTGATGACATGTCGGCGGGATTTTGATATAATGCTGGAGGCAAAGGCCCGGGATCTGGCTCTGCTTGAACTGAGGGGAAACTTGAGAAAGTTTGCACCGGAGCTGGAGGTAGAATAATGGACGAAATGGCTCCCGTGCTGGTAGTGGTGATGAACAATTTGAGGGATATGGAGATAGCCCGGCGGGAAGGATGGTACAGGATCCCTGTAAAAAGAGCACCGTCCCGCCTTGGAGCTGAATACCTGGCTTTCTACCAGACAAAAGTGTTTGGGCCTGAGGGTTTGGCGATAAATTACTATGCCCCCGTTAAAGCTTACCGCCTTGCCCGAAGGGAGGAGCTTTTGCCGGAGGAGCCGGATCATCCGAGGGCTAAAGAATGGTATTACAAGATTGAAATAGGTCCCCTTGAGAAGCTCCCAAGGCCAATCCCAAGCCGGAGGCTTCGCCGCATAACCTTCATCCCCACAACTCTGGGCCGGCTTCTCCGGGCTCAAGAGATAAACGATCTCTGGATCGGAGGCGAAGCGGAGGAAAGCTTGTGGGAATTGTTCCGGGAGAATGGTCTCCCTGCTGAAAGGCGTTTCTTAATCCAGGGGGAAGAAGAGAAAGAAATAGACTTTGCCTTCTTCTGTCGTAAAGGGAAGCTGGCTGTAATGTGCGATGAAGAGCCGCTTCTTTCGGGACTGGTGCGGGAGAGAGCCGCAGCTCAGGATTACGAACTGGCAGCCCTGGGTTGGGTTCCCCTTCACCTTGATCCGGAACTGGTCATGAAATCTCCTGCGGAAGCATTGGGTAAAGTTCTTGAGGCCCTGGAGAAGCTTGGGGGGTGCACTCCGGAGGAGGAGCCATGGAATTACGACGATACTGGGCAGTTCTGAGGCGCTACTTCTGGCTCATAACCCTGATCTTCCTGATAGTCCTGGGGGGTAGCCTTCTCACCCGGCATCCTTCTCCTCCTCGTTACGGCGCTTCCATGCGTTTCGTGGTGGGGATAATCCCTCAATCGGGTGGGGATTACTACGAGTATGACCGTTATTACACCTGGCTCGCTTCGGAATACATGGTGGACGATATGGCAGAGGTGGTGAGAGGGCGGGCCTTTGCCGATAAGGTCGCCTCCAGGCTTTCGCTCCCTCCGGGAAGCCTTTACGGAACCATCGCTTCAGAATCAAAGCACCGTGTCCTGACCCTTCACATTCACTGGCATAACCCTCAGCAGCTTCAGGAAATAGCAGGAACGGTGGCAGAACTGGTCCAGAAGCCTGAGGAGTTCTTCCCCCAGCTTGGTGGGCAGGAAGCCAGGTTGGTATTAATAGACCCACCAGTGGTTTACCCCATCGGGCCGAGCTTGCGGGAGAAACTGGATCTTCCGTTGAAGCTTGTATTAGCTCTTGGAGCCGGGATAGCTCTGGCTTTCTTCCTGAATTATCTGGATGACACCATACGTTCCAGAGAAGATCTGGAAGCTTTAGGGTTGAAAGTTCTCGGGGAAATACCAGCTCGCAGGAGGTGGCTTCGGCTCCTTCGGTGAAAGCTTATTGGACAAAGTCCCGGAGGAAGCATTCCACCAGGTTCAGGGCGCTGAAATCCCCAAGAGTTAACCATGTGATAAAGGGCTCGCGCCCTACAACTTTCCGGGCAATAACTTTTGGAGGAAGCCCCTGCCTGTGCAATTCCAGGATGTGTTCCTTCAGCTCTTCCATCCCTTCAAGCTTGGACAGAATTTTCTCCCGCCCATTGCGATGAACAGTCCCGCTCCCCGGGAAAAGGAAGCTTATCTCCAGGGAAGCCAATTTCCTTAGGGATTCCATTATAAGCCTGGGGCTGTAAACTTTTCTGTAGGCCAGATCTCTTCCCCCCACGTAAGCATCCCCGGAGAAAAGCCACCCCTCCGATGGCTCATAAAGGGCTATGTGGTCAGGAGAATGGCCAGGGGTTTCTATTACCTGAAAAACATATTTTTCCGTTTCCACCGTATCCCCTATGGGGGAGGCATTTGAGGGTTCAGGGAGTCCCCAGAAGAACCGGCGGTAAAAACTCATCCTTAAGAGCGATGGGTTGCTCAGGACTGGCAAAGCTTCGGGGTGAGCTTTGATGGTTATGCCTCTATCTTCCAGAGCTTTATTGGCCCCTATATGGTCCTCGTGTGAATGGGTGTTAACCAGAGTGTGGATGAGGGAACCTTCCAAGGCTTTGATAAATTCCCCCTTCTGATGAGGGCTCCCTGCATCAATCAGGAGACCATCCACGAAGTAAGCTGCGGTAAAATAGGCGGCTTTGCCCGGAAGTATATCCCTGCCCATCTTGAAAATTTTAACGGGGCCAATGGTTCTTACTGCAAGCATGCTTACCCCTCCTGTGCAATCAAGGTGTAGGTTCTGGCGGCAGAGGAGGCGGGGTAGAGCTGGGAATAGAGGGTGGGATCAAAGTTGGAGTCAAACTGGGGGTCGGAGTTGGAGTCAAAGTAGGGGTGGGAGTAGGAGTCGGAGTTGGGTTAAGGATGTTCAAGCGCACGTATGCCTCCCAGAAATTGCCCTGATGGTCAAAAACCCTCACTTTTACTGTATAAAGGCCATTTTCTAAAAGAGAAGTATCCCACGAAGCCAAAAGGCCATTTTCCACCATGACTCCTGTTGGCCCCGCAATTGGGGTCCAAAACCCCGGATTAGGGCCAGGCCCATATTCCACTACATAATAGGAGAAATCGGGGGCTTTAGCAGTCCCTCTTATCTCTATCACCCCTTGAAGTGTTTGGCCTTCCCAGGGATAATCAATCCTGACTTCAGGTGGGAAAGTGTGGAGGTGACAGTATTCTTTGGGGGGCTGGGGTATGTTGTTCTGGATAGCCCACCATTCTCCTTCTGGTGGATAAACTTCATAAATGCGTTCTTCCACCAGGTTCGGAGGGCAATATTCGGTGGCGAGCTTTCCAGTAAGCCGGTCTATACGGACTTTCTGGTAAAAATCTTTGGATGGATCGTTAGGCTCGGTGCCAGCTACAAATAGCTCTATTCTTCTTTCCGGGCAATATTCGGAAGGCTTTGCTCCCGATTTAGAGCATATTTCCGCTTCCACGATCCCTGGAGGGCGGGGGAATTCCTTCGGTGGGGTTCCGGCGAGGGCCCTCTCCATGAATTCGTGCCAGATGGGGCCGGCCCCCCTGACTCCCGGAACCCTCTTGGTTGGAGAGTTGTCCGCATTCCCGATCCATACCCCCACCACTAAATCTGGGGTATAACCTATAGTCCAGCCATCGCGCCAGTCATTGGTAGTGCCGGTTTTGACAGCTGCAGGCCTTGAAAGTTTCAAAACGCTGTTGGGCCCGAAGGCTGGGGTCCTGGCCCAGTTATCGGCCAGGATGTGGGTTATGAGGTAGGCATGTTGTGGGGAGATAACCTGATCTCCGGGTGGGGGGGTATATTGTTCCAGCACTCTCCCGGCAGCATCTTCCACCCGGAGGATGGCTACTGGGGGAACCCTCTTGCCTTCATTGGCTATAACAGCATAAGCTGCAGTTAGTTCCAGCAAGCTCACTTCTCCCCCTCCAAGGGTTATGGAGAGGCCATAATCAGACCTGGTGAAAGAGGTTATGCCAAGGCGGCGGGCCATCTCCAGGAAGGAGGGGATTCCGACAAACTGCAAGGCTTTTACTGCTGGTATGTTGTAGGAGCTTCCGAGGGCAACTCTTACGGTAACAGGGCCGTGAAAGCGGTTATCGTAATTGGTAGGCTTGTAGCCATCAGGGAATTCTACAGGGACATCCCAAATGAGCGTGGCGGGGGTCCAGCCCTTCTCAAAGGCTGCAAGGTAGGTTACGGGTTTTATGGCTGAACCAGGCTGGCGAGGAGCCAGGGCCATGTTCACTTGCCCGCTGATCTTTTCATCGTAGAAATCGGCACTTCCCACCATGACCAAGATTTCCCCGGTCTGAGGCTTTATCGCCACAAGAGCTCCGTTAGTCACATTTTTATCCTTAAGCTTTCCCACCTGTTCTTTTACGATTTCCTGAGCCATCTCCTGAAGCCTGAGGTCGAGGGTAGTGTAAACCTTCAGGCCAGCTCTGTAGAGCACATCAGTTCCATAACGTCGCTCCAGAAGCTGGCGGACGTAAATCACAAAATGGGGGGCTTTCATTTCAAAGCGTGGGGGTATAAGCTTCAACTCCTCCTGGTATGCTTTCTGGGCTTCTTCAGGGGTTATGAATCCTGCTTCTACCATGAGGCGAAGGACATCGGCCTGTCGGGCTTTGGCTGCCTGGAAGTTTGTGTAAGGATCGTAGAGGGCCGGAGCCTGAGGCAACCCGGCCAGGAAGGAGGCTTCAGCGAGGTTAAGCTCTGAAGCATGCTTGCCGAAATAAGTCTGGGCAGCGGCTTCAGCTCCGTAAGCCATGTTGCCGTAGTAAATTTCGTTAAGGTATAATTCCAGAATGGTTTCTTTGGAATAGCGGCGGGATATTTCGGCTGCGAGGATCGCCTCTTTTATCTTGCGTTTTAAAGTCCTCTGGCTCTTCTCTTCAGGTGGAAGGAGCAGGTTCCGAACAAGTTGCTGGGGGATCGTGCTGGCTCCGGAAACGGCTTCTCCAGCCTTTATATCCTGCCAGAGGGCCCTGAGGATAGCAATAGGATCAACCCCCTGGTGCTGGAAGAAGCGAGCATCTTCGGTAGCTACTGTGGCCATTATCAGGTAAGGAGAGATGGAACTGAGAGGGACTACAGTTCGCCTTCCACCTCCCGGTGGGATCACTTCATAAAGGAGGCGACCTTCCCGGTCATAGATCTTGGAGCTGGAGAAAGATACTGCTCTGTGAGCCAGCTCTTCGGGCGGGGGGAGCTGTGGGGCAACGTAAGCGTAAGCCAGAACTGCTCCAGCTGCCCCCACGGAGATGAGGAGACTGAGGCTCAGGAGCAAAGTTATGGAAAACCAGAAGAATAAGCTTTGGATCCCCCCTTTTTTCTTCCCGGCCATTTTAATACATCCTGAGGAAATGCCTTACTGTTTGCCAGAACTCCTTCAGAGAGGTTCGGTAAGGGTGAATCCTGGTTTTTATAGTGTAGCCCTTCCAGAGCTTATATACAAGCCGGTAAATGGGGTTAGGGGGTAGCCGGATCAACAATTTTACCAATGGCATCAGGAAGGGCCATTCCACTACCAGGGCAAAAAGCTTGGAGAAATTCTCAATCCGCCTCTTTTCCTCTTTTGAAAACCGTATTATGGAGCGGTCCCAGGCCGATGGGCCTATATCATCGTAATAGCCATTCAACAAACCATGTTCCCTTGCGTATTCTCCGAGCTCGGTCCTCGGGTAAGGCTGGTAAAGGAAAACGTTGGCGTAATCGGGCCGGCAAGCAATATTGAGCTCCAGGGTCTTGAAATCTATCTCCAAAGAACCCCCGGGAAGTCCAACCATGTTAGTCGTTATGAGCCTTAGGCCTGCCTCTTTTATAAGACGAGCGGCTTCCAGTATCTGTTCCTGGGTTATATCTCTCTTGAGGAGCTTCCTCCGGATCTCCTCATCGCCGGTTTCCACCCCCATGCCCACGCTGTGGCATCCGGCTTCTTTCAGGAGTTTTATTAACTCCCTGCTAACCAGGTTTGGGCGCACATTGCAGAAAAAGGGGAGACCTATTTCTTTGGGGTACTTTTCGGCAAACTCCTCCACCCAATTTAAGGGCCAGATGAAGAGGTCATCAAGGAAGACCACGAAGCGCAACGGGTATTTGCTTCTTACCCACCTGAGCTCTTCCAGAACATTATCCACGCTCCTGTGTCGCACAATTTTACCCAGCCCGCGGTATATCTCATTGAAAGCCTGGTTATAGCAGTAGCTGCAGCGATAGGGACAACCACGGCTGGAGATAAAGTGTTTGAGCCCGCTCTCCCGGCTGAAGGGATCTTTGGAGTAGAAAAGTTCGCGGTCGGGGAAGGGAAGGGAGTCCAGGTCCTCAAGGAGAGGCCTTAATGGGTTGCGAATAATCTCACCATCTCTCTTGAACCACCAGTTGGGGATTGACAGGTAATCCGATCCTCCTTCAAGGGCGTTGGCCAGGTCCAACATGGCCTCTTCCCCTTCTCCGATGCATACGCCATCTACGCCCTCTTCCTCAATCACCTCGGGGAAGAAAGTGGCATGGGGGCCGCCGAAGACTGAGAGGACTTTGCCCCCAAGCGCTTCTTTTATGGCTTTGTTGAGTTCAAGGTAATAGCGGTGCAGGCCTGTGTAGATTGTATAGCCTACGATCTGGGGCTTAAATTCCCTGGCCACCCGGATGGGATCTTGATGAGTAGCTATGACCAGATCCACCTGGTGGCCTTCCCGTTTAAGTATGCTGGAAAGATGTGTTAATCCAAAAGGGATGTAATCAGCATGCCTTGTGACGAAAAGGATCCTCATCCTCCCCCTCCTGGCATTATTTTCACCTGAGGAACCTTCGCTCTATTTCCTCCCGGCTAAGGATGAAGAAAGCTGGCCGGCCGTGAGGGCAAGTGGATGGGGACCAGGAGTTGAAGAATTCGGTGACGATTTCCTGCATCTTATCAGTTGTGAGGATATCGCCTTTCTTCACGGCTGCCAAACAAGCTATCTTCATAGCCAGCCTTTCCCGCACCTCTTCCTCAGAAAGCCGGCCGACTTCGCGCATTTCCTCTGCAAGCTTCTCCATTAATTCCGGAAGAAGGTTCGGCATTGCGGGGAAAGGGGTTGTCCGCACAAGGAAAGCTCCCTTACCAAAGGGTTCTATCTCCAGGCCAAGCTCTTCCAGAGTTCCAAGATGTTCCTCCAGAAGCTCTGCTTCAACGGGAGGAAGTTCCAGATAAGAAGGAGGGACCAGAGGATAGCGCTCTTTTCCTTCCAGAATCTTTTCAAAAAGCACCTGTTCATGGGCAGCATGCTGGTCCATAACCATCAACCCTTCAGGTGTCCAGGCTAAAATGTAAGTATAATCAACCTGGCCAAGGATAGAAAGTGGTGCGGCGAAATATTCTTCCCGCTCCTCCTTTACCACTGCAGGATAAGATACCCCTTCAAAGGGCCAGGCTCCCTGAACATATTCCTCCCTATGGGGGAAAGTTTCCAATGCCTCTTCCACGGCCTTGCCCAGGGCGTAGTAGACTGCTCTCTCCTGAGCCAGCCGAACCTCTGCTTTACGAGGGTGGACGTTCACATCCACAAGGTTAGGGTCCACCTCAATCCAGACTACGGCTGCAGGCCTTCTTCCCGGAGTTATCTTTCCGGTGTAGGGCCTTTCAAGGACTACAGCCAAAAGTCCAGCCCTCACAGGTCGGCCATTGATGAAGAAGAACTGCCAGTCCCGCCCAGTTTTCCCGATCGTTGGCCGGCTTATGAAGCCTTTCACTTTTATATCCCCACCCTCCCAGCTTATTCCCACCATTTCCGAAGCCAAATCTCGGCCCAGGGTTTGGGCTATCCTCTCCAGGGGTTTAGCGCTGGGGGCCAGCAGGCGTTCTTTCCCATCGGCTATGAACCTGAAAGCAATATGCGGGTAAGAAAGGGCATAGCGGATGACGGTATTGCGGACAAGTTCGGTCTCGCGGAATGGGGATTTAAGGAATTTCCTCCTGGCCGGAACATTGTAGAACAAGTTACGAACGGTAACCTGGGTCCCCTGAGGACTGGCAGCTGTTTCAATGGTTTTGATCCCCCCTTCAGCTATTAACCTTGTCCCGATTTCCTCTCCTTTTGCGCGGGTGAGGATTTCAATCTTTGCCACAGCAGCAATGCTGGCTAAAGCTTCTCCCCTGAAACCCAGTGTTTTAATAGCCTGGAGGTCCTGCGGGGAGGAGATTTTGCTGGTGGCGAACCTTTCCAGAAGGAGGGGAACATCCTCTTTTGGTATGCCTGAACCATTATCAGCAACCCGAATTAGGGAGAGGCCTCCGTCCCTTATTTCAATGCTTATAGCCGAAGCTCCGGCGTCAATGGAGTTTTCTACCAACTCCTTTACCACCGAAGCTGGCCTTTCTATGACCTCCCCCGCTGCTATGCGGGATATAACTTCCTGGGGAAGGATTCTAATGGGCATGGCTTTTGAGGGAAATTATAACACAAGCGGTAAGCAAAGCAAAGGGGAAAGGAGTTCAATCCCACCCTCGTGGGCTGAGGGTTTGCCGTGGTTTTGGGTCCCACTCGTGGGCTAATTGCTAATGCTGGGGGTTTGCCCCTTTTTGATAAAGCCTTGGGGGGACACCCCCCATTCCCCCCGGGAG